>NZ_JBHVGU010000012.1:26568-128157 GCF_042800575.1 Streptomyces sp. NPDC057616
GGGGGGGGGGGGGGGGGGGGGGGAGAGGGGGGGGGGGGGGGAGGGGGGCGGCGCGAGAGGGCGACGGTCTCCAGCGCGTGGGGGTCTTTGGGTGGGTGTTCTTGTGACGCCGCGCCCCTCCCCGCCCCCCCGCCGCCGATCACCACCAGTCGTTCCCGTGCAGCGCTCATGTTCATGTGAACACGCTACGGGGGCAGGGCATTTCAGTCCTCGTCGCCGCCCTTGCGCGTGCCGCCGCCGGGAACGGGAGGAGCCGCCGGCAGCGGGCCGAGCGCGCTCGTCGCGGGCGCGTGGGCCGGGCGGCGCGGCAGCCGGGGCCGGACCAGCCGCAGCCAGGCCAGCACGATCAGGGCGGCCACCGCGGCGAACGGCAGCACCGCGCCGATCACCACCGCCAGCCAGCGCAGCATGGTCACGAACGCGTCCCAGCCGCCCGCGAGCGCGTCCACGAACCCGGGGCTCTCGTCCTCGGCGGCCGTCTTCACCGGGGTCTCCGACAGGGAGAGGGTGATCGTGGCCAGGCTCGTGCGGTCCTTCAGCGACGCCTGCTGGGCGAGCAGCGCCTCCAGGTCGGCCTCCCGGCTGCTCAACTCGCCCTCCAGCTCCACCACGTCGCTGAGCTTGGTGGCCTGGTCCATCAGCTCACGGACCCGGACCACGCTCGCGCGCTGCGACCTGATGCGGCTGTCTACGTCGACGACCTGGTCCGTGACGTCCTCGGCCTTCGCGGTGCGGTCGAGCAGCTTGCCCGCGCCCTGGAGGTCGGCGAGGACCTCGTCGTACTTCTCGACCGGCACGCGCAGCACGACCCGGGTGCGCTCGCGGCCCTTCTCGTCCCGCGTGGTCGTCTCGTCGCCGACGTAGCCGCCCGCGTTCTCGGTGGTGGTGCGGGCCTCGTCGAGGGCCTTCGGCACGTCCTTGACCTGCACGGTCAGTGAGGCGGTGCGGATGATGCTGCTGGTGAGCCGGGGCGCCCGGGCCTGCTGGGCGCCGCCCGCGCCCTTCTCACCGCCCGGCGCGGAGCCCTTGGCGTCGCTCTGCGCGGCGGGTTTGTCGCCCGCCGCCTTGCTGGAGGAGTCGCTGCCGCCCGCGCTGCATCCGGTCAGCGCGAGCGTCGCGGCGAGCAGGACTGCGGCCAGGGCCGGTACGGGTCGTACGGGATGCGGTGAGCGCATGTGCTGAACCCCCGAGGGTGGTGACGTCTGACGCTTCTTCGACGCCCGAAGGGGTCGGGACGTTGGACCCGCACGGTCCCGATGCGGTCACGGTCGGGACTCGTCCCGGACACCGGGCCGCCGACGGTCTGTCAGCGGGGTCTGAGAGGCTGGTGACATGCGCGAACAGGAGAGCCGCACGGGTGCGGGGCAGGTCGTCGTCATCGGGGCCGGGATCGCCGGGCTGGCCGCGGCGCACCGGCTGCTCGGGCGCGGTGCGCGGGTGACCGTGCTGGAGGCGTCGGACCGGGTCGGCGGCAAGCTGCTGCCGGGCGAGATCGCCGGCACGCGCGTGGACCTCGGCGCCGAGTCCCTGCTGGCCCGCAGGCCGGAGGCGGTGGCCCTCGCGCGCGAGGTGGGCCTCGACGAGCGCCTCCGGCCGCCGGCCACCGCCACCGCCTCCATCTGGACGCGCGGTGCCCTGCGCCCCATGCCCAAGGGCCATGTCATGGGCGTCCCCGGGACCGCCGCCGCCCTGGCCGGCGTGCTGTCCGACGAGGGCCTCGCCCGCATCGAGCGCGACGCCGACCTGCCCCGCACGGAGGTCGGCGACGACGTGGCGGTCGGGGAGTACGTGGCGGCGCGGCTCGGCCGGGAGGTCGTCGACCGCCTGGTGGAACCCCTGCTCGGCGGTGTCTACGCGGGCGACGCGTACCGCATCTCGATGCGCTCGGCGGTCCCGCAGCTCTACCAGGCCGCGCTGACGCACGACTCGCTCACCGAGGCGGTCCGCGAGATCCAGGCCAGGGCCGCCGCGGCGCAGCAGACCGGCCCCGTGTTCATGGGCATCGAGGGCGGCGTGGGCAGCCTGCCGCTCGCGGTGGCCGCGTCGGTGCGGGCCCGGGGCGGCGAGATCGTCACCGGGGCCGCGGTCACCGAGCTGCGCCGTGAGGGCGGCGGGACCTGGCGCGTCGTCGCCGGTGACCGCGTGCTGCGCGCGGACGCCGTGATCGTCGCCGTGCCCGCCCCGGCCGCCGCCGCACTGCTGCGGGCCGAGGCGCCGGCCGCCGCGACCGAACTCGCCGCCGTGGAGTACGCGTCCATGGCCCTGATCACCCTCGCCTACCGCCGGGAGGAGGCGGCCCTGCCCGAGGGCAGCGGCTTCCTCGTGCCGCCGGTCGACGGGCGCACCATCAAGGCGTCGACGTTCGCCTCCCGGAAGTGGGGCTGGATCGCGGACGACAACCCCGAGCTGCTGGTCCTGCGCACCTCGGTCGGGCGGTACGGCGAGACGGAGATCCTCGGGCGCGAGGACGCCGACCTGGTGGACCTCTCCCGCCACGACCTGCGCGAGGCCACCGGCCTCGACGCCGAGCCGGTCGAGACGCGTGTCACCCGCTGGACCGACGGCCTGCCGCAGTACCCCGTCGGCCACCACGCGCGCGTGGCCCGTGTCCGCGAGCACGTCGCCAAGCTGCCGGGTCTCGCCCTGTGCGGCGCGCAGTTCGACGGGGTCGGCATCCCGGCGTGCATCGCGAGCGCGTACGCGGCGGTGGACCAGCTGGAAGGCGACCTGAGGGGTGTGCAGGAGCTCACCGCCAACCCGGTGCAGAGTCTGCACGGCGGAGCGGGAGAATAGGGGACATGAGCGACGACGCCCCCACCACCGAGCCCGGCAGGATCCCCAACAAGGGCAAGCTGGCCAAGGACCTCAACGAGGTCATCCGCTACACGCTGTGGTCCGTCTTCAAGCTGAAGGACGTGCTGCCCGCCGAGCGGGCGGGTTACGCCGACGAGGTCCAGGAGCTGTTCGACCAGCTCGCCGCGAAGGACGTGACGATCCGCGGCACGTACGACCTCTCGGGCCTGCGCGCCGACGCCGACCTCATGATCTGGTGGCACGCGGAGACCGCGGACCAGCTGCAGGAGGCGTACAACCTCTTCCGCCGCACGAGGCTCGGCCGCGCGCTCGAGCCGGTCTGGTCGAACATGGCGCTGCACCGCCCCGCCGAGTTCAACCGCTCGCACATCCCCGCGTTCCTCGCCGACGAGACGCCGCGCAACTACGTCAGCGTGTACCCCTTCGTGCGCTCCTACGACTGGTACCTGCTGCCCGACGAGGACCGCCGCCGCATGCTCGCCGACCACGGCAAGATGGCGCGGGGCTTCCCGGACGTGCGCGCCAACACGGTCGCCTCGTTCTCCCTCGGCGACTACGAGTGGATCCTGGCCTTCGAGGCCGACGAACTGCACCGCATCGTCGACCTCATGCGCCACCTGCGCGGCTCCGAGGCCCGCCGCCACGTCCGCGAGGAAATCCCGTTCTACACGGGCCGCCGCAAGGACATCGCGGAACTGATCGCGGACCTGGCCTGAGCGGAAGCCGCCGGTGGTGGCCCGCGGGCCGGCGTCAGCCTCTGGCGGTCTTGCCCTTCAGGGTGTCCTTGAGGGGGGTCTGGTGGGCTCGGGCGGTGGTTGAGGGCTTGGGCTCGGTGTGCGGGGCGCAGGAGGCGCGCCGGTCCGGCGTGCGGCCGTCCAGCAGGTAGGCGTCGAGGTAGCCGTTGACGCACTTGTTGGGGCCGCCGGCGATGCCGTGCGTGCCCGCGTCCCGCTCGGTCACCAGGACCGAGCCGGACAGCCGCCGCTGCATCTCCAGGGCGCCGTCGTACGGTGTCGCAGCGTCCCGCTCCGCGGCCAGGATCAGCGTCGTCGGCAGCTCACCGGGCCCGGTCCGCACGTCCAGCGGCTGCTGCCGGGGCGCCGGCCAGTAGGCGCACGGCAGGTTCATCCACGCGTTGTCCCAGGTCTCGAACGGCGCCACGCGCGCGAGCCGCGTGTTGTCGCGGTCCCAGACCTTGAAGTCGGTCGGCCAGGCGGAGTCGTTGCACTCGACGGCCGTGTAGACCGCGTTGGAGTTCTCCGCCTCGGCCGCCGCCTCCGTGGCCGGCCCCGCCTGCTCGACGAGCGGCTTCGGGTCGCCCTTCAGATACGCCGACAGCGCCTGGGCGCGCCGCGGCCAGTAGTCGTCGTAGTAGCCGGCCGACAGGAACGCGGCCTGGAGTTCCGCGGGACCCACCTTGCCCCCGGCCGGCTGGGCGGCCAGCTGCGCGCTCGCCTTGGCGTAGTTGTGCTGGACGGTCGCCACGGTCGTGCCCAGCCCGTACACGTCGTCGTGCCGGGCGATCCACTGCCGGAAGTCCGTCCAGCGGCTCTCGAACGCGGCCGACTGGTCGAGGTTGTTGCGGTACCAGATCTGCTCGGGCGCCGGGTTCACCGCCGAGTCGAACACCATCCGCCGCACGTGCGAGGGGAACAGCGTCGCGTACAGGGCCCCGAAGTAGGTGCCGTACGACGCCCCCATGAACGTCAGCTTCTGCTCGCCCAGCGCCGCCCTCAGCACGTCCAGGTCACGCGCGTTGTTGAGGGAGTTGAAGTGCCGCAGCCCGCTGCCCGACCGCTTGGCGCAGCCCTGCGCGTAGGCCTTCGCCTGCGCGATGCGCTCTTTCTTGTACGACTCCGACGGGTGCGTGGGCGCCTGCGACGGCGCCTTGTAGAACCGCCCCGGGTCCTCGCAGGACAGCGGCGCGGACAGGCCGACGCCGCGCGGGGAGTAGCCGACCAGGTCGTAGGCGGAGGCGATGCGCTTCCACTCCGGGAGCAGGCCGACGAGCGGGAAGTACCGGCCGTCGCCGCCCGGGCCGCCGGGGTTGTAGACCAGCGCGCCCTGCCGCCGCACCCGCACCTTGCTGTTGTGCGGGTCCTTGTGCGTGGCGGCCACCCGCGTGACGGTCAGCTTGATCTGCTTGCCGGCGGGGTGGGCGTAGTCGAGAGGGACGGACACCGTGCCGCACTGCATGGCGCCGGGCATGTCCTTGACGTCGGAGCACTTCCCGAAGGCGATGCCGGCCGCCCGGGCCCGCGCGGCCGCCACTGCCGTGCCCCGCAGCTCGGCCGCGCCGGGGGCAGCCGCCGCACCCGCCGCACCCGGCGCGGCCGGTGCGCTCCCGGCCGGGGCCAGCGCCAGGGCGGTCAGGAGCAAGGATCCGGCGGCCGAGTAGAGGGCGGCAGCTCTCATGACGTATCCCTTCGGTGCATGGCAGCGACAAAAGGGATGTTTCGTTCGGTGTATGGAGAAGGCAAGCACCAAGAGGAGGTGTCGGCGCCAATGCCCCCTATGCGCCCCCGATGTGCGGTTCGCGCCAGGGCTGGTCGCGGTGTGCGAAGGCCGCGCGCAGGTCCGGTTCGCCGATCGCGCGGACGCCTCGTACGGCCACGGTGGTGAGGTACGTACGGTCGTCGCCGCTCGTGGCGCGCCGGGTCAGGGCGCCCAGCAGCCGCTGCCCGGCGGGAGAGGCCCAGCGCGAGTACGGGTGGACCTCGACCCGCGCTATGGCCAGGCAGCTCAGGGTCAGCGCGAGCGGCAGCGCGAACCAGAGGGCGACCAGGGCGCGCGGCATGTCCGGCTGGGCGGGCACCAGCAGCGCGGTCGCACCCAGGGCGAGCACCGCGAGCGCGGCGAGCCGCACCTGGCGCACGCCGGCCGCGACGGTGGTGCGGGCGCCTGCGGGCACGGCCAGTCCCGCGTCGACGAGCCGGTCGGCGAGACCGGCGACGGCGTCCGCGGAGGCTGCGGCCGCCCGTACGGGGGCGATGCGGCTCTGCCCCTCGGGCCCGATGGCCCCGATGACCGACCGCTCCATGTCGTCCCGGCCGCGCGGGTCGACCACCGTGGCCCAGCCGGTGTGGGCGAGCAGCAGCCGCCGCTGTCTGGCCATCGAGATCATGGTCAGGTCGGCGACCCGGCCGGGCCCGCCGGACAGGAAGGCGGCCTCGTAGAGGGTCAGCTCATGACGCCTGGCGTCTCCTCGGACGTCCGCGTCGCCGGCCGCCGCGCGTACGGCGGCCAGGCACAGGCGTGTGCACGCGGTGCCGGCCGCGGCCCAGGCCAGCAGCAGGAGAAGGACCCAGAACATGCCGCGTTTCTATGCCAGATGCTCTGGGGAACGCCATGCCCTGTTCACAATACGGACAAGGCGTCGCCGGTATGTGACGTTCCGTTTGGTCCGCCCGTCACGGCGGCGGGCTGGAGGCGGGCGGCGGGAGCGGGTAGGTCGGGGACGGCGACGCCGTGACGGGCGTGGCCGGGCTCGGGTCCGCCGCCGGGCCGGGCGGGGCCGGGGAGCCGGTGAGCGGGGGTGTGCTCGCCGAGGCCATGTCCTGGGCGAGCGCGTTCCAGTCCACGTACCCCGTGGCCTCCAGGACCTTGATGTGGTCCAGCACGGTCGTGTTGGCGTCGTCGGCGAGCGAGCGCACCTGCGCGTTGCGGGTGGTCGCGCGGACCTGGGCGACGAGGGAGAACACCTTGCCGTGCGCCAGCCGCGCGATGTTCACGAACTGGCGGTCGTAGTCCGTGCCCTGGGCCGCGTTCAGGGTGGCGAGCCACTGCCGCTGCTGGGCGTTGGGCTCGTTGGGCAGCCGGAGCCCGAGCTTGGCGGCCACGTCCCGCACCCGCTGGTCGAGGAAGGTGTGCCCCTCCACCAGGTGCTGCCCCGCCGTGCGTACGGCCTCGGTGGTGCCCTTCTGCTCGGCCTCCTGCCCGGCGGGCAGCTCCCACAGCCCGGCCAGCCGGACCCGGGTGACGAAGTCGCGGTCGAGGTCGGACAGCGGACCGTACCGGGTCGGCACGGTGTGGGCGCTCAGCGTGCCGGCCGCGGTGCCCGTGCCGGTGCCCGATCGGTCGGCGTAGGACCAGATCGGGAAGATCAGCGCGAGCAGGGTGGCCATCAGGCCGATGACGATGACGCCGGTGCCGCTGACTATGCCTCGGCCCTTGAGGGGTGGTCGGGGTCGCATGGTGCCTCCTGTACGGCACCGCATATTACTGCGGGGTTCGAGCGCCCCCTCAGCGGTGCAGCAGCACCCGCCGGGCCACCCGCGCCACCCGCTGCGACCTCGGTCGGGGACCCGACCGCTCCAGCCACCACGCCCTGAGCTCCCGCCGGACGCGGCCCTCCTCGAGGTGTCCGTCGAGCAGCAGATGCCCGGCGAAGTCCAGGGCGTCCCTGCGGTAGCCGCCCGTCATCGGGTGCCCGTGGGCGTAGGCGAGGAAGGCGGTCCGGTACGTCCCGCCGAGGATCTCCGGCAGTTCGGGCGCCACCTTGGCCACGACGTCCGCCCGCTTCCCGGCGAGTGCCCGCGCCTGCATCCCCAGCCGCACCCGGTCGAACCCCTCCGGCACGGGAGTCCCGGCGACGAGCGCGGACAGCAGCGCGGTCTGGGCGAGCGCGAGGCGCTGGCGGGCGGCGTGGGTGGCGGAGGAGGGGGCGGCCCGGGCGCCGGTGCCGGCCACCGCCTCCCGCTCGTCCCGCCGGGCCCGCCCCTTCTCGACGGCCACCCGGATCGCCTTCAACTCCCCTTCCAACTCGGCCGGTTCGGGGAAGTTCTCGTCCCGCTCCAGCAGCACGCCAGGCGGTGAGACCCGGGAGGCGAGGTCGGTGAGGATGTCGAGGACCGGCTGCGGGACCGGGTGGGCGTGGCTGTCGTGCCAGACGCCGTCGCGCGCGAAGCCGCCCGCGACATGGACGTAGGCGATGGCCTCCAGGGGAAGCTCGGCGAGCGCCTTCGCCGGGTCCTCGCCGCGGTTGACGTGGTTGGTGTGCAGGTTGGCCACGTCGATCAGGAGCCGTACGCCGGTCCGGTCGGCGAGCTCGTACAGGAACTGCCCCTCGGTCATCTCCTCGCCCGGCCAGGAGATCAGGGCGGCGATGTTCTCGACGGCGAGCGGCACCGGCAGCGCGTCCTGCGCGATGCGGACGTTCTCGCACAGCACGTCGAGGGCGTCCCGGGTGCGCGGCACGGGCAGCAGGTGCCCGGCCTCCAGGAGCGGGGAGGCGGTCAGCGGGCCGCCCGCCCGTACGAACGCGATGTGCTCGGTGACCAGCGGCGATCCCAGTGCCTCGGCCCGCTCGGCGAGCGCGGCGAGCCGTCCGGCGTCCGGACGGTCGGCGCCGCCGAGGCCGAGCGAGACGCCGTGCGGGACGACGGTGACGCCGCGGGCGCGCAGCCGCCGCAGCGACGCGGGCAGGTGCCCGGGGCACACGTTCTCGGACACGGCCTCGACCCAGTCGATGCCCGGCATGCGCTCCACGGCGTCGGCGATCTCCGGCCGCCACCCGATGCCCGTTCCCAGTCGCTCCATGTCCGTCCCCCTCCTCGGCCGTGTCCCGGTCCTCGCGTCCGCGGCGATGCGTCTCCTCCGTCACGTCGTCCTTGACGTGACGGAGGTATGGCCCCGCTGTCCGGGCCCGAATCCCTGCCCGCCCACCTTCAGAGCAAGATTTGAGGTTCGCGGCTCACTCCAGCAGGCCCTGCGGGTCCGCCGGATCGGGCCGGTCCGTGTTGACCGTGCCGGGTGCGCCCGGGGAGGGGCGCGAGGTCGTCCTGATGTCGCCGCCGCCCTCCGCGGCCGGCGCCGAGGGCGCCACCTGGCCGGGGACCGGCGCGGGCGGGCCGGTCGGGCTGGCGGTGGTGCCGGAGACCGCGTCGTTGGCGATGGCGTCGAAGTCGACCCTGCCGGTCTTCTCCAGGATCGTGATGTGGTCGAGCACCGTCTGGTTGGCGTCCGAGGCCAGCTGCCGTACGAGGGAGTTGCGGGTGGTGTTCCGGACGGTGCCGATGGCCGGGAAGATCTTGCCGTGCGCGGAGCGCAGCAGGTTGACGAAGGTGTACTCGTACGCCGTGCCCGTCGCCGCGTCCATCTGCCGCAGCCAGCCCTGCTGTTGCTCGTTCGGCTGGTTCGGCAGGGGGACGCCGAGCCGGGCCGCGACGATGCGCACCCGCTTGTCCAGGTCGGTGTGGCCGACGACGAGGTGGTCGCCGGCCTCCCTGATCGCCCGGCTGGGGGCGCGCTCGATCGCCTGCTGCCCGGCGGGCAGCTCCCACAGCCCGGCCAGCCGCACCCGCACGATCAGATCGCGGTCGGCGGCGGTCAGCGGGCCCCACTCGGTGTTCACGGTCCCCGCCGCCACGTTCGCCTGTCCGGTGCCGAGCCGGTCGGCGTACTGCCACACGGGGAACACCAGCACACCGAGGGTGGCGACGAGGGCCGCGCCGAGCAGGGCCGAGCCGTTGATCCGCATGCTCAAGGAGACCTCCCGGGGGGAACCGACTGGTGCCGGGAGATACGCGCGGGGCGCACCCGTCGTTCAAACAACGGGTAAAGAATCACATCGTTCGGCAAAGCCTCCTGGTCAGCGGAGTGCCGGGTGGTCGGCCACCACGGTGCAGGAGCCCGGGGCGATCTCCGTGAAGCCCGCGTCGCGCACCAACGGCAGCCCACTGGACGTCAGTTCGTCCCAGCGCGCCGGGTCGGCGGTGCGCACGGCGAGCGCGAAGCCGCTGTCGCGCCAGGCGGCCCGGTCCTCGTCCGGCAGGTCCCACCAGGCCAGTTGGGCGGCGTGGCCCGCCTGGGCCATCGCCTTGCCCGCGGACATGTCCAGGCCCGGGTTGAGCCACAGGACCGGGAGGGCCGGGTCCGGCGCGGCCGGCGGCTCCGGGTCGTCGAGATCGGTGCCGGACACCTGCAGTTTCGCCAGATCCTTGGGCCAGCCGTCGAGCGGCACGGGCGGGAACACCCGCACCTCGGCCGACTTCCCGCTCTCCGTGATGCCGGGCAGGGCCTCGGCCCGCCGCCACTCGGCGCCGCGGGCGCGCCGCACCACCTTGCGGATCCGGGCGTCCTGCCAGTCCCGCACCGCCTCGGCCCACTCGCCGTCCCCGAGGGACCGCTCGTCGCTGAGCATCACGAGCACGGCGCGGGCGGCGGTCTCCAGCGCGTCGGTGCGGGCGGGCGGCGACGCCTTCTCGATGCGCACGACGAGGGGCAGCACGAACTGCGGTGCCCGGTCCCGCTCGCCGGGCTCGGAACGGAACGGGCTGTCGGCGGAGGACGTCGCTTCATGGTTCACACCGGCCAACTTTAAGGGGGCGCCGGACGGTGCCCCTTTGGGAGGATGCCCGCATGCGACGCGATCTTCGGCTGGACGGCGTCGGCCGCCGCTACGGGCTGCGCGGCCCTTGGGTGCTGCGCGGCGTCGACCTCGCCCTGGCACCGGGCACGCTGACCCGCGTCGAGGGGGCGAACGGCACCGGCAAGTCCACACTGCTGCGGCTCCTGGCCGGCATCGACGCCCCCACCGAGGGCCGGATCACCGGCCGCCCCCGCACCGCCTACGTCCCCGAACGGTTCCCGTCGGCCCTCCCGTTCACCGCGCACGGCTATCTCGCCCACCTCGGCACGATCCACGGTCTGTCCCGCGCGACCGCGCTCCGCGCCGCCGGCGAGTGGCTGGAGCGGTTCGGCGCCGCCGGCTACGCCAGCACCCCCATGGCGCGGTTGTCCAAGGGCAGCAGCCAGAAGGTCGCCGTGGCGCAGGCGCTGCTCGCCGAGCCGGAGCTGCTCGTCCTCGACGAGGCCTGGACGGGCCTGGACACCGCCGCCCGCGGCGAACTGGAGCGCGCGGTCGCGGAGCGCACGGCGGCGGGCGGGGCCGTCGTGTTCGTGGACCACGACCCGGGCCGCCTCGCGGGAGCGCCGGACACGACGTGCACGGTGCGCGACGGTGCCCTGGAGTGCCGTACGCGGGAGGTCGCCGCGGCGGACGACGGTCCGCGGGTCGTGGTCGACGCGCAGGGCCCGCCGGGCGCCCGGCCGCCCACCGGTGCTTCGGATGCCGTCGTCGCGGCGGAGGAGACCGCGCCGGGCCGCTTCCGCCTCACCGTCCCCGCGTCCCACTCGGACGTCGTGCTGCGCACCCTGCTGACGGCCCGCCCGCCGTGGCACGTGAGGGCGGTGCGCCCCCTCGACCAGGACAGCCACGACAAGGTCCACCACGACACCGGCAGCAGCGACACCGGCAGCCACGAGAAGGACAGCCACCGATGACCGCCCTCCTGCGCTACCAGGCCGCCCTCCTTCTGCGCTCGCAGCGCTGGCTGCCGCCGGTCATCCTCTACGCGGCCTTCCTCGGCATCGGGCTCCAGGGCGGGCAGCCGGTGCTCGACTCGCTCGGCTACGCGGCCGCCGCCCTGCTGCCGGTCGCGGCCTGGCTGGTGCGGATCTGCGTCACGGTCGAGCCGCCCGCGGCCCGCGCCTGCGTGGCCGCCGCCTCCGGATCCGGGCGGGCCCATCTGGCCCGGCTGCTGGTGGCGTTCGCCGCGGCCGCCCTGCTCGGCACGGTGGCGACCGTCTTCGTGGCGCTGATCAGCGACCCGGTGAGCACCGACCGCCACACCCGGGTGCCGCTGCTCCCGGCGGGTGCGGCCGGGCTGCTCGCCGCGCTGGCCTGCGCCCTGCTCGGCACGGCCGTCGGCGCGCTCACCAACTGGCCGGTGCTGCGCTCGCCCGGCCGCGCGGTCCCGGCGACGCTGCTGGCGGCCCTGCTGTCGGTGGTGGCGACGGGCTCGCCCGCGCAGGCGGCGGTCAGCGGCCTGGTCACCGGCTCGCAGTCGGGCACCGTCCCGGTGCCCCTGCTCCCGGCGGCCGGGGCCGCCGTCCTCGCGGCGGCGGCGACCGCGGCGGCCTGCGCGCTCTCGTCCCGCCGCGGCACGTGATCCCCCGGTACGACTCGGGCGATGCGGTGTCAGCCGGTCACCGGTGGCCTCCTGCGGCCCCGATCAGCTCGGACACCTTCACGAACCGGAAGCCCTTGGCGCGCAGCTCGGGCACGACCGTGCGGACGGCCTGCTCGGTGACCGGAGCCGCGCTGCGCGTGCAGTGCATGACGACGACCGAGCCCGGGCGCACCCCGTCGAGCACCTGCCGCGCCACCGCGCCGGCGTCCGTCGCGAACGCGTCCCCGCTCACCACGTCCCACTGCACGGGGGTGACACCGGTCGGGGCCAGCGCCTGCAGCGTCCGCCGGTCGTAACACCCGCCAGGGAAGCGGAAGTACGGCATCGCGTCCGGCACCCCCGCCTTGCGGAACGCCGTGTACGCCCGCTCCACGTCCGTCCTCATCCGGTCCGGGGACATGGTCGGCAGGCCGTAGCAGTTCGCGGTGAAGGCGTAGTGGCTGTAGGAGTGGTTGGCCACCTCGAACAGCGGGTCGCGGCCGATGGAGCGCGCCTCGCTCGGATACTCGTCGGCCCACCGGCCGGTCATGAACAGGGTCGCCGGCACCTTCAGCGCCCGCAGTGTGGCGATCAGCTGCGGATTGTCGAAGCGCTCACCGGCCGCGGCCCGCGGCCCCTCGTCCGCGGTCATGTCGGCGTCGAAGGTGAGCGCGACCGTCCTGCCCCGCGTGCGCGGGCCGTTCGTGAAGACGCGGGCGAGTCCTGCCGGGCCGGGCGCGAGGGTCGGCGGCCGGGACGGGGCGGCGGAGGTGGCGGAGGGTGCCGGGCGGGCGGCGTGGGGCGCCTCGGGGGCGCCGCAGGCGGTGAGGACGGCGCCGGCCGCGCAGGCGAGTGCGCAGGCCGCGGCCACTTGTCGTACTTGAATGATCACCGTACGAACATAAGCGTGCAAAACGGGCAAATGGTGGACCGGCGCGCTCAGCGGCCGTAGCGCCCGGTCAGGTGTCCGGAGGCGAGGGCGTGGCCGGTCAGCGCGCGCTTCACGGCGTCGGCGGAGGCGCCGGACGCGAGGTGGAGGACGCGGTCGGCGGCGTACGCGGAGAAGACGTAGCGGTGCCGTTGGCCCTTGGGCGGGCAGGGGCCCCCGTAGCCGTTCTTCCGGAAGCCGTTGCGGCCCTGCTCCGCGCCCCGCGGGACCTGCCCGGTCGTCCAACCGCCCTGGGACGGGGGCGCGTTCCACACCACCCAGTGGACGAAGGTGCCGTGCGGGGCGTCGGGGTCCTCGACGAGGACGGCGAGCCCCTTCGAGCCGGACGGCAGCCCGGAGAACGACAGCGGGGGCGAGACGTTCCCGCCGTCGCAGGTGTAGCGGCGCGGGATCGTGCCGCCGTCGGCGAAGGCCGGACTGGAGACGGTGATCCGCTGCGAGGCGCTGGGTGGGGGGGCGGACGTGTCACCGCCGTCGCCCCCGCACCCCGAAATCAGCCCCACCGCCGCCGAGGCGGCGACGATCACGAGCCTGCGTCGCATGGACGGAACGCTAGCCGCGCCCCCGCACGGCCGCTACCCGCGCCACGGCCCGGTGACCGCGAACGTCGTGCCGGGCGTGTAGCAGTTGACGTACATCGTGGAGCCGTCGGGGGAGAAGGTGACGCCGGCGAACTCGCCCCACTCGGGGGCGTCCGGGGTGCCGATGTTCTGGCGTCCGCGGGCCATCGCGTACACCTCGCCCTTCCGGGTGACGCCGAAGACGTGCTGGGCGCCGTTGCCGTCCTCGCAGACCATGAGGCCGCCGCTGGGGGCCAGGCAGATGTTGTCGGGTGACTCGCCGGGCAGCTGCAGATCCGTGTCCGGGCCGAAGACGATGACCAGGGTGAGCCGGCGCGCGGCGGGGTCGTAGCGCCAGATCTGGCCGTAGTGGTCGGCCGCCGAACCGTCGGCGGCGCGCGCGAAGGACGACACGAAGTACACGCACCGCCCGCCCCAGTAGCAGCCCTCCAGCTTCTGCGCGTGCGTGATGCCCTTCGGCCCGAAGTCCTGCAGCCGCACCGGCGTCTCGGCCGCGAGCGGGTCCGGTACGTCGGCCCACTCGACGCCGCCGAACTCCGCTCCCGGCTCCTGGACGGTCGACAGATCGGGTACGCCCGGCACGCGCATCGCCTGCAGCCGGCCGCCCGCGCGCAGTGAACCGACGCCTCCGCGCGGCCGGTCGGGCAGGAAGCGGTAGAAGAGGCCGAAGGGCTTGAGGAACGCGTCCTCGGTCTCGTAGACGATCCCGCGCCCGGGGTCGATCGCGATCGCCTCGTGCTGGAAGCGGCCCATCGCGGTCAGCGGGACGGCGCCGGTGCGGTGCGGGTCGGCCGGGTCGACCTCGAAGACGAAGCCGTGGTCCTTGGTGTAGCCGCTGGTGCCGGCCTTGTCCTCGGTCTCCTCGCAGGTGAGCCAGGTGCCCCAAGGAGTGGGCCCGCCCGCGCAGTTGACGGCCGTGCCGGCGATGGCGACCCGCTCGGACAGGACATTGCCGTGCCGGTCCAGGGTCAGGGCCGTGCAACCGCCCTTGCCCGCCGGGTCGTAGGTGAGGCCCTCGACCGTCGGGACGGCGAACGTCGCCGTGGGGCGGTTCTCGTGGTTGCGGACCAGGTGGACGCGGCCGTGCCGGGCGGGCAGGGCGGTCATGCCGTCGTGGTTGGAGGGGACGGTGCCCTCGCCGGAGCGCAGCCGGTCGCCCTCACGGGAGAGGACCTTGTAGCGGAAGCCCTTCGGGAGGTCGAGGAGGCCGTCCGGGTCGGGGACCAGGGGGCCGTAACCGGTGTGGCCGAGACCTTGCGCGGCCGCGGTCCCGGCGAAGAGTTCGGAGAGGGCTCCGGTGAAGGCGATGCCCGCTCCCAAGGCACCGGAGCGGGCGAGGATCTGACGTCGTGTCGCAGACATACGGGGACAACCCTCCTGCTGGCGGACAGGAACTGTGACCCCGCTGTGTCTATCACCCGGCGTGCGGCTCCGGAACCACGCGCGTAGCACGTGTCACTCGCCGAGCTCCCGTGGCGGCTGCTGGTCGTGCGGGGGTTCGAGCGAGTGCTCGTGCGGGGCTTCGTGCGCCTTCTCCAGGAAACGCAGCAGCTCCACCGGGAAGGGCAGGACCAGCGTCGAGTTCTTCTCGGCCGCGACCGCCGTCACCGTCTGGAGCAGCCGCAGTTGGAGCGCGGCGGGGGTGTCGGCCATCTGCTGCGCGGCCTCGGCGAGCTTCTTGGAGGCCTGGAGCTCGGCGTCCGCGTTGATGATGCGGGCCCGGCGGTCGCGGTCGGCCTCGGCCTGCCGGGCCATGGAGCGCTTCATGCTCTCCGGCAGGGAGACGTCCTTGATCTCGACGCGGTCGATCTGCACGCCCCAGCCGATGGCCGGGCTGTCGATCATCAGCTCCAGCCCCTGGTTGAGCTTCTCGCGGTTGGAGAGCAGGTCGTCGAGGTCGCTCTTGCCGATGATCGAGCGCAGGGACGTCTGCGCCATCTGGGAGACGGCGAACTTGTAGTCCTCGACGTTCACCAGCGCGGCCGCCGCGTCGACGACCTTGAAGTAGACGACGGCGTCCACGCGCACGGTCACGTTGTCCCGGGTGATGCCCTCCTGGGCCGGGATCGGCAGCGTCACGATCTGCATGTTGACCTTGCTCATGCGCTCCGCGACCGGAAGGATCATGGTGAAGCCGGGCGCGCGCGCCTCACCCGCCAGCCGCCCGAGCCGGAACACGACCCCGCGCTCGTACTGCTTGACGACCCGTGCCGCGGCCGCGAAGTAGACGATTCCCACGGAACAGGCGGCCACGCCCGCCGTCACCAGCTCAGGGACCATGGCGACCTTCTTCGTCAGAGGTCTTGAACGTCTGCTTCTGCAACGATATGCCCGGTTGCCGGTCCCGGGCCACGACGGGCTCCGGGACCGGCGACCGGGGTCCTCAGCTCACGGCGCCGTCACCCGCGCCGGCTCGGCGGGGGCCGTCACCCGCACCGGTTCGGTGCCGGCCGCGCTGTGCCGCTCGGCCCAGTTCTCCAGCGCCGTACGGCAGGCGTGGTCCAGGTGGTGCAGGCCGGACAGGTCCAGCTCCACCGGGCGGTCCTGGGGCAGCGCCTCCAGGCTGTCGAGGATCTTCGGCAGCCGCAGGAAGGTCGCGTTGCCCGAGAGGTACGCCTGCACGGGTCCCGCGCCCTTGTCGACGATCTCCAGCTTGAGGTGCGAGGCCTCCCAGGCCGTCTTGACGACGGACAGCGCCAGGCCGATCAGGACGCCCTCGAACATGCTGACCGCGACGATCGACACGGCCGTCACCATCAGGATCAGCGCCTCGCCGCGGTGCTCGCGCCACAGCGTCACGAGCCCGCGTACGGGGATCAGCTTGGCGCCGGAGTAGACCAGGACGCCCGCGAGTGCGGGGATCGGGATGTAGGCGAGGACGCCCGGCAGCAACGCCGCGAACAGCAGCAGCCACACGCCGTGCAGCACGCGGGACGCCTTGGTGCGGGCGCCCGCCTGGACGTTGGCCGCGCTGCGCACGATCACCGCGGTCATCGGCAGCGCGCCGAGCACACCGCACAGCGCGTTGCCCGCGCCCTGCGCGACCAGCTCCTTGTTGTACTGGGTGCGCGGACCGTCGTGCAGCCGGTCCACCGCCGCCGCGCTGAACAGCGACTCGGCGGAGGCGATCAGCGTGAAGGCGACGATCGTGCCGAGCAGGCCGACGCCGGCGAGCTCGCCGAAGGCGCTTGCCGGGGGCGGCTGGACGGAGCCCAGCAGGCCCTTCACCTCCACCGTCGCGATCCGCAGCGGGAGCACCGTCGCGACGACGGTGGCGAGGCCGACCGCGGCGAGCGGCCCGGGGACCGCGCGCAGCCGCTTCGGCATCCTCTTCCACAGCACCAGGACGGCGATGGTGCCCGCGCCCACGAGGAGCGAGGTGAGGGCCCGGGTGTGCCCGAGGGTGCCGACGAGCGCCCCCGGGAGCCGGGCTATCTTCTCCAGGCCGGCGGCGGGCGCCTCGGCGTCCGCCATCGAGTAGAGCTGCCCGGCGATCAGGACGAGGCCGATGCCGGCGAGCATGCCCTCGACGACCGAGACCGAGATGGCCCGGAACCAGCGCCCCAGCTTCAGGACGCCCATGAGGATCTGCAGCACGCCGGTGGCGAGCACGATCACGCCGAGGGCGGCGAGCCCGAACTCCCGCACGGCCTCCAGCACCAGCACGGTCAGGCCGGCCGCGGGTCCGGAGACCTGCAGGCTGCTGCCGCGCATGAGGCCGGTGACGATGCCGCCCACGATGCCGGTGACCAGGCCCAGTTCGGCCGGGACACCGGAGGCGACGGCCACGCCCACGCACAGCGGGAGCGCGACCAGGAAGACGACCAGGGATGCGGCGAAGTCCTGCCGCAGGTGGGGGAACTTGGTCATCATCGCGTCCCTCACAGGGCCTTGAAGGCGTCGGTCTGCGGGTCGTGCGTCAGCACGGCGCCGGTGTGGACCTCGTAGAACCAGGCGTGCAGGGACAGTTGACCGTCCTTGACCCGCTTCTCGATGTACGGGTACGAGCGCAGCCGCAGCAGCTGGGTCAGGACGTGGCTCTGCACGCCCTCGGTGACGGCCGGGTCCTCGACGGTGCCGGACGGGCGCGGGGTGGCGTGCGTCAGCCAGTCGCGCACGGCCGGCACGGCGGTCAGGTCGTCGCCGCGCACCAGGGCGCCGACGGCGCCGCAGTGCGAGTGCCCGCAGACGACGATGTCCCGCACGCCGAGCACCTCCACCGCGTACTCGACGGTGCACGCCTCGCTGGTGGGGTGCTCGGAGGCGTACGGCGGGACGATGTTGCCCGCGGTGCGCAGCTCGAAGAGCTCGCCCGGGCGGGCGCCGGTGATCAGGGCCGGGACGACCCGGGAATCGGAGCAGGTGATGAACAGCACCTGGGGGGACTGGCCTTCGGCGAGTCCGGCGAACTCCTCAGGGCGCTGTCCGAACAGACGGGCGTTGTCGATGAGGGGCTGCATGTGTGTGACTCCTCCTGGCGCGCCGCTGCGGCGCGTCGGTGTGGGCAGGACAGAGGTGGGGGGAACTGCTCTGCTGTCAGCAGCGGAAGACCTGAAGTGCTGCCGGGGTGTGGGCCGTCGAGGATCTCGACGTGCCGGGTGCCCGGATCGCGGCGGGCCGATGGGCGGCCGCCGGGCCCTGGGCGGGCTGCCCGCGCTCGGGTCCCTCGGGTGCGAAGTCCGCGACGCGGGTCCTCTCGCGGGTGCGCAGGGGGCCGGTCGGGCCTCCTGAGGGATCGCAGTGGCGGTGTGTGACCGTCTCGCCGCGCTGGGCGGCGCCGGACAGGGTGATTCCGGTCTGGGCCTTGGCCTCGACATGACGGGCCGTGTGCGCGGATGCGAAGGAAGTGGTGGGAGCGAAGAACGGAAGGGCGACCAGAACGGCGAGGAGGAGCGCCAGCGTGCTCCGGCCCGCGGTACAGCGGAACATGCGCCCCCTTCAGGTGGTTCACACCGTTTGTACGCACCAACTACAGCTCAGCCATTGATCAATGGAAGGTCTGCTGCGAGTCAACGGCAGGTCAAGAAACAGGTTAACCCTGCAACGTTCTTTGCAGGGTTAACTTTACGTTTCCAGCTGAAGAGAGCCTGAAATGCGCTGCTGGGGTGGCGGGAACTAGTCGCTCTCGGTGAGCCCCTTGGCGTCCCGCGCCAGCGCGGTGAGCCGGGAGATCGCCCGGAAGTACTTCTTGCGGTAGCCGCCGTTCAGCATCTCCTCGCTGAACAGCCGGTCGAAGGGCAACCCCGAGGCCAGGACCGGCACTTCACGGTCGTAGAGCCGGTCGGCGAGCACGACGAGCCTGAGGGCCGTCGACTGGTCGGGGACGGGCTGCACATCGGTGAGGCAGACCGCCTTCACGCCGTCGGTCAGGGCGCCGTACCGGCTGGGGTGGACCGTGGCGAGGTGGTCGAGGAGCTGCGGGAAGCCGTCGAGCGAGGCGCCCGCGGTGGCGTACGCCGTCCTCGTCACCTGCTCCTTGGAGAACGGGGCCGGCGCCTCGGGCAGCCCGCGGTGGCGGTAGTCCTCGCCGTCGATGCGCAGGGTGCGGAAGCGGGCGGACAGGCCCTGGATCTCGCGCAGGAAGTCGGCCGCCGCGAAACGGCCCTCGCCGAGCTTGCCGGGCAGGGTGTTGGAGGTGGCGGCGAGCGCCACGCCGGCGTCGACGAGCTTGCCGAGCAGGGTCGACACCAGGACCGTGTCACCGGGGTCGTCGAGCTCGAACTCGTCGATGCACAGCAGCCGGTGGCCGGAGAGGGTCTGGACGGTCTGCTGGAAGCCCAGGGCGCCCACCAGGTTGGTGAGTTCGACGAACGTGCCGAACGCCTTCAGCGCGGGCTCCGCCGGGGTGGCGTGCCAGAGGGAGGCGAGCAGGTGGGTCTTGCCGACGCCGTAGCCGCCGTCGAGGTAGACGCCGCGCGGGCCGGCCGGGGCCTTGGCCGCCTTCGCCCGGCCGAAGCCGAGGAAGCCGCGCCTGCCGCCGCCGACGGCGTGCGCCCCGCCGAGCCCGCCCGCGAACGTCTCGAGGACCTGGACGGCCTCGGTCTGGCTGGGCTGGTTCGGGTCGGGGATGTAGGTGCCGAAGCGCACCGAGTCGAAGCGGGGTGGCGGCACCATCTCGGCGACCAGGCGGTCGGCGGGGACGTGCGGCATGCGGGCGCACAGGGACAGCGGCGCCGCGTCCGCTATCGGGCTGCGGTCGGTGGCGGAAGGGGAGGACGACACGGTTCACCATGCTAAGCGGCGTGCCACACTGCACGACATGCGACGCCTGTTCCCTGTGACCGACGAGACAGCGCCGAACACTCCAGGTGAGGGCGAATGGAGCCTTGCCGAGCTCGCCGCCGCCTACGCCTATCCCGTGCCGACCGCGGGCGGCGGGCCCGTGCCCTGGCTGCGGGCGAACATGGTCTCCACACTCGACGGAGCCGCCCAGCACGACGGGCGCTCGCAGCCGATCTCCAGCGCGACCGACATGCGGATCTTCGGCACGCTGCGCCAGCTCGCGGACGTGGTGATCGTCGGTGCCGAAACGGTCCGGCAGGAGGGGTACCGGCCCGCGCGCTCGCGTGCGGAGTTCGCAGATGCGCGCCGGGCCGCAGGCCAGGGCCCGGCGCCGGCGATCGCGGTGGTCAGCGCCGGCCTCGACCTGGACTTCTCCCTCCCCCTGTTCGCCTCGCCGCTGGTGCCGACCCTGGTGCTCACCGGGGCGGCGGCACCCCCGGACCGCGTCGCCGCCGCCGAGAAGGCCGGTGCCGAGGTGGTGGTCGCCGGTGACGGCGTGGGCGTGGAGCCCGCCCGGCTGGTCCGGGCACTGGCCGAGCGGGGGCACACCCGGCTGCTGACCGAGGGCGGCCCGCGGCTGCTCGGCCAGCTGGTGGCCGCCGGTGTGCTGGACGAGCTGTGTCTCGCCGTGTCGCCGACGCTCACCGCCGGTGCCGCGCAGCGCATCGCGGGCGGGCCCTCGGTCGCGGTTCCGCAGCGCTTCGAACTCGCGTCGGTTCTCGAGGAGGAGGGGTTTCTCTTCACGCGCTACCGCCGGGCCTGATATTCGGTCAGCGGTACCCCCGGTCCCGAAAACGGCGGAATCAACCGTTCCGCTTGGCGCCGGGCGGGCACACTGAATTTCGCAGTCCCCGTGACATCACGGGGCAGGATGGTTTCCGCAGAAGGGGCGCCCGGTGTTCACAAGCGTATTGATGATCGAGAAGGCACTGACGTCCGCCGACGTGGAGTTCGTCACCGGTCTGCACGGCGACGAGAGCGTCTTCTTCCACGTGCTGCTCCAGCCCCGCGGCGACCAGGCGGACCGCCTGCTGCGGGCGATCGACGACGTGGCGCTCGGTGAGCTGGACGAGGCGACGAAGGAGCGCGAGGTCCCCGAGGGGGAGGCCGCGAAGGACTTCGGGACACGAGCCCTGGAGGTGTCCCTGCAGGCACTCGAGGCGGCCGGCAGCGAGGCCGAGGGCCGGCTGATCGAGGACCACCCGCTGGACGCGCTCAAGGCGCTGGTCGACGAGGTCGAGGCGGACGAGGTCATCGTGCTCACCGATCCGCACTACGTGGAGGAGTTCTTCCACCGGGACTGGGCGTCGCGGGCGCGGCACAAGGTGGGGGTGCCGGTGCTGAAGCTGTTCTCGCACAGCAAGGCGTGACGCTGCCGCTCGGCTCGGCCGGGGCCGCCGTGGAGCTTGCGGTGCGTCGTTCGGCCGCGGGTACGACGTGGCCGGTCGCGCAGTTCCCCGCGCCTCTGTGGGTTGCAGGCCCCCGGGAGGGCACGGCAGGCCCCCGCAAGGGAATGGCAGGCCCCCGGACCGCATAGGCTGGGCGGCCGAACGTTCCGCCGTACGCAGCACGCACAGGAGAGACACATGGCACCCGGCCTTCCCCCCGCCATGGACCGACCGCACTTCATCGGCATCGGCGGCGCCGGAATGTCGGGCATCGCGAAGATCCTCGCGCAGCGCGGGGCGAAGGTGGCGGGCAGCGACGCGAAGGAGTCCGCGACCGCCGAGGCGCTGCGGGCCCTGGGCGCGACGGTGCACATCGGGCACGCGGCGGAGCACCTCGCCGACGACGCGAGCTGCGTCGTCGTGTCGTCGGCGATCCGCAAGGACAACCCCGAGCTGGCCCGCGCGGCCGAACTGGGCGTCCCGGTGGTCCACCGCTCCGACGCCCTGGCCGCGCTGATGGACGGACTGCGCCCGATCGCGGTCGCCGGCACCCACGGCAAGACCACGACGACCTCGATGCTGGCGGTGTCGCTGAGCGCGCTCGGCCTGGACCCGTCGTACGCGATCGGCGGCGACCTGGACGCGCCCGGCTCCAACGCCCTGCACGGCGAGGGCGAGATCTTCGTCGCCGAGGCGGACGAGTCGGACCGCAGCTTCCACAAGTACGCGCCCGAGGTCGCGATCGTCCTCAACGTCGAGCTCGACCACCACGCCAACTACGCCTCGATGGACGAGATCTACGAGTCCTTCGAGACGTTCGCCGGCCGGATCGTCCCCGGCGGCACGCTGGTGATCAACGCCGACCACGAGGGCGCGCGCGAGCTGACCCGGCGGCTGGCCGGCGCCGTGCGGACGGTGACGTACGGCGATGCCGAGGACGCCGACGTACGCGTGCTGTCCGTCGTCCCGCAGGGTCTGAAGAGCGAGGTGACGGTCCTCCTGGAGGGGCAGGAGCTCACCTTCACGGTCTCGGTGCCCGGCCGCCACTACGCGCACAACGCGGTGGCCGCGCTGGCCGCGGGCGTCGCGCTGGGCGTCCCGGCCGCGGAGCTGGCGCCCGCCCTGGCCGCGTACACCGGCGTCAAGCGCCGCCTGCAGCTGAAGGGCGAGGCCGCCGGGGTCCAGGTGATCGACTCCTACGCCCACCACCCCACCGAGATGACGGCCGACCTGGAGGCGATGCGGGCCGCGGCGGGTGGGTCCCGGATCCTCGTCGTCTTCCAGCCGCACCTGTTCTCCCGCACCCAGGAGCTCGGCACCGAGATGGGCCAGGCGCTGGCCCTCGCGGACGCGTCCGTCGTCCTCGACATCTACCCGGCCCGCGAGGACCCGATCCCCGGTGTCACCAGCGACCTGATCATCGAGGCGGCGCGGGCCGCGGGCGCGGACGTGACGCCGGTCCACGACAAGGCGGACGTGCCGTCCGTGGTCGCGGGAATGGCGCGGCCCCGTGATCTCGTTCTCACCATGGGCGCGGGCGACGTCACCGACCTCGGACCGCGCATCCTGGACCGTCTTTCGCAGTGAGGGGCTGAGGCTCATGTCGTACGACGTAGAAAAGCCGGACGAGCAGTGGCGCGCGGAGCTGACCCCCTCCGAGTACGCGGTGCTGCGCCAGGCCGCCACGGAGCCCGCCTTCACCGGTGAGTACACCAACACCAAGACGGAGGGCGTCTACTCCTGCCGTGCCTGCGGGGCCGAACTGTTCACCTCCGGTACCAAGTTCGACTCCCACTGCGGCTGGCCGTCCTTCTTCGACCCGAAGGACACCGACGCGGTGGAGCTCATCGAGGACCGCTCGCACGGCATGGTGCGCACGGAGGTGCGGTGCGCCCGCTGCGGGTCGCATCTCGGGCACGTCTTCGAGGGCGAGGGGTACGGGACGCCGACCGACCAGCGGTACTGCATCAACAGCATCTCGCTGCGGCTGACCGAGGACGCGGGCTGACGCGGACCGGCGCGGGGCTTCACAGCACCTTCCGCTGCACCAGTGCCGACAGCACGAGTGCTCCCGGCAGGAGCGGCAGCCAGACCGTCAGGACGCGGTAGCCGATGACGGCCGTCGTCGCGATGTCCATGGGCGTCCCGAGGGCGTTCATGGCGAGGACGACGGCCGCGTCCACGGGGCCGATGCCGCCTGGTGCGGGCACGGCCCCGACCGCCGTGCTCGCCGCCAGGAAGGCGAAGGTGACCTGCACCCAGCTCAGGGGTGAGCCGAGCGCCGCCCCGACCGCGAAGATCACGCTCGCCTGAAGGACCGGCGCCGCGGCCGCCCCGCCCCACAGCGCGAGGACCCGGGCGGGGCGGGTGTGCAGCAGGCGTACGTCGGTGAGCGCGCAGCGCAGGGCGTCGAGGAGCGGGCGGCGCAGCGGGGGCACGGTCGCCAAGAGCAGGGCCGAGAGGCCGAGACCGAGGGTCGCGCCGCCGGCGATCAGGAGCAGGGTCCAGCCCTCCGGCACCAGGGTGCCCGTCAGCAGCACGTCGGGGAACGCCACCAGGAAGACGAGCAGGACCAGCGTCTTCGCGATCGGTCTGACCACCGAGTACAGGGCCAGCGAGGCGGTGGCGCGGGGCAGGGGGATGCCGCGGTTCTGCAGGAAGCGCAGCGTGACGGCGTGGGCGCCGAGGCTGGCCGGAAGCGCGTGGTTGGCGGCGCCGGCGGCGAACTGCGACGCGATCAGCAGGCCCGTCGGCAGTCGCTCCGGCAGGGCACCCTGGCGGACGCAGGCCGCCGTCAGCCAGCCCAGGCAGGTGAAGAGCAGGGCGAGCAGCAGCCACCAGGGGTCGGCGGAGGCGAGGCGGGCGGAGCCGTCGTACACGGTCCGCCAGTCGATCGCGACCCAGACGCCGATCAGCAGCAGGGGTACCAGCACCAGCGCCCGGCGCAGCAGCCGGGTGGCGGAGGGGAAGCGTGGGGGAGGGACGGTGGCGGGGCCCGCGGCGGGGAGGGGTCCGCGGACGTCTTCGAGCGGGAGCAGGGTCACGGCGCACGTCGTCCTTTCACGTCGGCCCGGGCGACGGGGTGCGGCGCATGGCAGCAGGGGACGGCGGAACCGTTCCCGCCCGGCGTGACGGCCTGGTGTCCGGGAGCCGAAGGGGCGCGGGCGGGCGGACGACGCGGCAGCCTTCCCGTTTGTGCCCCGCGCGGCGGTCCGTGAATCATTCATCCAGCGAAGTGTTGACTTCCGGATGAACAAGCCAGCACCATCCTTGGGTGAGCTCCGAGCACGTCTACGCGGGCGCGGCCCTGTCCTCCGTCTCCTCCGAGCTGGACGAGGCGGTCCACCGGTGCCTGGTCGCCGGCTTCGAGGGCACGACGTCCTTCCCCGACACGCTCAAGCGGCTCGTCGACCGCGGCCTGGGCGGCGTCATCCTGTTCACCCGCAACGTCCGGGACGCGGAGCAGGTCCGCGAACTCACCGACGCCCTGCGGGCGATCCGCCCCGATCTGCTGGTGGCCATCGACAACGAGGGCGGCGGCATCGGGCACCTCGTCGGCGCGGGCGCCCCCGGCGTCCCCGGCTCCTACGCCCTCGGCGTCGCCGACGACCCGGACCTGACCGCCCGCTGCGCCGACGCGCTCGCCGGTCACCTGGCCACGCTCGGCATCAGCGTCACCTACGCCCCCGTCGCCGACCTCCAGCAGCGGCCGGACAACCCCATCGTGCGCACCCGCTCCTTCGGCACCGACCCCGGCCTCGCCGCCCGCCATCTGCGCGCCTGGATAGGCGCCACCGAGGCGCGCGGCATCGCCTCCTGCGCCAAGCACTTCCCCGGCCACGGCGGCACCGCGACCGACAGCCACTACGACCTGCCGGTCGACCCGCGGCCGTACGACGCGCTGCGCGTCGACCTCGAACCCTTCCGCGCGGCGGTCGCCGCGGGCGTGCCGATGCTGATGAGCGCGCACGTCGTCTTCCCGGCGCTGGACCCCAACCGCCCCGCCACCCTCAGCCGCCGCATCCTGGGCGACCTGCTCCGCCTCGACCTCGGCTTCGACGGCGTGCTGGTCAGCGACGCCCTGGAGATGAAGGCGATAGCCGACCACTACGGCGAGGCGGCCGGCGCCCGGATCGCGCTGGCCGCGGGCGCAGACCAGGTCGTCGTCTCCGTACCGGACCTGGAGGTCACGCTGGCCTGCCGCGACGCGGTGCTCGACGCCGTGGACTCCGGCCGGCTGGCCGAGGAGCGGGTGCGGGAGGCGGCGGAGCGGGTGCGGCGGCTCGCCGAGCGGTACGCGGCCCCCGCCGCCGGGCCGGTGCCCGCCTGGGACACCGGGGCCGGAGCCGAGGCGGCCCGGCGCGCCGTGCGCAGCCGTCCCGTGCCGCCGGCCGCCCGCGGCGTGCACATCGTCGACCTCTTCCCACCGCCCCACCCCACCCTGAACTGGGGCGGCGAGGACCTGCTCACCGAACTGCGCGCGCTCGACCCGACGGCGTGCGGCACCGCGGTCGGTGGGGAGCCGGCCGACCCGGGCACCCTGGTCGACGGCATCCTCCACATGTCCGCCGACGCCCCCCTGGTCGTGGCCACCTGTGACGCCGGTCTGCACCCCTGGCAGGCCCGCTTCCGGGACGCGCTGCTGGCCCGGCGGCCGGAGGCGGTGCGGGTGGACACCGGGCTGCCGGAGGGCGGGGACCTGTGCTCGTACGGCCGCGGACGGGTCAATCTGCGGGCCCTGGCCGAGGTGCTGACCGGCGCCTGAGCCGTGCGAGGGGTGGAATCCAGGAGTGGAGTACACGACCGACATGCCCGGCGATCCGGACGAGAGCGCGGGCGCGCCTGCGCCGCCCCTGGTGGTCGGCCTCGACGCCGGCGGCACCCGCACCCGCGCAGTGCTGGCCGCCGCGGTGGACGGCCGGGTCCTCGGTGAGGGGGCGGCCGGGCCGGGCAATGCCCTCACCGTGCCCCTGCCGCAGCTCACCGCGCACCTCGCCGAGGCCCTCGCCCGGGCGGTGCCCGAGACCGCGCGGGGCCGGGTCGCCGCCGTGGCGGGCGGTTTCGCGGGTGCGACAGGCGCCGCGGAGGACGAGCCCGGGCATCTGAACGCCCGGGCCGCGCTGCACGACGCGCTGCGGCGGATCGGGGTGCCCGACTGCCCGGTCGCCGTCGGCAGCGACATCGAGGCCGCCTTCGCCTCCGCCCCCGGCACCCCGGCCGACGGCCTCGCCCTCGTCGCCGGCACGGGCGCCGTCGCGACGCGCATCGCCGGCCGCCGCTGCACGGCCACGGTCGACGGCGACGGCTGGCTCCTCGGCGACGACGGCAGCGGCTTCTGGATCGGCCGCAGGGCGGTGCGGGCCGCGCTGCGGATGGCGGACGGCAGGGGCCCGGCGACCGTGCTGGCCGAGGCGGTGGGCCGGACCCTGGGCCTGCTCGCGGAGGTCCTGCCGGACGGGGCGTCCGGCTGGTCGCGCGCCGGCCGCGAGGGCTACCGCATGCACCTGCTCCCCGTCGTCATGGCCGAGCCCCCGATCCGGCTGGCGCGCCTCGCCCCGCTGGTGGCCGGGGCGGCCCGGGAGAAGGACGCGGTGGCACGGGCGATCCTCGACGAGGCCGCCGACCGGCTGACCGACACCGTCAGGGCGCTGCAGCCGCGGACGGGTGAGCGGGTGGTGGCCACCGGTGGTCTGCTCGGTCCTGAGGGGCCCCTGACCGCGGGTCTGACGGATCGCCTGCGGCCGCTCGGCCTGACGCTGGACTGGGTGGCAGACGGCTGTGCCGGCGCGGTGGCGCTGGCGCGGTTCGCGTGCGGAGATGGTGGGTGAGCGGGTGGTGGCCACCGGTGGTCTGCTCGGTCCTGAGGGGCCCCTGACCGCGGGCCTGACGGATCGCCTGCGGCCGCTCGGCCTGACGCTGGACGGGGTGGCAGACGGCTGTGCCGGCGCGCGGTTCGCGTGCGGAAAGCGTGGGTGGGTGGGTGTCCCGCGGTCACTTCCGCCGGCGCGACTTCACCGCGTGGCGCGGCGTGATGTGGTCGGTCAGCGCCAGGGAGGCGCTGGCCCGCTGGTAGGAGAGCTGGGCGACGCGGACGTAGAGACAGTCGACGAGCATCAGGACCGAGTGGCGGCCGCCGATGCTGCCCGTGCGGAAGCTGGTCTCCGAGGCGGCCGACAGGAGGCGGATGTCGGCGGCCCTGGCCAGCGGTGAGCGCGGGTCCGTGGTGAGCGCGATGGTGGTCGCGCCCCGCTCCCTGGCCGTCTCCAGCGGTTCGAGGGTCTCGCGGGTCGCGCCGGAGTGCGAGATGCCGATGGCCACGTCCGCCGGGGTGAGCAGCGCCGCGGAGGTCGCCGCCCCGTGCACCTCGGTCCAGCCGCGCACCTGGCAGCCGATGCGGAACAGCCGCGTCTCGGTCTCCTGCGCCACGGCGCCGCTGCCGCCGACGCCGTAGACGTCGATGCGCCGGGCCTTGGCGAGGGCCTGGGAGGCGCGTTCGAGGGCGTCGAGGTCGATGCGGTCGATGGTCTGCTGGATTGCGCGCAGGTCCGCGACGCCGATGACCTGGACCACCCGCTCCAGGCCGTCGTCGGGGGAGATGTCGGTGTCGATCTCGGTGGAGCCCCAGTCGGAGACCTCGCCGCGGCCGCGCTCCTGGGCCAGTTCGATCAGCAGGTGCTGGTAGGACTCGAGGCCGATGGCGCGGCAGAACCGGGTCACCGTGGCCTGCGAGGTGCCCGTGCGCCGGCCCAGTTCGGCGGCCGAGCAGCGGGTCACGGCGGCGGGGTCGTCCAGGATCAGTTCACCGACCTTCCGCAGGGACCCGGCCAGCCGGGGCAGCTCGGTGCGGATCAGTGCGGTGACGTCCGTGGGGGGCATGGGGAGAAGGTACCAGCCACCGTTCGGGGCAAGGTTTGAATACCAGGACCAGTCCGGCGGGCACGCTCCGTGCACCACACGTACATCACACGTGCATTCCTTGCGCATTGCTCGCCGTCCGAAGCGTGTGGTTTATTGATTCAGCTGTTGAGGCTCATCTGGGGTGGTTCAATCCACCGGTGAGGAGTGCCGCGTGACCGTCGACTCCGTCAGCGCCGAGGGCTTCGCGCAGGAGGGCCTGGCCGCCTTGCGGGACATCGCCGGGTCGGCACGCGAGGAGGTGGCGGCCGCCGCCGGACTCGTCGCCGACTGCATCCGCGCGGACGGCGTGATCCAGGCCTTCGGCACCGGCCACTCGCAGGCCCTCGTCCTCGAACTCGCCGGCCGCGCGGGCGGGCTCGTCCCCACCAACCGCCTCAGCATCGCCGACCTCGTCCTCTACGGCGGCGACGACCCGAGCGCCCTCGACGACCCGCTCCTGGAGCGCACCGAAGGCGTGGCCGAGCGGCTCTACGGCCTCGCGGGACCGGGCCCCCAGGACCTCTTCGTGATCATCTCCAACTCCGGCGTCAACAACGTCGTCGTGGAGATGGCGCTGCACGCCAAGGAGCAGGGTCACCGCCTCCTCGCCATCACCTCCCTCGCGCACACCCGCGCCGTCCCGGCCGGCCACCCGAGCGGGCGGAAGCTCGCCGACATCGCCGACGTCGTCCTCGACAACCGGGCCCCGCGCGGCGACGCCCTCCTCGGCCTGCCCGGCGGCGGCTCCGTCTGCGCCCTGTCCACGCTCACCGGCGTGATGCTGGTCCAGATGACCGTCGCCGAGGCCGCGCGCCTCCTCCTCGACTCCGGCGAGCGCCCGCCCGTCTACGTCTCCGCCAACGTCCCCGGCGGCTTCGAGGGCAACCTCGAACTGGAGCGGCGCTACGCCGGGCGCATCCGGCGCACGGCGAGCTGACGGCGCTCCCGGCCCGGACCGGCCCGGCGTGACGGCCGGGCCGCCCGATCCGCATTGTGGTGTGGGTCACAGCGGGTCTAGTGTGAAGGCGCTTGGAGGGCCAGCCCGGGCGAGCCGAACGGCGGCACGCGTCCGGGCCTGCTCCGGGTGAGGAAGTGATCTCGTTGTCCGTCGCCTGGGACGACATCGGCGGGCTCGTCGATGCTCATGAACGGTTCCTGGCCGGTGCGCGCGTCGAGGCGGATGTGCGGGGCCCGGTGCTGGAGTCCTGGAAGCGCTGCCGGTCCGTGGGCCTCCAGCCGCATCAGCTGCTGCTGCCCTACGAGGCCGGGCTGAGCCTGGACGAGCGGTTCCTGCGCGCGGCCGAACCGGTTCTGGCGGAGCTGCTGGACTCCCTCGCGGAGATGGGCACGGTGCTCGCGGTGTGCGACGGGCGGGGCCGGGTGATCCAGCGGCTCGGCGGCGAGAAGGGGCTGTGCGACCGCCTCGACGCGGTGCACTTCGCCCCGGGCTTCGACGCCTCGGAGGAGGTGGCCGGCACCAACGGCGTCGGCACCGCGCTCGCCCAGCGCGGACCCGTCTACGTCGTCGGCCGCGAGCACTTCGCCGACTGCCTGCAGCCCTTCGCGTGCGCCGGCTCGCCCGTGCGCAATCCGCTGAGCGGACGCGTCGAGGCCGTCCTCGACCTCACCTGCCTGCGCGACGACGGCGATCCCGCCATGCTGCGGCTGGTCCGCGCGGCCGCCCAGGACATCGAGAGCCGGCTGCTGGAGCAGGCCACCGAACGGGAACGTGCGCTCCTCGCCGCCTACCGCGCGGCCGGAGTCGCGGCGGGCGGCGCACCGCGGCGGCCGGACCACCTCGTGCCGGGCCACGGCGCCGACGGCCTCGGCCGGATCGACCTCGCCGTGCTGCGGGAGAAGGCCGAGGAACTGATCGCCTCGCCGCACCGCACCCTCGACGAGGTGCTCCTGTCGGGCGGCCGCGTCGCCACCCTGCTGCGGCGCCAGGTCCTCGGCGCGGCGGGGGAGACCGGCGCCGCGGTGGAGGCGCGCATCGTCGGCGGACCCCGGCTGACCGGACTCGGCCTGCCGGTCACGCCACCGCCGGAGACCGACGGCGCGGCGAAGGCGCCGGCAGCGGACGGGGCGCGAGGTGCCGTACCCCCGCTGTCCCGGCCGGTGGAGACGGCCGGCGACATCGCCGACGCCGACGCCGACGCCGGAGCAGACGGTTCGGCGAGGGCGGCGAGGGCGGCGAGGCCGGCGGCGGGCGGATCGCGCACACACCCGGCCGGCGCGCGAGGCGCCGTACCCCCGTCGTCGCGGCCGGTCGAGACCGTCGGCGACATCCTCGACGGCGCCGAGAGCCGGCTGCTGCTCCTCGGCGAGCCCGGGGTCGGGCGGCTGGCCGTCCTCGCGCGCCGACGGCTGGAGTTCCTGCACGAGGCCGGCACCCGGATCGGCACCACCCTCGACGTCACCCGCACCGCGGAGGAGCTGGCCGAGGTGATGGTGCCGCGGTTCGCCGACTTCGTCGCCGTCGACCTGCCCGACGCGGTGCTGCGCGGCGAGGAACCCGAGGAGCTCGGCGGCCTCGACGCGCTGCGCCGGGTGGCCATCCGCGCCGTCCGCAGACAGCCGCACAACCTCTACGACGTCGGCGACACCGTCGCCTACGTGCCGTCCACCCCGCAGGCGCGCTGTCTGGAGACCAGGCAGTCCGTCATGGAACCCGTCCTGGCCGAGGCGGGCGGCTGGTTCGCGCAGGACCCCAAGCGGCTGGAACGCGTGCTCGCGGCGGGCGTCCACTCCCTGATCACCGTGCCGCTGCGGGCCCGCGGCACCACCCTCGGCGTGGTCAGCTGCTACCGCTCCGTGCGGCCCGCCTCCTTCGAGGACGACGACCTCTCCCTCGCCCAGGAGTTGGTCGGCCGGGCGGCGATCTGCATCGACAACGCCCGCCGCTACACCCGCGAGCACAACACCGCCCTGGCCCTCCAGCGCAGCCTGCTGCCCAAGGGCCGCCCGGAGCAGAGCGCGGTCGAGGTCGCCTGCCGCTACCTGCCCGCGCAGGCCGGCGTCGGCGGCGACTGGTTCGACGTCATCCCGCTGTCCGGCGCCCGCGTCGCGCTCGTCGTCGGGGACGTCGTCGGCCACGGCCTGCACGCCGCCGCCACGATGGGCCGGCTGCGCACCGCCGTGCAGAACTTCTGCTCGCTCGACCTGTCCCCCGACGACCTCCTCACCCACCTCGACGACCTCGTCGGGCGCCTCGACCGCGGCGAGGGCTGGGCGGTGGAGAGCACCCAGGCCGACTCCGGCATCGTCGGCGCGACCTGCCTCTACGCCGTCTACGACCCCGTCTCGCGGCGCTGCACCCTCACCTGCGCCGGGCATCCGACGCCCGCGGTCGTCGCGCCGGACGGCACGGTCGAGTTCGTCGACCTGCCCTCCGGACAGCTCCTGGGCCTGGGCGGCATGCCCTTCGAGACCGTCGAGCTGGAACTGGCCGAGGGCAGCCAACTGGTGCTCTACACCGACGGGTTGGTGGAGGACCGGCACCGCGACATCGACTCCGGCCTGGACCGGCTGCGCACCGTGCTGGCCGCCGCCGGCCGGGCGCCGGAGGACACCTGCGAGGCGGTCCTCGACGCGCTGCTGCCGGTCCGGCCGGGCGACGACGTGGCCCTGCTGGTCGCCCGCACCCACGTCCTCGGCCCGGACCGGATCGCCGAGTGGGAGCTGCCCAGCGACCCGGCCGTCGTCTCCCGCGCCCGCTCCGCGGTCACCCGGCAGCTCGCCGCATGGGGCCTGGACGACCTGGCCTTCACCACCGAACTCGTCGCGAGCGAGCTCGTCACCAACGCCATCCGGCACGCCACCGGCCCCGTCCAGCTCCGCCTCCTGCGCGACCGCGCCCTGATCTGCGAGGTCTCCGACGGCAGCAGCACCTCACCGCGCCTGCGCCGCGCCCGCACCGAGGACGAGGGCGGCCGCGGCCTGTTCCTGGTCGCCCGCCTCACCGAGCGCTGGGGCACGCGCTACACGCCGTACGGCAAGGTGATCTGGACGGAGCAGCCGCTGCCGTGACGGACGGCCGCCGCGGTCACCAACCGGTCAGCAGCAGGTGGTTGACCAGGATCGCGAGCACGGCCTGAGCGGCCAGCCAGGCGCGGGGCGTCGGCAGCAGCGCGCAGCTCGGGAGCAGCCAGAACGCGAACGGCAGCCAGATGCGTTCCGTCTCCGCCTTGCTCATGCCCGACAGGTCGGCGAGGAGCACGGCGAGCAGGGCGGCGGCCACGAGGACGGCCAGGCGGAAGGGCTGTCGGTCGCTGCGGGGCACGCGAGCGCGGCGCAGACCCGCCGCCGTCGCGGGCCCCACGACGAACACCGTGCAGGCGAGGTTCGCCCACACCCAGTAGCCGTACGGCCGTACGCCGCCCGCCCCTTGGTGGTAGCGGGTGACCAGCAGGCGGTACGCCTCCCACCAGTCGAAGCCCAGCGCGGTGAACACGGCCGGTACGACAGCGAGTCCGGCCAGGACGAAGGGCAGGGGGCGGGTGCGGTGGGAGCCCAGGAGGAGGACGGCGGCGGCGAGCACGGCGATCAGCGTGAGGCCGTAGGAGAGGTAGAGGGCGAGGCCGAACAGCAGGCCCGACGCGAAGCCGGCCGGGCGGGCGTGGTGTCCCGTCACCGCCAGCGCGAGGAACGCCAGTGCCCAGGCGGCGACCGCGGTGAAGTACGCGTCCGCCGACGCGCCCATCCACACCGCGCCCGGGGCCAGCACCAGGAAGGGGGCGGCGCGGCGGGCGAGCCGTTCGCCGGCCAGCGTGCGAACGGCGACCAGGACCGCGGCCGTCGCCGTGGTGCCGGCCGTGATGACGAAGGCGCCCGCCCAGGCGCCTCCACCCAGCCCGATCCGGTCGAGGAGGACGAAGGTGACGGTGGCGCCCGCCGGGTGCCCGGCCACGTGGGCGGGCCAGTTGCCGGGGGAGTCGATGAGGATGTGGTGGGTGAAGTCCCGCAGGGCGGCCGGGATGTCGTGGAAGCGGCCGATGACCTGGAGGTACTCGTTGCGGGTGGTGAGCCGGCCGGCGACGCCGACATGCCGGCCGTCGACGAGCGCGAGGGACCACGTCCACGCCATGGCGGTGCCCCAGACCGCGCACAGCAGCGGGCGCCAGGGCAGGCGGGCGGCGAGGGAGGGACCGTGGGCGACGACGGCCGCCGCGACCGCGATCGCCGCCGGGGTGCCCGGGCCGAGGTGCGGGTCCCAGCTCGCCAGGAGTGGCGGCCAGGCGACGCGGAGGGAGCCGTCGCGGTGCTGGATGCCGGTGCCGACGATCGCGGCCGCGACGACGAGCAGGGCGGCGGCGCCGGCGGCGTACAGGTCTCGGCGGAGGTCGCGGTTCACGGTCCGAACGCTAGGCTCCGGGGCCGCGTTCGCGCGGCTGACGTGCGCGGACGTCAGAGTTTCGTCATGGTTCGAAGACCCCTTCACCGGGTGGTCGCGGCCTACGGTCGGGACATGAGACGGACTCCCTTCTCGCCCTCCTTCTGGCGCAGCCCCCTGCGGGGCCCATGGTTCACCTCGGTGCTGGGCGTCGTCCTGCTCGGCGGCATCACGGTGCTGTTCGTGACCGGGCTGCTGTCCTACGCCGCCTACAACCCGGACCTGTCGCAGGTGAACGACAAGACGCCGGGCAAGGGGCTCCTCGGCTTCTACCTCTTCGCCTGGCCGACCGACCCGCACTGGCTGTACCGGCTCACCCAGGGCGTCCACGTCACCCTCGGGATCACGCTGATCCCCGTCCTGCTGGCCAAGCTGTGGTCGGTGGTGCCCAAGCTGTTCACGCTGCCGCCGGCGCGGTCGCTCGCGCACGCGCTGGAGCGGCTCTCGCTGCTGCTGCTGGTCGGCGGCGGGCTGTTCGAGTTCGTCACCGGCGTGCTCAACGTCCAGCTCGACTACCTCTTCCCGGGCTCCTTCTACCCCCTGCACTTCTACGGCGCCTGGGTGTTCTTCGGAGCGTTCGTCGCGCACGCCGTGCTGAAGATGCCGGTCGCCTGGCGCAATCTGAGCCGGATGCGGGAGGGGGAGCGGACCGGGGTGCGGATCGAGGAGCGGCCCGAGGAGCCGGCCGGGCTGGTGGCCCCCGACCCCGATCCGCCCACGGTCTCCCGGCGCGGTGCGCTCGGGCTGGTCGGGGGCGGCTCGCTGCTGCTGTTCGGCACCACGGTCGGGCAGGACGTCGACGGGCTGCGGTGGAGTGCCGTGCTCGCGCCGCACGGCGCCGATCCCGGGAGCGGGCCCGGCGGCTTCCAGATCAACAAGACGGCGGCGTACGCGGGCATCACCGCGGCCGACGTGAGCGAGGAGAACTGGCGTCTGACGGTCACGGGACGCACCGGCACGGTCCGGCTCGGCCGTGCCGACCTGCTGCGACTCCGGCTGCACAGCTCGGCGTTGCCCATCGCGTGCGTGGAGGGCTGGTCGACCTCGGACCAGTGGTGGCGCGGCGTACGGCTGCGGGACCTGGCGGCGCTGGTGGGCCACGAGGGCAATCCGCCGGACGTGTTCGTGGAGTCGCTGCAACGCCACGGTGCCTTCCGCCGGGCCGCCCTGCGCGCCAACCAGGTGGCCGACCCGCGCTCCCTGCTCGCCCTGTTCGTCAACGGCGAGCAACTGACCCCCGACCACGGCCATCCGGCCCGCGTCATCGTCCCCGCGGCACCCGGCGTCCTGAACACCAAGTGGGTGGCCCGTCTGACCTTCGGAGACCTGCCATGACCCGCCTCCGCCCGACCCTCCCGCTCGGCAGCCCGCTCCAAATCCTGCTGCTGGCCTGCTCGTTCGCCCTGTCGACGTACGCGGGGGTGCGCCTGCTGGAGGGGGACTGGTTCCAGGTGGCCCTGTGGGTCGTCGGAGCGGCGCTGCTGCACGACCTGGTCCTGCTGCCCCTGTACGCGGCGGCGGACCACGCCCTCGTACGGGCGGCCGGGCGGCGCCGCCGGGGGGTGCCCTACGTCCGCGTCCCGGCCGCCCTCTCCCTGCTCCTCCTGCTGGTCTGGTTCCCCCTGATCACCGGACAGGTGGCGGACCGCTACCACGCCGCCACCGCCCTGCCCGCGGACCGCTTCCTGACACGCTGGCTGCTGCTGACGGCGCTGCTGTTCGGGGGATCGGCGGTGGTGTTCGCGGCACGGTCGGTGTGGTCGGCGCGTTCGCGGAGGGTGGGGGAGGGGCGGGCGCGGTCGGTGTGGTGAGGGGGTGCGGCCCGTGCGTTCACGGGGGTGCGGCCCGTGCGTTGAGGAGGGGTGCGGCGTGCGTCGGCCGGTCACCCCGTGGTGTGGCTCCGCGGGGCGGTGGCGTTCGCTGTGCGGTCGGCGCGTTGGCGGAGGCGCGGGCGCGGTCTGCGCGTTGAGGGGCGGGGCGTGCGCTGAGCGGGCGGTGGTCAACCGGGTGCAGTCGCGCGGGCCGGCGGCGGTGTTCGCCGTGCGGTCGCGGACGGTGGCGGAGAGGGGACGCGCGACCCGTGCGTTGAGGAGGGGGTGCGGCGTGCGTCGGCCGGTCACCCGTGGTGTGGCTCCGCGGGGCGGTGGCGTTCGCGCCGCGGCCCGTTCGCGGGGGCGCGGTCTGCGCGTTGAGGGGGCGCGGCGGGTGCGCTGAGGGGTAGCGCGGCCGGTGTGCTGCGGGGCGGTGTGGCGGTTTCCGCGTCGGTCAGGCCCGGTGGGGCTGTGTGTTCGTGCGGAGGGACACGAAGTGACGGCCCCCGGTCGTCCATCGGTCCGCCGCCCGCCAGCCCGTCCGGTGTGCGTGCCGCAGCAGGGCACGGGTGCCGATGCGGGCCCAGGGGAAGGGGCGGCCGACGGCTCCCCGGGTGTCCATGACGTGGACCTGGACGCGTTCGTCGATGTCCGGGTCGGGAGCCGTCTCGGCGATCAGCAGGCCGCCGGGGACGAGGAGTTGGGACATACGGGCGAGCAGCGCCTCCGGGTCGCCGCCGATGCCCACGTTGCCGTCCATCAGGAGGGCCGTGCCCCAACGGCCCTCGGCGGGCAGCGGGTCGAAGACCGAGCGGTGCAGGGCCTGGCCGCCGAGGCCGAGCGTGCGCGCCACCGCCGCCTCGCTCACGTCGATGCCCAGCGCCGGCCGCCCGCGTGCGGCCAGCGCGGCGACGAGCCGGCCCGGGCCGCAGCCCACGTCCAGAACCGTGTCCTCGCAGCGCCGTACGACCTCCAGGTCCACCGCGTCGGCGTCGGCGCACCAGCGCTCGACCTCGAGCAGCAGCAGCCAGCCGTCGTCGCGGCGCAGGAACAGGGGGCCCTGCCCGGTGCGCAGGGCGTGGGAGTACGGGTCCGCGGACCACGTGCCGCCGTCCGGGGGCGCGGACGGCTGCCGCCCGATCCTGGTCGTCGCCGTCCCGTGCGCCGCGCTCATCGGCCCGCCGCCGCGAGCCGCGTCAGCCGCGCCGCGAACCGGCCGCCGGGTGCCTCGCCCGCGACCACGTGCGCGTCGTGCGCCGTGTCGACGTCCCGCAGCCGCGGCAGGTCACGGACCCGCAGGCCCGCCAGGCGCGCCCGCTGGGCGGCGCCCGTGCCGGACGTCGACATCGGGACGCCCCGCAGCAGGGCGGGGTCCGGGTCGGCCAGGCCCAGCGCCCAGAACCCGCCGTCCTCGGCCGGCCCGAAGTACGCGTCGCAGTCGCCGAAGTCCACCGTCAGCAGCTCCGGCGTCACCTGGGGCGTGTCCATGCCGATGAGCAGGGACGGGCCCGTGCAGTGCGCGAAGGCGGCGGCCAGCCGTTCGTCGAGGCCGCCCGGACACTGCCGTACGACGTCGAAGCCCGGTGGAAGCCACGGACCCGGCGAGCCCTGGAGCACCAGGACCCGGCGGCGGGCCGGCGTGCGCGCGACGACCTCCAGGGTGTCCGCGAGGGCCGCCTCCGCGAGCGCGGCCGCCTCGTGCGGGGTGAAGGGCGGGGTCAGACGGGTCTTCACGTGCCCGGGCCGTGGCTCCTTCGCGATGACCAGGAGTGTGGTCACCGGCCCGCCCCCTCGAACGCCGGCAGGCCCGTGCGCGGCACCGGCGGCTCGGCCAGCACCCGGCTCATGTCCCGCACCGCCTGCCAGGTGCCGCGCCAGGTGCCGGTCACCTTGGAGGCGCCCGTCCGCGGGAGGTAGGGGACGTCGTACTCGGCGACGCGCCAGCCCGCGTCGGCGGCGCGCACGACCATCTGCAGCGGGTAGCCGCTGCGGCGGTCGGTGAGACCGAGGGAGAGCAGCGGCTCGCGGCGGGCGGCCCGCAGCGGCCCGAGGTCGTGCAGACGCAGGCCGGTGCGGCGGCGCAGCAGCCGGGCGAGGGCGAGATTGCCGGCGCGGGCGTGCGCCGGCCAGGCGCCGCGGGCCTGCGGGCGGCGGCGGCCGAGCACCAGGTCGGCCTCGCCGGCCAGGATCCGGTCCACGAACGGCACCAGGTCCGCCGGGTCGAGCGAGGCGTCGCAGTCGCAGAAGCAGACGACGTCCGCGGTGGCGGCGGTCAGGCCCGCGTGGCAGGCGGCGCCGAAGCCGCGCCGGGCCTCCTGCACCACCCGCGCGCCCAGACCGCGGGCGATGTCCGCCGAGCCGTCGGTGGAGCCGTTGTCCACGACGAGCGCGCGCCAGCCGGGCGGAATCCGTTCCAGCACCCGCGGCAGCGCCTCGGCCTCGTCCAGGCAGGGCAGCACGACGTCCACGGACGCCGCGGCCACCGGGACTCTCTCGTCTTCGTCGGAAGGGGTCGTCACGTCCCTCACCCTACGGACGAGAAGCGGACATTCCGGACAGGGGCTCCTTACGAAACACGGACGTCAGGGGCGGGCGGCCGCGCTCGCGCGCACGCGGTGCGAGGCTGGCTCCATGGAGCAGCAGCAGGACGCACAGACCGGGGCCCGGGTGCTCGTCGTCGACGACGATCCCACGGTCGCCGAGGTGGTCACGGGGTACCTCGACCGGGCCGGATACGTCGTCGACCGGGCCGGCGACGGCCCCGGCGCGCTCGCCCGGGCCGCCGCCCACTGGCCCGACCTCGTCGTCCTGGACCTGATGCTGCCCGGCATGGACGGCCTTGAGGTCTGCCGCCGGATGCGGGGGCGGGGGCCCGTCCCGGTCATCATGCTCACCGCGCGCGGCGACGAGGACGACCGCATCCTCGGTCTGGAGGTCGGCGCCGACGACTACGTCACCAAGCCCTTCAGCCCCCGCGAACTCGTCCTGCGCGTCGAGTCCGTCCTGCGCCGCACCCGCCCGGCCCGCCCCGTGCGGCTGCTGGGCGCCGCCGGACTCTCGGTGGACCCGGAGGCCCGCCGCGCTCTCAAGGACGGCACCGAACTCGCCCTCACCATCCGCGAGTTCGACCTCCTAGCGTTCTTCCTCGGGCACCCCGGGCGGGTGTTCAGCCGTGAGGATCTGATGCGCGAGGTGTGGGGCTGGGACTTCGGCGACCTGTCCACCGTCACCGTCCATGTGCGGAGGCTGCGCGGCAAGGTCGAGGACGACCCGGGCAGGCCCCGCCTCATCCAGACCGTCTGGGGCGTCGGCTACCGCTTCGACGGCTCGCACGAGGAGGCGTGACCATGCGCGACAACCTCCTCATCGCCCTCTTCGCCTTCCTCGGCGCCGCCGCGGCCGGGCTGCTCGGCGCCTGCGTGCTGCTGCTGATCCGGCGCCGCTCGCTCGCCCTGCACCTCGGCGTGGTCGCCGCCGTCGCCGTCACCGCCATGTTCGCGGGCACCCTCGCGGTCGCGCAGGCCATGTTCCTGTCCGCGCACGACCTGAAGGTCGTGACGACCGTCGTCGCGATGGCCGCGGTGGTCTCCCTCGCCACCGCCCTGCTGCTCGGCCGCTGGGTCGCCGCGCGCAGCCGCGACCTCACGCTCGCCGCCCGCTCCTTCGGCGAGGGCGGCGGCTTCACCTCGCCCGACGGCCCCGCCACCGCCGAACTCGCGGCCCTCAGCCGCGAGTTGGAGGCCACCAGCGCCAAGCTCGCCGAGTCCCGGGAACGCGAGCGCGCCCTGGAGACCTCGCGCCGCGAACTCGTCGCCTGGATCTCCCACGACCTGCGCACCCCCCTCGCCGGACTGCGCGCCATGTCCGAGGCCCTGGAGGACGGCGTCGCCACCGACCCCGACCGCTACCTCAAGCAGATCCGCACCGAGGTCGAGCGCCTCAACGGCATGGTCGGCGACCTCTTCGAACTCTCCCGCATCCACGCGGGAACGCTGGCCCTGAGCCCGAGCAGGATGTCCCTCTACGACCTCGTCGGCGACGCGCTCGCGGGCGCCGACCCGCTGGCGCGCGAGCACGGCGTACGGCTGGTCGGCGGCCGGGTCGAGCCCGTGCCGGTCGAGGTGGACGGCAAGGAGATGAGCCGCGTGCTCGGCAACCTGCTGGTCAACGCGATCCGGCGGACCCCGGCCGACGGCACCGTCGCGGTGGCCGCCGAGCGCTCGCCCGACGGCGTCGTGCTGACCGTCACGGACGGCTGCGGCGGCATTCCCGACGAGGACCTGCCCCGCGTCTTCGACACCGGCTGGCGCGGCACGCACGCCCGGACTCCCCCCGCAGGGGCGGGACTCGGCCTGGCCATCGTGCGCGGCATCGTGGAGGCCCACCAGGGCCGCGCCACCGTCCGCAACATTCCCGGCGGCTGCTGCTTCGAGGTGGTGCTGCCCGCCGCCGCTTCGTAACGCGGGCAGCACCACCGGTCCGGCAGGGGCCGTCTACGCCCCGCGCAGCCCCGCACGCGCGAACTCCCGCATGCCCTCGTCGAAGCCGACCTCGGGCTTCCAGCCCACCTCGGCCCGCAGCCGCGCCGAGTCCGCGGTGATGTGCCGTACGTCGCCCAGGCGGTACTCCCCGGTGACGACCGGCTCCGGGCCGCCGTACGCCGCGGACAGCGCGCGGGCCATCTCGCCGACGGTGTGCACCTCGCCGCTGCCGGTGTTGTAGGCACTCAGCGCGCCCTCGGGCGAACTCGCCTCCAGGGCGGCCACGTTGGCCGCGGCCACGTCCCGCACGTGCACGAAGTCCCGCCGCTGGCAGCCGTCCTCGAAGACGCGCGGCGCCTCGCCCCGGGCCAGCGCCGAACGGAAGAAGGAGGCGACGCCGGCGTACGGGGTGTCGCGCGGCATCCCCGGCCCGTACACGTTGTGGTAGCGCAGCGACACCGCGCGGCCGCCGGCCGCCCGCGCCCACGCCGCCGCCAGGTGCTCCTGGGCGAGCTTGGTCGTCGCGTACACGTTCCGCGGATCGGCGGGTGCGTCCTCCGCGACCAGGCCGGGCGTAAGAGCCGCCCCGCACACCGGGCACGGCGGCTCGAAGCGCCCCGCGTCCAGCTCGGCGACGGCGCGCGGGCCGGGCCGTACGGCTCCGTGCCGGGCGCAGGTGTAGCGCCCCTCGCCGTAGACCACCATCGACCCGGCCAGGACCAGCCGGCGTACGCCCGCCTCCGTCATGGCGGTGAGCAGGACGGCGGTGCCCAGGTCGTTGCGCGAGACGTACTCGGCGGCGTCCGCGAAGCCGGTGCCCAGGCCCACCATCGCCGCCTGGTGGCACACGGCGTCCACGCCCGCCAGCGCCTCCCGGACGACGACGGGGTTGCGGACGTCCGACGCCGGGTCCGCCCGGACGTCGAGGACGACGGGCTCGTGCCCGCGCTCCCGGAGTGCCGTCACGACATGGGACCCGATGAACCCGGCACCGCCGGTGACCAGTACGCGCATACGGCCACGCTAGGGCCGGGTACGGCCGGAACGGGCGGGCCCCGCCCGGCACGTCACCGGTCCGTAAGACCCGCCGCGCCGTCCAGCGGCAGCGACAGGGTGAACACCGTCGAGCCCGGGGCGCTGCTCAGCCGGATCGTGCCGCCGTGGGCCGCGGCCAAAGCGTCGGCGACCGGCAGGCCGAGGCCGCTGCCGCCGCGGTCGCGGCTGCGGGCCTTGTCGACGCGGTAGAAGCGGTCGAAGACGCGGTCGCGGTCGGCGGCCGGGATGCCGGGGCCCTCGTCCGCGATCCGCACCACGGCGGCGTCCCCCGCGCGCGCGACCTCCACGGTCACGCGCGTACCGGCCGGGGTGTGGACGGCGGCGTTGGTGAGCAGGTTGTCCAGGATCTGCCGGATGCGGTGCGGGTCCATGCGCAGCCGCAGCGCGGCCGGACCCGCGGTGAGGGTCAGCGGATGCTCCGGCCGGCTCGCCCGGAAGGCGGCGGCCGCCTCCCCGGCCAGCTCCACCAGGTCCGCCTCCTGCGGCCTGAGCGGCGTGGCCGGCTCCGCCGCGTCCAGGCGGGCGAGCAGCAGCAGGTCGTCCAGGAGCACCCCCATGCGGGCGGCCTCGGCACGCAGCCGGGCCAGGTGCTTGTCGCGCTCCTCGGGGGCGTTGGCGGCGGCGTACTGGAAGAGGTCCGCGTAGCCCCGCACCGACATCAGCGGCGTGCGCAGCTCGTGCGAGGCGTCGGCGACGAAGCGGCGCAGGCGCTGCTCGGCCTCGGCGCGGACGGCGAGCGAGTCGTCGATGTGCTCCAGCATCGTGTTGAAGGCCGTGCGCAGCTCCTCCACCTCCGGGCCGCCGCCCCGCTCGTCGGCGCGCAGCGGCAGCCGCGCCGCCGACTCCGTCAGGTCGTGCGAGGCGATGCCGTGCGCGGTGTGCGCCATGTCGCTCAGCGGGTTCAGGCCCCGGCGCAGCATCCGCCGGCCGAACACCACCAGCGCCAGCAGCGCGAGCCCGAAGGCGACCACCTGGACCCCGATCAGCCGCCGCACCGTGTCGGCGATGGCGTCCGTCGGCGCACCGCTGACCAGCACCACCCCCGGCTCCACCTCGCAGGCGCGCAGCCGGTACTCGCCCTCGCCCGCCAGGTGCGCGGTGCGCAGCACCTCGGTGTCCGCGGCGGGCTGCGCCCGGGCCAGGGAGGTGAGCGGGGCGATGTCCGCGGGCAGGTCGCCGGCCTCCTCCGGCTTGCGCAGCACGGCGGTGCCGTCCTTCACGTCGTACACCGCGTAGTACCAGCGGTAGTACTTCTTGCCCTGGAGCGTGCCGTTCTGCGCGATGCTCTTGGACTGGGCGACCTGGGCGAGGCCGAGCTGGGTGTCGAGCTGGTTCGACAGGTAGTCGCGCATGTACGTCGTCAGGGCCGTGCCGACGACCGCGAACACCACCAGCGCGAGCGCCCCGAGGCCCAGCGCCAGCCGGGTGCCCAGGCGCAGGTGCCGGTACGCGCGGCGCAGCCGGCGGATCACTCGCTCGCCTGCCGGATGACGTAGCCGAAGCCGCGCACCGTCTGGATCAGCGGCTCGCCCGTGTCGTCGAGCTTGCGGCGCAGCCGGCTGACGACCAGCTCCACGACGTTCGAGCGGCCCCCGAAGCCGTACTCCCACACATGGTCGAGGATCTGCGCCTTGGTCATCACGGTCGGCGACTTGCGCATCAGGAACCGCAGCACCTCGTACTCGGTGGGGGTGAGCGTCAGCAGCCGGTCGCCGCGGCGCACCTCACGGGTGTCCTCGTCCATCGACAGGTCCGCCACCCGCAGCACGGAGCGCTGGAAGGCCGGCCCGGCGCTGCGCCGCAGCACCGTGCGCAGCCGCGCCATCAGCTCCTCCACCGCGAACGGCTTGACCAGGTAGTCGTCGCCGCCCCGGGTCAGCCCCGCCACCCGGTCGGCCACCCCGTCCCGCGCGGTCAGGAACACCACCGGCACCATCGTCCCGGACCGCCGCAGCCGGTCGAGCACGCCGAAGCCGTCCACGTCCGGCAGCATCAGGTCGAGCACCACGATGTCCGGGTGGAACTCGCCGGCCAGCCTCAGCGCGTCCTCGCCGCAGTTCGCCGTGACCGCGTCCCAGCCCTCGTAGCGCGCGACCGTCGCGACGAGGTCGGCGATGGGCGGGTCGTCGTCGACGACGAGGAGGCGTACTTTTTCCACCCGCTCATAGTGCGTCACGGGGCCGGCGAGGCCATGTCGCGGAGCTCACAGCCGGGACATCGACAGGGACTTGTAAGTGGTCCGACAGCTTTCCGACAGCTTCCGGCGGCGAAGCTCGGTAACCCAGGACCCGATCAAGGAGCTGCCGACCCGTGACGACCGTCCAATCACCCCCTGCGCCCCCCACGGCGATACGCCCCAGGGTGGTGGCCCGCACGGGCCTCTACGCCGTGCTGGCCGTCAATGCGGCCGTGGTCGCCTACTTCTTCGCCCAGGCGGGCTTCGCCTCCAACGCGCTGATCGTCATGGGCCGCCTCTTCGGCCTCTACGGCGCCCTCGTGATGGCCTTCCAGCTGGTGCTGGTGGCCCGGCTGCCGTGGCTCGACCGCCGCATCGGCATGGACCGGCTGACCTCCTGGCACCGCTGGACCGGCTTCGCGCTGCTGTGGACGCTGCTCGCGCACGCCGTCTTCATCACCTTCGGCTACGCCGACGGCGCGGGCGTCGGCCCGGTCGGCGAGCTGGTCGACCTCGCGGAGACGACCGAGGGCGTGCTGCGCGCGGTCGTCGCGCTCGGCCTGATCCTCGCCGTCGGCGCGGTCTCGGCGCGCTACGCCCGCCGCCGTCTCGCCTACGAGACCTGGCACTTCCTCCACCTCTACACCTACGTCGCCGTGGTGCTCGCCTTCACGCACCAGGTCGCCGTCGGCACCACCTTCACCTCGTCGGGCGCCGCGAAGGCGTACTGGTACGGCGTGTGGGCGGTGGCGCTGGGCGCGGTCGTCCTCGGACGCGTCGCGCTGCCGCTGTGGCGCAACACCCGCCACCAGTTCCGTGTCTCGGCGGTCGTGCCCGAGTCCGACACCGTCGTCTCGGTCCACATCACCGGGCGCGACCTGGACAAACTGCCCGCGCGGGCCGGTCAGTTCTTCCTGTGGCGGTTCCTGACCCGCGACCGCTGGTGGCAGGCCAACCCCTTCTCCCTCTCCGCCGCCCCCGACGGCCGCAGCCTGCGCCTCACCGCGAAGGCGGCCGGCGCGGGCAGCGCCGCCCTGCGCCAGGTGCGGCCCGGCACGCGCGTCTTCGCCGAGGGCCCCTACGGCGCCTTCACCGCCCTGCACCGCACCCGGAGCGAGTCCCTGCTCATCGCGGGCGGCGTCGGCGTCACCCCGATCCGCGCCCTGCTGGAGGACCTGGAGGGTCACGCGGTCGTCATCTACCGCGTCGCCGGGGAACGCGACGCCGTGCTCCTCGACGAACTGCGCGAACTCGCTGTGGCGAAGGGCGCCGAGCTGCACCTGGTCACCGGCCCGCCCGTGCCCGACCGGCTGGCGCCGCGCGAACTGGCGCGGCTGGTGCCGGACGTCGCCGACCGGGACGTCTTCCTGTGCGGGCCGCCGCCGATGATGACCGCGGTGCTGCGCACGCTGGGCGACCTCGGCGTGCCCCGGCAGCAGATCCACTTCGAGCGCTTCAGCCTGGCGGGTTGAGGGAGACGGGGAATCCATCATGAAGCGAGCCATACCTGTCGTCGTCCTCAGCATCGCGGGCCTGGTCCCGGTCTGGCGCTACGAGCCGTCACCCGGCGGCACGACGTCCACCGCGGAGCCGTCCACGGCACCGCCGGCCTCCTCGTCCCCGGGCACGTCCTCGGGCACGGTCGTCAAGGGGACGACCATCAGGACGGAGAAGGGCCCGGTGCAGGTGCAGGTCACCTTCGAGGGGGATCGGATCGGTGCGGTGCGGATGCTGCGGCAGCCGGATCATCCGCAGACGGCGGCGGCGGTGCCGAAGCTGGTCGCGGAGACGCTGAAGGCGCAGAGCGCGGACGTCGCGACGGTGTCCGGGGCGACGATCACGAGCGAGGCGTACAGGAAGTCCCTCCAGGCGGCGATCGACGGGCACGCCACGCAGGACGCGAGCGCGTCGCCCTCCGCCGCGGCCTCCGGGACGGTGTCCGGCCCGACGGTGAAGACCTCCAAGGGCCCGGTGCAGGTGCAGGTCACCTTCGAGGGGGATCGGATCGGTGCGGTGCGGATGCTGCGGCAGCCGGATCATCCGCAGACGGCGGCGGCGGTGCCGAAGCTGGTCGCGGAGACGCTGAAGGCGCAGAGCGCGGACGTCGCGACGGTGTCCGGGGCGACCATCACGAGCGACGCCTACAAGACGTCGCTGCAGGCCGCCCTCGACGCGAAGGGCGCCTGAGATGCGGCGGGTTGAGCATGTCATGGGGTTCCCCGTCTCACTGCGGGTCGACGACGAGGGCGTACCGGAGGAGGCCGCCGACGCGGTCTTCGAGTGGCTGCGCGAGGCCGACGCCCGGTTCAGCCCCTTCCGGCCCGACAGCGAGGTGTCGCGCCACGACCGCGGCGAGCTGGCGCGGTACGAGCTGAGCGAGGACCTGGTCGAGGTCCTCGAACTGTGCGAGCACTACAGGCTCGCCACGGGAGGCGCCTTCGACGTGCGCCTCCCGGGCCGCGGGCTGGACCCGTGCGCGGTGGTGAAGGGCTGGTCGGTGCAGCGGGCCGCGGAGCTGCTGCGGTCCGCCGGGGCACGGAGGTTCGTCCTCAACGCCGGCGGTGACGTGGTCGTCTCCGGCGGCCCCTGGCGGGTCGGCGTACGGCACCCCGAGCGCGCCGACCGGCTCTGCACCGTGCTGGAGCTGACCGACGGCGCGGTCGCCACCTCCGCCCGCTACGAGCGCGGCGACCACATCCTCGACGCCCGCACGGGCCGCCCGGCGACCGGCCTGCTCAGCATGACGGTCCTGGCCCCCACCCTGACGGAGGCCGACTCCGTGGCGACGGCCGCCTTCGCGCTGGGCGTCGAGGGCGTGGAGTGGGCGGCCTCGCTGCCCGGGTGCGAGGTGTTCGCGGTGGACGAGGGGGAGCGGGTGCTGCGGACGGAGGGCTTTCCGGGAGCCGGTCGGTCCCCGGCCGCAGCGTGACCGCTCGCGCTCGCTGACCAACCTCACCCGGTGACCATCGAGTTGACGCTGTGGACTTCCGTAGCCCACCGGGGACAGGAGATCACGCGCCCCGGCCGCAGGGATGCTCGCGCCGCCGTGGGGGCATCGTCGGTACCACCCCGCTACCGCCCAGCATCAGGGAGCTCACAGGCAGGTCGCCGCCGGGCTGGAAGGGCGCCGAGGGGGCCGCGCGGGACGAGGGTTCAGTCCATGCCGGGGTGGTTATATTCCTGGGCAGGGAATCCGGGCGCGGTACAGGGGGACGTATGCGCGATGCCGCGATCGTGTTCGTGCACGGGCTGTTCTCGTCGTCCGCCACCTGGGCCGAGCTCCAGGAGCAGTTATCCGCAACTCCTGGAATTGCACAGGAATTCGATTTACTCTCCTTCGACTACGCGACTCCGCGTGCCTCGTGGAACCCGCTGCGGAAGATGCCGAACATCGACACCGTCGCCGAGAGCTTCAAGAGCTATCTGGCCGATCAACCGAGCTCCCACGCCCGCCTGGTGATCGTCACGCACAGTCAGGGCGGACTCGTGGTGCAGCGGTTCCTGTCACGCATGCTGGCCGAGGGCCGGGGCTGGGAACTCGCCCGTATTCGACGGGTGGTCATGTTCGCCTGCCCCAACAACGGTTCGGAGCTGTTCCTGCTCCTGCGCCGTGGTCTCATGGGCGTCACGCGGAACACCCAGGAGCGGGAACTCAGGCCCCTGCAGGCCTCGGTCCAGGAGACCCAGCGGCGGGTGATGACGGGTGTCGTCCACGCCCAGTACCTCTCCAGGGATCGGTGCCCGATTCCCGTCGTGTCCTATGCGGGCGAGAGCGACAACGTCGTGTCGCCCTCTTCGGCAGTGAGTGTTTTTCCCGACTCCGCCGTCATGCCCGGTGACCACTTCTCCGTCATCAAACCCCGTGGGGACGGGCGGCTGTTGCGTGCTCTGCAGGGAAATCTGGAAAAGGCCTTGAATGAAGCCTTTCCGGAGAAGGAGGCTGTGGTTGAAGCGCCCCCGCAGGCGCAGAGCGATGCGAGCGGGGACTATTTCCTTCCGGACCATCACATGTTCGGCCCCGTGGCGATGCCCACGAGTCGATATGCGACGACACAGTTCTTCGTGCACGGTGGACCATTGGAGCAGTTGTCGGACATCGACGTCATCGTGTCCTCGGAGAACGTCTATTTCCAGCCGTCACAGCTCTACAAGTTCACGACGTCTGGCAGTCTCCGTCGGGCCGGCGCGGTGAAGGGGGCCGGCGGGGAGATCCTCGACGACGTGGTGGGAGACGGTCTCAAGGAGTGGGTGCGGACCCACGGCCGTTACGGACTCCCCCTTCCCCAGGGGACGGTGGCGCCGACCACGTCGGGTGCACTCGCCGAAAAGAACGTCTCGCGGATCTACCATGCGGCCGTTGTCACCCCGGTCGACGGGACGGGGGACTACACGGTTTCCGCGCACGCCATCACCCGGGCGACGCACAACGTCTTCCAGCTGGCCCGCAAGGAGCGTCACGAACTGGGCCTGTCACTGGCCTCGGTCTGCCTGCCGCTTCTCGGGTCCGGCCGGGGCGGCATGACCTCGGAGCGCAGCTTCGACCTCATCTGGGACGCCCTGATGCAGGAGCTGTCCAACGACAGTTCGTGGAGCATCCACTTCGCGGCCCGGCGCGAGCAGACCTTCGAGTTGCTCAAGGAACGTCTGAAGGCGAAGAAGGAGGAGAACGAGGCTCGCTGGGGAGGCGACGTCGCCTGACGACGGTCGTATGCGGTGCTGCCGCGTAGGCACCGCTGTACCGTGACTCCATGGAAGGCGCCGGTACTGCTGACGGGGGCGCGGGCCGGGAGGCCGACCCGGACGATGGACCGCTGTGCCTGAAGCACATTCACGACGGCTGCCTCGCCAAGCAGCTCAGGGTTTTCCACGCCGACTGCCGTTTCTGCCCGTCACGTACCACGGAGGCCGTCCGGCTGGCCGATGTCGGCGATGCAGTGTGGCGGGCGACCTTCCGGCGGAGCCCAGGGGGGCGTATCGGCGCTGTTCCGCAGTGGGGTCACGCCTCGGACGTGCTGGAGAAGTCGCTCGATCCCGCTCGGGTCGTCAAGGAGGAGTGCGGTGATGTCTTCGACTCCCGCGTGCTGGGAGCCGTCGAGGACTGGGTCGACCGACGCTACTGGAGCGACCCGGACGGCTTCGTGCCCCGGGGCCTGATGCGGGACAGCTGGGCGAACTTCTGCCGGACGGTGATCGAGCGGGATCTGCACCTACCGGACGACGAGACCTCACGCGGGTCGGACCGGGATGGACTGAACGTCCTCATGCGCCGAATCGCCGGGATAGTGCAGAAGTCCGGGCTGATCAGCACCTGCCGCCCCGGCGACCTGATCTGGCGTGGCCGGATGCGTGCCGGGGCGACACCCTCGCCGCACTACCAGGCTGCCGACATCGGCTGCGCACCGACCGACCGCGCGTCGGAGAACCGTATGAGCCGTGCGGGTGTCCCACTGTTCTACGGATCGGGTGACGTCGCGACGGCGGTGGCGGAGCTCGCCGCTCGAGACGAGCGTCCGTACGCCGCCGTGGTCGCGTTCGAACCGTGCAGGCCGATCAAGATGTTCGACCTCGTGCGCATCCCGGAGCCGCCGAGCCTGTTCGACCTGGAGAACGCGGCGCGTCGCGAGGCTCTGCTCTTCCTGAAGGACTTCGCCGAGGACCTGAGCCGACCCGTCCTCTACGACGGCAGCCCGCACCGCGAGTACCGGCCCACCCAGTATCTGACCGACTACCTGCGTCAGTCCCCCCTCCTCGGCGTCGAGGGAATCCGCTTCCGCTCCGCCCACGACGACGATGGCGTGAACTACGCCCTCTTCGTCGGCGCCGGCGAGTGCGTGGAGCCCGGCACTCCCGATGGCATCGGCACCCTGCGCCTGCTGAAGGGGACCGAGCAGATCGTGCCACGCGGCCGCTGAACTGCCGTAACGCAAACGGTCTAGACTCTCCCCTCAACGGCCCGCGCGACCGAGGCCACCGTGCGGACGGCCTCTGCCAGACCCGAAGGGTATTCGGCGCTTTGATACGAATAGATTCAGTCACCAAGCGGTATCCCGACGGGACGGTCGCGGTCGACAACCTCTCCCTGGAGATCCCCGACCGGTCGATCACCGTTTTCGTCGGTCCGTCCGGCTGCGGGAAGACGACGACCCTGCGCATGATCAACCGGATGATCGAGCCGAGCGAGGGCAGGATCCTGCTCGACGGCAAGGACATCACGCAGCAGCCGGTCAACACGCTGCGCCGGTCGATGGGTTACGTCATCCAGAACGCGGGGCTCTTCCAGCACCGCACGATCGTGGACAACATCGCCACGGTGCCCCGGCTGCTCGGCTGGAGCAAGGAGAAGGCGCGCGGACGGGCGCGCGAGCTGATGGAGCGGGTCGGGCTCGACGGGGCGCTCGCCAAGCGCTACCCGTACCAGCTCTCCGGCGGCCAGCAGCAGCGCGTCGGTGTCGCGCGGGCGCTCGCCGCGGACCCGCCGGTGCTGCTGATGGACGAGCCGTTCTCGGCCGTCGACCCCGTGGTGCGCAAGGGCCTGCAGGACGAACTGCTGCGGATCCAGGACGAGTTGGGCAAGACCATCGTCTTCGTCACCCATGACATCGACGAGGCCGTCAAGATCGGCACGATGGTCGCGGTGATGCGCACCGGCGGTCACCTGGCCCAGTTCGCGCCGCCCGCCGAGCTGCTGTCGAACCCCGCGGACGGCTTCGTCGAGGACTTCCTCGGCGCGGACCGCGGCATCCGGCGGCTCTCCTTCTTCTCCACCGCCGACCTCGACCTGCTCACCGGCCCGATCGTCGCGGTCGACGCCACCGCCGAGCAGATCGCCGAGCGCGGCACGGACGAGGTGCCCTACCTGCTCGTCACCGACGTGGAGGGCAAGCCGCTCGGCTGGAGCGAGCCGGGCGAGCTCACCGCGGGCTCCGTCGATCCCGCGCGGCTGCTGCCGTACGGGCGGCCCTTCGTGCACGGCAGGGAGTCGCTGCGCGCGGCGCTCGACGGCGCCGTCCTCTCGCCCACCGGATGGGCCGTCGCGGTCGGCGCCGACGGCCGGGTCACCGGCGTCGTCTCGCAGCAGACCATCGGCGAGGCGATCCGCACCGCCCACGCCGCGGGCCGCAGCGACGAGAAGGTCGCGGGATGAGCGGCGGCCTGTTCGACATACCGAGCGACCTGCAGAACACGTACTGGGGTCTGGTCGGCATGCATCTGCGGCTGGCCCTGGTGCCGGTCGTGGGCGGACTGCTGCTGGCGCTGCCGATCTCCCAGCTGTGCGTGCTGATGCGCTGGCTGTACCCGCCCGTGCTGTGGGTGACGACGATCCTCTACGCGATCCCGTCGCTGGCCTTCTTCGTCGTCCTCATCGACTACACCGGCCAGTCCGAGCTGACCGTGATGATCCCGCTGGGCATCTACAGCCTGGTGGTGTTCGTCCCGGCGATCGTGGACGGCGTGCGGTCGGTGCCGCAGGAGACGCTCGACGCGGCCACCGCGATGGGCCTCGGGCCCGTACGCCGCTACTTCCAGGTGCAGTTGCCCATCGCCGCGCCCGCCATCATCGCCGGCCTGCGGGTGGCGACGGTCTCCAGCATCTCGCTGGTCAGCGTCGGCATGCTGATCGGCAACCAGGGCGGGCTCGGCAACCTGCTCAACGACGGCATGATCTACCATCAGCCGCGTCTGGTCTGGCTGTCGGTGATCGGCACGGCGGTCCTCGCCATCCTCGCGGACGCCTTCCTGGTGCTCGTGCGGGTCCTGGTGACGCCCTGGATGCCGCGCGGCAACCGCAAGCCCCGTCCCGTCGACGAGCCCGAGCCCGAACCCCGGCCCGAACCGGCCGCCGCCGCACTGGAGGACTCCGTCCGATGAACGTCCTCCACTTCGTCAACGCCTTCTTCAGCGACAACGCCCACTGGCACGGCTATGACGGCATCCCGACCCGGATGCGCGAGCACATCCAGTACTCGCTGATCGCCCTCGCCATCGCCGCCGCCATCGGCCTTCCGGTCGGCCTGCTCACCGGGCACACCGGACGCGGCGGCAACAGCGTCGCCTTCGTCGCCACCGCCGGACGCGCGCTGCCCAGCTTCGGCCTGCTGGTGCTGATGTTCGTGCTGCTCGGGCTCGGCCAGACCCCGGTGATGATCCCGCTGGTGGTGCTCGCCGTTCCGCCGATCCTGGTCACCACCTACGAGGCGGTGCGCTCCGTCGACCCGTCCCCGGTGGACGCCGCACGGGGCATGGGCATGGCCGAGCCGCGCATCCTGTTCCAGGTCGAACTCCCGGTAGCGCTCCCGCTGATCCTCAGCGGGCTGCGCTCGGCGGCCATCCAGATCGTCTCGACGGCCACCATAGCCGCGTACGTCTCGCTCGGCGGCCTCGGCCGGTACATCGTCGACGGCCTCTACCAGCGCAACTACGAGAAGGTGGTGGGCGGCGCGACCCTGGTGGCCGTGCTGGCCCTGGTGACGCTGGGCTTCTTCTGGCTGGTGGCCCGGTTCACGGTGTCACCCGGCGTGCGCCGCAGCGCCTGACCCCCCGAAGACCGCGGGCCCGGGACGGATCCTCCATCCGCCCCGGGCCCGCTCTCGTACGCGAGTACGCGAGGCCCCGACTCACGCCTCGGTGCGGGCCAGGGCCTGTTCCAGTACGACGAGCAGGGCGTCGCGCACCGAGCCGCGCTCGCGGGCGTCGAAGACCAGCACCGGGACGCGCTCGGCGACGTCGAGCGCCCAGCGCACCTCGTCCAGGCCGTGCTCGACCTTCCCGTCGAAGGCGTTGACGGCGACGGCGAACGGGATCTGGCGGTGCTCGAAGTAGTCGACGGCGGCGTAGCAGTCGTCGAGGCGGCGCGTGTCCACGATGACGAGGCCGCCGACGGCGCCCTCCACGATGTCGTCCCACATGAACCCGAACCGCTCCTGGCCGGGCGTGCCGAACAGGTACAGCTTGAGCGTCGGGTCGATGGTGATGCAGCCGAAGTCCATCGCCACGGTGGTCGTGGTCTTGCGCGGGGTGTGGCTGAGGTCGTCGACGCCGGCCGCGACCTCCGTGATGGCGGCCTCGGTCGTCAGCGGCTCGATCTCCGAGATGGAGCCGACGGCGGTGGTCTTGCCCACGCCGAAGCCGCCCGCGATCACCAGCTTGACCGGCAGCGGCGGTCTGACGGCAGTCACCTCGGCGGCCGCCGCGGGGGCGGCCGGTTCAGTCCGCGTCACGGATTACCCCTCGGGAGTCGGGGATGGCACGCAGGGCGTCGATCACCCTGCGCAGGACGGTGGCGTCGTGCGTGACGCCGGAGTCGGGGACGTGCACCGTCAGCAGCCCGGCGGCCCGCAGGTCCTCCGCGAGCACCCGGACGACGTTCAGGTGCAGCCGCAGCCGGGCCGCGAGCTCCGCGATGGACTGCGGCTGACGGCAGGCGGCGATGATGTCGTACTGCTCGAAGGAGAGCTCGTCGAGCACGGTGAGACCCTCGGCGGTCGCCACCACCTGGGTCTCGACCGGTACCGGCCGGCCGGACGCGGTCGGCGCGACCCGGCCGGCGGTGACCAGGAACGGCCGTACGGCCGAAGCGGGGCCGACCGGGTCCGGACCCGGTGGTGGGGAGCCGTCCGCCATGAGGTCGTCGTCCGTCCCTCGGTCAGAGGGCTGTCGGGGAGCCGACGCTGTTCTTCAGCGCCAGCACCAGCTGCGGGCTGAGCGCGCTGCCGGCCCGGTTGGCGAACAGGGTCATCTCGTAGGCGATGTTGCCCAGCTTGGCCTCCTTGTCGGTGACGACGCCGAGCACGGCGCCGCTGCCGATCGCGGAGACCAGGACATGGCCGCCCTCCAGGTCGATGATGACCTTGTTGAGGCCGCCGAGGCCGTAGTTGCCGGAGGCGCCCGCGGCCAGGCTGGTGATGCCGGAGACGATCGCGGCCAGCCGCTCGGAGTCGGCGTGCTCGCGTAGTTCGGACACGGCGATCAGCAGTCCGTCGGAGGACACCGCGATGGCGTCCACGACCCCCGCGGTCTCCGTGGCGAAACGGTTGAGCAACCAGGTGAAGTCGGCTGCGGCGGCCTGCAGTTCGGCCGGCGTGGTGGCTCGCCCGTCGGGAGCGTCACCTGTCGTCGTGCTCACTGCTCGGCTCCTTCCGGGAGGTGGTTCTGGTCGTGCGGGTCTGTGGTCGCGGGCCGGTCGTCGGCGTCGCTGTCGCGGTGCGCCCGCTCCACGGCCGCCTCGAACTCCTCGAGCGCGGCCCGCACGGCGTCCGCGTCGGCGGGCCGAGGGGCCTGCCGCGCCGCCTGCTGGGCGGCGGTGTCGGTGGTCGTGCGGAGGGTGGCACCCCGGACGCGGCGGCGCAGCGGGCGGGGGGAGCCGTCGCCGGCCGGGGTGGACTGCGCTGTCGCGCCCGGCCGTGTCCCGGACGACGATACCGGTTCGGCAAGCCCGCCAGAACGTCCGGGCGTTGAATCATCGGACCGAGTGTGGGTCACGCCGGAGCCGGCCTCCGGCTCCGCGTCCTCCCGGCGGGGCACACGGCGGGGGAGCGGCCGCGGCCGCCCGCCGTCCGCACCGGCCCCCTCACCGAGCGCGGTCGCGGGCCGGGGCCCGGACAACGCACCACCGACTGCGTCCGCGCTACCGCCTCCAGGCTCATCGCCCGCCCCCGTCCAGGAGGAACCGGCCCGCGCGGCGCCCGCCCCCGGCCGGTCGGCACCGGCCCGCGCGGCACCGGTGCCCACCGCGTCGGCCGTGGCCGCGAGGCCGGCCGTGCCCGCGGCAGGGGTGCTCGGCCATGCGGAGTCCGCCGGCCCGGACGGGCGTTCCGGGGCGCCGCCGGCCGCGAGGCGCTTGCCGCCCGCCGTGCCGCCGGAGGCGCCCGCCGCGACGGGGCTCATGGTCAGCAGCAGCGACGACGGCACCGTCACCTCGGCCGTCAGGCCGCCGCCCGGGGTACGGGACAGTTCGACCGAGACGTCCCAGCGGCGCGCCAGGGTGCCCACCACGAACAGGCCGAGCACCTTCGTCGGCACCAGGTCCAGCCGCTCGCGGCGGATCAGGCGGGCGTTCTCCTCGGCCAGGCGCTCGGCGCTCATGCCGAGACCGTGGTCGGAGATCACGATGGTGGCGCCGCCGGAGCGCGCGGCGTCCACGCCGTAGGCGTCGCGGACGTAGACCTCGACCGGGCTGCCCGCGGGCGAGAACGCGACGGCGTTCTCCAGGAGTTCGGCCACCATCAGCGTCAGGTCGCCGATGATGTCGGGCTCCACCATGACCTCGGTGTGCGCGTGCAGCCGCACCCGCTGGAAGCCCTCGATCTGGCCGAGCCCGGCACGCACGACGTTGGTGAGCGCGGTCGGGCCGGAGTCGAGGACCGTCTCCCGGATGCCGGCCAGCAGCATCAGGCTGTCGGCGTTGCGGCGCAGCCGGACCGCGATGTGGTCGATGGAGTAGAGGCGTTCGAGCAGCGCGGGGTCGGTCTCGCCGCGTTCCACCGCGTCGATCAGGGCGAGCTGGCGGGTGGTGAGGTTGCTGACGCGGCGGCCGACGTTGCCGAACATCTCGGCGACGTTGCGGCGGCTGAGCACCTGCCGCTCCAGCAGGCCGATAGCGGTGGTCTGCACCCGGTTGAACACCTCGGCCAGCTCGCCGATCTCGTCGCGGGCGGTGACCGGCATCTCGCGCAGCTTCGGCGGGCTGTCGTCCCCGGTGTCGTCGTCGGCCACCCGGGCCAGTTCGCGCCCGGCCACGTCGGCGACCTCGCGGGCGGCGCCGGTCAGGGCCTGCACCGGCCGGACCACCGAGCGGCGCACCAGGACCGAGAAGGCGAGCCACAGGACGAAGCCGAGCAGAGCGGCTGCCAGCAGCAGGCCCGCGCGCCACCAGGCGTCCTTGGAGGCGCTGTCCGCGCCGTCGGCGATCTGGTCGATGAGTGACGAGGTGATCCTCAGCCGGCTCTCCGCCTGCTGCGGATAGGCGGGGTAGTCGTCCAGCGCGTCCTGGAACGCGGCGCGGATCTCGGCCGGCGTGCTCGCCTGGAGGGTGCTCGGGGCGACCTGGAGCTCGGCGTACGCCTCGGCGATGTCCTGGTGGGCGGCGGTGTGCTCGATGGCGGAGAGCTGCTCGGCCTGCCGCTCGGTGGCGAACCGGGCGAAGCGGTCGGCCTGGGTGGTGTAGATCTGGTAGGCGCCGACGGCGGTGGTGAACTCGATCTGCGCGTTCGTGTCACCGGTCGTCGCGGAGAACACACCGGTCTCGAACGAGCCGTGCGCGGCGTCGGCACGCAGCAGCGAGTCCAGCAGGTTGCCGGTGAAGGTGGCCGCGAGCTCCGCGTTGCGGTCCAGGCCCAGGCCCGCGATCACGGTCCTGGCGGCGTTGTCGTAGGCGGGGTCGATGTTGCTCGCGGGCAGATAGCTCTGCTCGACGGTGCCGCGCAGGCTGGTGAGGCCCTCGACCTCCTTCAGCGCCTGCGTCTCGCCGCCCGGCAGCGTGTCGCCGAAGGTGTCGCGCACCTTCGCGACCTGGGCGTCGACGGACTTCTGGGCCTTGCGGTAGTCGGAGAGCGTGGACTTCACACCGCGTCCTCCGGCCTCGTAGCGCACGGAGAGCAGGATCGCCAGCTGGTGCTCGGCCTCGACCTTGTTGACCAGCGAGGACACCTGTTCGCTGTTGCGTACGAGGTCCGCCGCGGACGCCGCGTCCCGCGCCTGGCCCACCTGGTCGGCGATCAGGTAGGCGAGCAGGGCCGCCACGACGGCCAGCGGGATGCCGACCAGGAGGTTGAGCTTGCGCCGGAAGGGCCAGCGGTCGGCGAACCCACGTATGCCACCCCTCGGTGGCGTCGGGGCCGGCCGGGCCGGCGCGTCCACCTCTGTCGTGGACACCGGGCCTCCTTCATGGGGTCTCATCGCGCGCGACCACGCCGATGATGACTGATTCTGATCGTTGAGAAAAGGTGCAGGACGGCACCCCAGCGACCCCCGTTGCCGCTGTGCCGGGCGCCAACTTCCGTGAGACTACCGCCTCTTTGAACGATCAAGAGCGTAGCCCTAAGTCAAGAATCCGTTACAAAGAGCCTCCGGTTCCCTGCCGGTCTGTTCACGCTGCATTCACAACTGATCACGCATTGAGGCCAATTGGTGACCCGGCTGGTCTTGACTGAGTAAGAACAGGCTGGATTGGATCAGTTCCAGAGTTTGTTTCTCATCAAGCCCCCGAGTCCGGAACGGGAATCGTGACTTCCAACGCCCCACGCAGCAGGTCCATCAAGAGCTACCCCGCGGCGGCCGTCGCGCTTGCCGCGACCACGGCCCTGCTGGCGGGATGTGGCTCCTCCTCCGACGGCAGCAAGTCCTCCGACCCGCTCCAGGGCGGGAAGTCCGACGGCAAGACGGTCGTCGTCGGATCGAACAACTTCGCCGAGAGCATCCTCCTCGCCGACATCTACGGCGAGGCCTTGAAGGCCAAGGGTGTCAAGGTCACCTACAAGCCGAACATCGGCAGCCGTGAGACGACCTACGGGCTGCTGAAGAACGGCTCCATCACCGTGCTCCCCGAGTACAACGGCGCGCTGCTGGCCTACCTCGACCCCAAGGCGGCGCCGAAGACGGTCGAGGCCACCACGGCCGCGATCGAGGCCAAGCTGGACTCCAAGCTGACGCTGCTCGACCCCGCGTCCGCGCAGGACAAGGACTCGGTCACGCTCAACAAGGCGACGGCCGACAAGTACAAGCTGACGTCCGACTCCAGCATCGCGGACCTCAAGGACATCGCGAAGGACCTGGTCATCGGCGCCTCGCCGGAGTTCCAGACCCGGCAGCAGGGCCTGGTGGGCCTGAAGTCCGTGTACGGCCTGGAGTTCAAGGGCTTCAAGGCCCTCGACGCGGGCGGCCCGCTGACCCAGGCGGCGCTGAAGAAGAACACCGTGCAGGCGGCGGACCTCTTCACCACGGACCCGACCATCACCAAGGAGAAGCACGTCGTCCTCCAGGACCCGAAGAACCTCTTCGGGTTCGAGAACGTGCAGCCGCTGGTCTACAAGAGCGGTCTGTCCTCGGACGGCGTCTCCGCGCTCAACGCCGTCTCCGCCAAGCTGGACACCAAGACCCTGCTGGACCTGGACACCCAGGTGCAGGAGGGCAAGGACCCGCTGGACGTCGCCAAGACGTGGCTGAAGTCGGCCGGCATCGGCTGACCCGCCGCCGCACACGGATCCACCAGGGTGTCCCCCTCGCGCGCGAGGGGGACACCCTGACCTGTCAGTACCCGACGCGGAAGGTCGCGTCCTGCCGGTCCGTCGCCGTCGAGACCGGGTCGACGCGCAAGGCGAAGTCGGAGTGGCGGATGTACCGGGTCGGGTTGTTGTACGACCGGAACGACGCCCAGGAGGCGTCGGCCAGGCCCGCCACCCGGTAGAAGGTGGCGTCCCCGGCGAACGCCGACGTGCCGTCGTTCACGTCCAGCCGGAGCGCGTAGTCGTAGTGCCGCAGATACCGGGTGGGGTGGTTGACCGACTGGAACGACACCCCCGAGCCGTCCGCGAGCCCGGGCACCAGCTTCCACATGCCGTCCGGGTACGGGTCGAAGGCGTACTCGTCGATCCGGCCCATGAAGTCGGCGTGGCGCACGTAGCGGGCCGGGTAGTTGTAGGACTTCAGCCGGTTCCAGGCGGGGGTGCCCCACGCGGCGAGCAGGCCCGCGTGCTCGGCCGCGGTGATCGGCTGGATGCCGCAGTGCTTGGAGTTGAGGGGCTGGGTGTAGGTCTTCTGGTCGAGCGCCGTCCAGGTGCCGGCGGCCAGGCTGCCGGTCTGCCAGGCGTAGAAGACGCCGTTAGGGCTCCAGGTGTCGCCCCACAGGTACCAGGTGTCGCTCGTCAGGGACTTCACCAGGGTCGGGGCCTCGGTGCCGCCGTGCGAGACCGCGGTGCTGAACTCGGTGAAGCTGCCCGGGTCCAGTGAGCCGGAGCGCGCGCCCACGAGGGTGGAGTTCTTCTTGAAGTAGAGGTGGTTGACGCCGTTCACGCCGACCGCGAGGTCGCCGTCGATGACGTCGTACCCGGGGTCGAAGAAGACCTGCGGACCGCTCGCGGTCACGAAGTCGCTCGTGTAGTTCACCATGATCACGTTGTGGCCGCTGCTGTTGACCGCCGAGTAGATGACGCCGTACCGGCTCCGGCCCGCGTCCCAGAACGCCTCCGGCGCCCAGCTGTGGGTGTTCATGTCGTGCAGCTTCATCCGCCGGTAGCCGGTGAAGGTGCGCAGGTCGGTGGAGTCCCAGACGTGGATGTACTGGCTGACGTAGGTCCAGTCGGTGCCCTTGAGGTCGGTGGCGATCACCACGAACGTGCCGTCCTGCTTGCGCAGGACGAAGGGGTCGCGCAGGCCGCCGGAGCCCGCGGTGGGGGTGGCGACGGGGTTGTTCTGGTTCAGCGGGGTCCACTCCAGGCCGTCGGGGCTGACGGCCAGGTGCAGGCCGTAGTCGGCGGCCAGCATGTCCGGCGACTCCGTGAAGTAGCACATCACGAAGCCCGCGTACGTGGCCGCCCGCGCGGTTCCCGCGCCGAGCGCGAGTGCGCCGGTGGCGGCGAGCGGGACGCCGGCGGCCATGCCGAGGAAGCGGCGGCGGGAGGACGGGGGCAGCGAGTGGGGGAGCGCGTCCATGTGGTCTCCAGGGGCAGGCGGGGAGCGGGGAGCCCGTGCTCGACTGTCGGTATTTCGAACGCAGTTCGGTAAACCGATCAGAAGGTAGGGATGTGGCACGTGGGCGTCAATCACACGGCCGGGGTTGGCCGGATTTCACCCGCCCCCAGCCCCGTCCCCGGCCCGTTCCCCGGCTCCGCCCCCAGCTCCGCCCGCGCCCGCGCCACCGCCCCGATCGCCACCGCGTCGCCGCCGAGGCCCGCGGGCAGCACCCGGAGCGGGCGACCGCTGACCGGGGGCTCGGCGGCCAGCGCCCGCCGGATCGACGGCTCCAGCAGCGACCAGGCACGGCTGACGCCCCCGCCGATCACGAAGGTGGTCACGTCCAGCAGGCCCGCCGTGATCAGGATCGCCCGGGCCACGCCCGCGCCCGCGGCCTCGTACACCGCGAGCGCGTCCGCGTCGCCCCCGGCCGCCGCCTCGGCCACCCGGCGCGCGCTGACGGACCGGCCGGTGCGCCCGCCGTACCGGGCAGCGATCGAACGGCCGGAGGCGAGGGTCTCCAGATGGCCGCGGCCGCCGCACGTGCACGGCAGTTCACCGAAGCCGGGTACGTGCCCGATCTCGCCGGCGGCGCCGTGCGGGCCGTCGTGCAACGCGCCGTTCAGCCACAGCGCCCCGCCGACCCCGGTGCCCAGCGTCATGCCGAGCACGTGCGGTACGCCCGCGACGGCGCCGGCCGCCGCCTCGCCGCGCAGGAACGCGTTGACGTCGTTGTCGAGGAACGCCGGTACGCCCAGCGCCCGTTCGGCCTCCGCGGTCACCTCGAACCCGGCCCAGTCGCGGAAGGAGTCGCTCGCCACCAGGATCCGCCCGGCCCGCGCGTCCACCACGCCGGCCGCCCCGATCCCGACGGCGAGCAGCCGCGCGGGCCTGCGGCCCAGCAGCCGCCGTACGCCGTCCAGGGCGGCGCCCACCATGGCCGAGCCGCCCTCGGCCGCCGGGGTCGTCACCTCCAGGCGGTCGAGGACGCCGAAGTCCGGTGCGCACAGGATCACCTGGGTGGTCGTGCCGCCGATGTCGACGCCCGCGACCACCTCGGGAGCTCGCGTCACGCGGTGGCCTCCGTCCGCTCCCGCGCCCGCCGGCGTCTTTGCACCACCGGATCGGGCACGGGTACGGCCGCGATGAGCCGCCGGGTGTACTCGGTCCCCGGCCGCAGCAGCGTGGACATGGTGGGCCCCTGCTCCTCGACCCGCCCGGCCCGCATCACGACGACCCGCTGGGCGAACTCCTGGACGACCGCCAGGTCGTGGGAGACGAACAGGCAGGCGAAGCCCAGGTCGCGCTGGAGCTCGGCGATCACCTCGAGCACCGTCCGCTGCACGCTCACGTCCAGCGCGCTCGTCGGCTCGTCCGCGACCAGGAGCCGGGGTTCGAGGACCAGGGAGCGGGCCAGGCTGACGCGCTGGCGCTGCCCCCCGGACAGCTCGCGCGGCCCTCTGGCCGCCAGCTCCGCGGGCAGCCGCACCAGTTCGAGCACCTCCGCGACCCGGGCCCGCCGGTCCGCCGCCGACATGCCCCGGCGGTGCATCCGCAGTGGCTCGGCGACGCACTCGGCCACACTCATCCGCGCGTCCAGCGAGGCCACCGGGTCCTGGAACACGACGCCCACGCCGGACAGCAGCGCCCGCCGCCTGCGGCCCCGCGTGCGGCCCAGGTCGGTGCCGAAGAGCGACACCGATCCGGAGTCCGGCGGGATCAGGCCCAGGGCGACCCGGGCCGCGGTCGACTTGCCGGAGCCGGACTCGCCCACGAGGCCGACGGTCTCGCCGGGCCGGACGTCGAGCGTCACGCCGTCGAGCGCCCGCACGGCGCCCGGTCCGCGCCCGAACCGCACGCTGACGTCCCGGAGTTCGACCACCGCGGCACCCTCCTTGGCGGGTGCGTCCTCCCCGCTGAGCGCCAGCCGCGGGACCGCCGCCAGCAGCTGCCGTGTGTAGTCGTGCCGCGGCCGCAGCAGCACCTCCTCGACCGGTCCGGTCTCCACGATCTCGCCGCGCAGCATGACGGCGACCCGGTCCGCGAAGTCGGCGACCACGCCCATGTTGTGGGTGACGAGCAGCACCCCCGTGCCGGAGTCCGCCGCCAGCCCCCGCAGCAGATCGAGGATCTCGGCCTGCACCGTGACGTCCAGGGCCGTCGTGGGCTCGTCCGCGATCAGCAGGCCCGGCGCGTTGGCGATGGCCATCGCGATGACGACGCGCTGCCGCTGTCCGCCCGAGAGCTGGAACGGGAACGCGGAGGCCCGCCGCTCCGGATCGGGAATACCGACCCGGCGCAGCAACTCGACCGCCTCACCGGCGGCTTCGGAGCGCGAGAGCGGCCGGTGGTTGCGGATGACCTCGGCGATCTGCGCGCCCACCCGGGTGAGCGGGTCGAGCGCGGTCGCCGGCTCCTGGAACACCATCGAGGCCGTACGGCCGCGCAGCCGGGCCAGCTCCGCCTCGCCGGCGCCGACGACGTCCGTGCCGCCGACCGCCGCCCGGCCCGACACCCGGGCGTTGCCGGGCAGCAGGCCCAGAGCGGCCAGGGCGACCGTGGACTTGCCGGAGCCCGACTCGCCCACGAGGGCCAGGGTCTCGCCGGGCCGTACGTGCAGGGAGACGTCGCGCACCGCGCGCACGTCCCCGGTATCCGTGCCGAACGTGACCCCGAGCCCCTCGATGTCGAGCACACTCTCCGCCTTCGCGGCGCTCATCCCCGTCCCCTCACGTCGAACGCGTCCCGCAGCCCGTCGCCGATCGCGTTGAACGCGCACACGACGAGGATGATCGCCAGACCCGGTGGGACGATCAGCCACCAGCGGCCCGAGTACGCCGCCGTCAGACCGGCCGACAGCATCCCGCCCCAGTCGGTCTTCGGCGGCTGCACGCCCAGGCCCAGGTACGAGACGTACGCGACGAGCAGGATCGCGTCCGCGACCTGGAACGTCGCCGCGACGACGATCGTCGACACCGAGTTCGGCAGGATGTGCCGGGTGATGGCCCGGCCGTGGGTGCCGCCGGTCGCGCGCAGCGTCAGCACGTAGTCGCGGCTCTTGAGCGTGAGCGTCTCCGCCCGCACCAGGCGCGACGGCACCAGCCACGACACCAGGCCGAGGACGACGATCAGCCCGAGGGTGTCCGGCGTCGTGATCGCCGAGACGACCAGCAGGATGAACAGCGCGGGGATGGCGATGCCGGCGTCCACGACCCGCATCATCACCGCGTCCGCCCAGCCGCCCGCGTAGCCCGCGGCCGCGCCCCAGAGCGTGCCGATGACGGTGGCGAGCAGCCCGGCCGCGAGCCCGACGACGAGCGAGACGCGCCCGCCGAACATGAGCCGCCCGAGCTCGTCGTGCCCCACCGCGTCCGTCCCCAGCCAATGGGCCCCGCCCGGGCCGAGGTTGACCTGGTGCAGATCCGTGTGGACCTGGTCCGTCGAGTACAGCAGCGGCCCGGCGAAGCAGAACAGCAGGAACAGCACGACCACCACGAGCCCGGCGACCGCGAGCCTGTTGCGCCGGAACCGGCGCAGCGACAGCCGGTAGCCCGCGACGGGTTCCACGGCCGGGGCCGTGGTCTGCAGCACGGCACTCATGCGCGGCGCTCCTTCACTCGGGGATCGACCACCCGCTGGACGACGTCGGCGAGGAGCGTTCCGGTGACCGTCGCGACGGAGATGACGAGGACGCAGCCCAGCAGGACCGGGTAGTCGGAGGACTGTGCGGCGCTCCAGAACAGCAGCCCCATGCCCGGGTAGTTGAAGAGCTGCTCGACGACGAGCGCGCCGCCGAACAGGACGGGCACGTAGTAGCCGAGCATCGCGACCACGGGGGTCAGCGAGTTGCGGAACACGTGCCGGAAGAGGATCGACCCCTGCCGGGAGCCGCCGGCCCGCGCGGTGCGGACGTAGTCCTCGGAGAGGTTCTCCAGCGTCGCGGCCCGCATGTACCGGCTGAAGACGGCCACCATGGACGCGGCGCCCGTGACGACCGGCAGGACGAGCGCCACCGGGTCCGCGAACACCTGGGCCAGGGTGTCCCCTTGAGGTGCCTGGGAGGGGAACCAGTGCAGGGTCTGGGTGAAGACCAGCACCAGGATCAGCCCCAGGAAGTACACCGGCGTGGAGTACGCCACGAAGCTCAGCGTGGTGATCACGTAGTCGGCGGGCTTGTTGCGCCGCACGGCCTGCCACATGCCCAGCGGGATCGCGAGGAGCAGGCCGGCGAGCGCGGAGAGCACCGTCAGCACCAGCGTCTTCGGCAGCCGCTGCCCGATGAGCTGGGAGACCCCCTCGTTGAGGGTGTACGACGTGCCCAGGTCGCCGTGGAGCAGCGTGCGCAGGTAGTAGACGTACTGGACCGGCAGCGGCCGGTCCAGGCCCTGCTCGTGGTTGAACGAGGCGATCTGCTGTGCCGTCGCCTGCGGTCCGAGGATCCCTCGGGCGGGACCCCCGGGCAGCGCGTGCAGCAGGCAGAAGACCACGATCGTGACGATGAGGATCACCACGAGGGCCTGGAGCAGCCGCCGGGCCAGATAGAGAAGCGTCTCCATGCCTCAGCTCGTCCACTTCCACTGCGCGGGGTGGAAGTTGGCGAGCGAGTCCTGCGCGAAGCCGCCCAGCCCGTTCTTCATCACGGAGATCTGGTAGTCGGGTTCCGGCAGCCAGATCACCGGCAGGTCCTTGGCGAGGGCCGTGCTGTAGTCCTGGATGGCCTGGTTCGAACTCGACGTCGTGGACGTGCTGATGAGCTGGTCCACCCCGGCGTCGGAGTAGTTGCCGAAGTTCGAGCCGCCCTCGGACTGGAAGAGGGAGTCGCCGGTCGGGAAGGCGGGGAAGTACCAGCTGCCGGCGGTGCCGAAGAAGGACAGTTGCCACTTGCAGATGGACTGGCCCGCCGTGCACTGCGGGGTCTGCGAGAGCACCGAGTTGACCGGCGCTGTCCTGATGGAGAACTTGATGCCGGTCTTGGCGAGCGAGGACTGGATCGCGCTCATCATGTTGTCGGTGACGGCCGAGCCGGACTGCGACAGCACCTGCATCTGGAACTTCGTCCCCTTGGCGACCCCGTCACCGCACTGGCTCGCCCCGCCGCCGGGGCTCGTGCAGGTCATCACCCCGCCCTGCTCGGTCCAGCCGTGCGCGGTGAGAAGGGACCTGGCCGCGCTCGTGGAGAACGGGTACGGGTTCTCCTTCTGCGTCTGCGAGACGAAGGCGGAGGCCTGCGCCGTGGGGATGGGTCCGTAGCCGGGGACCGCCGTGCCGTTGAAGACGACCTTCGCGATGCTGGTCTGGTCGATCGAGCGCTGGATCGCCTGCCGGGCGTAGAGCTGCTTGAACACCGGCCCCATGGAAGGGTTGTTGAAGTTGTACGGCATGTAGGTGATCGCCCAGCCCGACCACGGCTTCACCGTGTAGCCGCGTGAGGTGAAGCTCTCCTTCTGGTCGAGGTCGGTCGCCTCGATGTAGCCGTAGTCGACGCTCCCCGAGCGCAGCGCGTTCTTCTCGGCGTCCGCCGTGGTGAACGGCAGCAGGTTCACCGTGGCGATGCCCGGCTTCTCCCCGCCGTCGTACTTCTTGCTGGCCGTGAGGACGACCTTGCCGGCCGTCGAGAAGGACTTCACCGTGTACGGGCCGCTGATGGTCTTCCACAGCGGGTTGGAGGCGTAACTCCCGATGTTCTTCGCCGCGTTGTTGAGGTACGTCCACGTCTCCCGCGGGCTGCCGCCCTTGTCCCAGGCGTGCCGGGGCAGCGGCGTGATGCTCTGCAGCTCGTTGGCCAGCATCCACTGCGGGTTGTACGCCTTGTCGAAGGTGATCGTGACGTGGCGGTCGTCGTCGGCCTTGAGGGAGGTCCAGTCGTCGGGCGCCTTGCCGGGCGTGTAGCCCGCCCACTGCTTCTTGTTCGCCTTGATGAGGTCGAACCAGAACTTCACGTCCTGCGAGGTGATCGGCTTGCCGTCGCTCCAGTGGCGGTCGCCCAGGGTGATCTTGACGCTCTTGTTGTCGGCGGCGAAGTCGGCGGCCGTCGCGATCGAACCGGCCTTGTTCCAGCCGATCTTGCCGGTCGAGCCGTCGTAGGCGATCAGCGGCTCCCACAGCGCGGCCGTGATCGAGTTGTTGTTGGTGTTCAGGTGCGCCGCCGTGCCGATCGGCAGGATCCAGTTCGGCGCGAAGTTGGCGGGCAGCGCGTAGTTGATGGAGTCCTTGGACGCGGAGGACGAACCGGTCGACCCGGAGCAGCCCGCGAGCAGCAGCGCGCCAGCGGAGAGGGTGACACCGGCCAGGAGTCTCGTGCGGGCAGGGGACATGGCTCTCCTCGGGGAAGGGGGTCGAGCGGGGTGAGGACAGTCAACGACCCGGATGTTCGAAGAAACAGACGCGCCGCTGTAAAAAGTCTGTTTCTGCTGTTCTGGAAAAAGCGTGGAGCGGCGCGAGTTGGCCTACGCTCGTCGCTCCGACCGCCGAAGACGGAAGTTGTTTCGTCCATGACTGAAAAAAGTCCGCCGAGGCGGAAGCACAGCGCCGGCGTCTCCTCGCTGGCGGAGCGCGTCCTCGAACTCCTCGCGTCCGGACAGGCCACCACCCGCACCCAGATCGCCGGACTGCTCGGCGCAGCGCCCTCGACCATCTCCTTCACGGTGAGCCAGCTGCTGGAGCTCGGCCTGGTCGCCGAGGAGGGCACGGTGTCCTCCGCGGGCGGACGGCCGCGCAAGGTGCTGCGGCTCGGCGGCAGCGAGGGGTTCGCGGTCGCGGCGGAACTCGGCGGACGGCACGCGCACGTCGGCGTGGTGCTGCCGGGCGGCGGGCTCACCGACGTCTCGACCGTGCCGTTCCCGACCGCGGACGGCCCCGACGCCGCCCTGCCCGGGCTCGCCGGGACCCTGGACGACCTCGCCGCAAAGCACGGGCGGTCGCTGCTGCGCGGCGTCGGCCTCTCGCTGCCCGGCCCGGTCGACGTCGCCTCCGGCGTGGTCACCCTCCCCTCCCGGATGCCGGGCTGGAACCGGTTCCCCGTCCGCGCCTGGCTGGAGGACCACTTCGGCGTGCCCGCGGCCATCGAGAACGACGCCAACTGCATGGCCGTCGGCGAGCACACCGTCCAGCCCGCCGGGCGGCGCCAGTCGATCATGGTGAAGACCGGCACGGCCATCGGCGCGGGCGTCATCGCCGACGGCCGGCTCTACCGGGGCGGCACCGGAGCCGCCGGCGAGATCACCCACGTCCGCGTCGAGGCCGCCCACGACATCCCCTGTTCCTGCGGGAACACCGGCTGCCTGGAGACGGTGGCCTCGGGCGCCGCCCTGGTGCGCATCCTGCGCGAGCGCGGCCTGGCGGTGGCGTCCACCGAGGACGTCGTACGCCTCGCCTCCGACGCCGACCCCGAGGCGACCCGCGCCGTCCGGCAGGCCGGCCGCTACCTCGGCCAGGTGCTCGCCGCGAACGTCAACTTCTTCAACCCCGACGCCGTCTACCTCGGCGGCATCCTCTCCACCCTGGAGCCGTTCGTCGCCGCCGTACGCAGCCAGTTGTACGAGGGCTGCCATCCGCTGGTGACCGAGCACCTGGTGATCGAGCGGGCCAGCCTCGGCGCCGACGCCGGGCTGGTCGGCGCCGGGCAGTTCGCGCTCCAGCGGGCACTGGCGCACGCGCTGCACACCGTGACCGGCAACCACCACCCCTGACCCTCCCGGAGAAGCCATGCCGCAAGAGCGCCCCGTGATCGCCGTCGCAGGTCTGGGCATCGAGTCCTCGACGTTCTCCCCGGCCCGCACCGAGGCCCCCGCCTTCCATCCGCAGCGCGGGGACGAGGTCCTGACCCGCTACCCGTTCCTGGCGCCCGGCACCGGCCTGCGCGCCGCCGCCGACTGGCGCGGCGCCCTGGTCGGCAAGGCACTGCCCGGCGGCACGGTCACGGCGGCGGCCTACGCCGAACTCTCCGCCGAACTCATCGACCGGCTGGGGCGGTTGGGCCGCCTCGACGGACTCTGGTACGACATCCACGGCGCGATGACCGTCGAGGGCCTGGACGACGCCGAGGTGGACCTGCTCACCCGCATCCGCGCGGTGATCGGCCCGGACGTCCCCGTGTCGACCTCCATGGACCTGCACGGCAACGTCTCCCGCGCACTGGTCCACCTCAGCGACCTGATCACCTGCTACCGCATGGCCCCGCACGAGGACGCCATGGAGACCAAGGAGCGCGCGGCCCGCAATCTCGTGGACCTGGTGACGGGCGGCGGGCCACGCCCGGTCAAGGCCTGGGTCCCGGTCCCGGTGCTGCTGGCGGGGGAGCAGACCTCGACCCGGATCGAGCCCGCGAGGAGCGTGTACGGCGCGGTCGCGGAGGTGGAGGCGGCCGAGGGCGTGACGGACGCGGCGATCTGGGTCGGCTACGCCTGGGCCGACGAACCGCGCAACCGGGCCGCCGTCGTGGTCACCGGGCCAGACCGGACCGCGGTGGCGGCGGGCGCCGAGCGGCTGGCCCGCGGTTTCTGGGAGGCCCGCCATGACTTCGCCTTCGTCGCCCCGACCGGCACGCTCGACGACTGCCTGGACGAGGCGCTGGCGTCGGACGCCCGGCCGTACTTCATCAGCGACACCGGCGACAACCCGACCGCCGGCGGCGCGGGCGACGTCACCTGGGGACTCCAACACCTGCTGTCCCGGCCGGAGTTCAAGGACCCCTCGGGCCCGACGGTGATCTACGCCTCGCTGCCGGGACCGTCCGCGGTCGCCGCCGCCGAGAAGGCCGGCGTCGGTGCCACGGTCACCGTCACGGCGGGGGCCGAGACCGACGACCGGCACGCCGGCCCGCTCACCCTGACCGGAGTGGTGCACGCGATACGCCACGGCGACCGGGACGCCGAGACCGAGGTCGTGCTGCGGGTCGGCGGTGTGCACGTGATCCTGACCCGCCTGCGCAAGCCGTACCACCACGAGCACGACTTCACCGACCTGGACCTCGACCCCCGCACGGCCGACCTCGTGATCGTCAAGATCGGCTACCTCGAACCCGAGCTCTTCGCCATGGCCGCCGGCTGGAAGATGGCCCTGACCCCCGGCGGCGTCGACCAGGACCTCACCCGGCTCGGCCACCACCGCGTCAGCCGGCCCCTGTTCCCCTTCGACGCGGACATGCCCGACCCCGATCTCGGGGCGCGGATCGTCGCGCCGCCGGGCGAGCCCCTCAGCGGCCCGGACCGGTGAGCCGTCGCGGCCCGCCCGCCCCGGCCGCCGACGCGATCAACTGGTCGATCAGCGCGATCAGTACGTCCCGGGACGAGTCCCGCTCGCGGGCGTCGCACAGCAGCACCTGCACATGCTCCGGGAGGGCGAGCGCGTCGCGGATCACCTCCGGGGGGTAGGGGTGGTCGCCGTAGAAGCCGTTGACGCCGACGACGAAGGGGATCTTGCGGCGTTCGAAGAAGTCGATGGCGGCGAAGCTGGTCTCGGGGCGGCGGACGTCGACGAGGACGACGGCGCCCAGGGCGCCGAGGGCGAGGTCGTTCCACATGAACCAGAAGCGCTGCTGGCCCGGGGTGCCGAAGAGGTAGAGGACGAGGTCCTGGCCGATGGTGATGCGGCCGAAGTCCAGGGCCACGGTGGTGGCGTTCTTCTCCTCGATTCCCGCGAGGTCGTCGACGCCCACGCCCGCGTCGGTCAGCCGCTCCTCCGTACGCAGCGGCGCGATCTCGCTGACCGAGCCGACCATCGTGGTCTTGCCGACGCCGAAGCCCCCGGCGATCAGGACCTTCACCGTGTCGGGCGCCGCCGGAGCGACGGTGTCAGAGCCGGCCAAGGCCGTCCCTCACTTTCTGCAGCAGGTCCAGGTCCGGATTGCGGGTGACGGGGTGCGGCGGGCGGGCGGTGATACGGCCCGCTTCCAGCAGGTCGCAGAGCATGATCACGATCACGCTCACCGGCAGGTCGAGCAGCGCGGCGAGCTCCGCGACGGCGACCGGCTCGACGCAGCGGCGCAAGATGCGCTGGTGCTCCGGCTGCGGCCGGGTGGCCCAGATCGGCGGCGGGTCCACCGCGGTCACCGTGGTGATGAGCGTGAAGTCGGCGCGGCTGGGCCTGGTGCGCCCGCCCGTCAGTGCGAACGGCCGGACCAGCCGGCCCGCCGTGTCGCCACCGCCCACCTCACGCGCCGGATTCGGCGGCCGGCCCGAGGCCCGACCGTGGTGCCGCGCTCAGGTGCTCGCCGATCTTCTTCACCAGCATGTTCATCTGGTACGCCACCACGCCGACGTCCGCGCCCTGGCTGGTGAGGACGACGAGGTGGGCGCCCGGACCGGCCGAGGTGAGGATCAGGTAGCTGTGCGCCATCTCGATCAGCGCCTGGCGCACGGGGCCGCCGCGGAAGTCCATGCTGACGCCCTTGCTCAGGCTCATCAGCCCGGACGCGGTGGCGGCCAGCCGCTCGGCGTCGTCGCGCAGGAACCCGGTGGACTTGCTGACGACCAGACCGTCCTCGGACAGGACGACGGCGTGGTTCACCTCGGCGACCCGCTCCACGAGTCCGGTCAGCAACTGGTCGAGCTGGGTATGGGTGGCTGGGATGGGGCGTGTCATGGCGGTGTTCCTTCGTCAGCGGTCGGCGGGCGGAGTCGAGGGGACAGGCGTGCCTGCGGCGGGAAGCTGCGCGTCCGGGTCCCGAGCTCCGGGCGCGTCCTCCTGGTCGTACTGCGTCTCGGTGTCGTCGTCACGTGCCCGGAGCGTGCCGCGCTGGAATCCGGCGAGCGAGGCGGCGGCCTGCTCCGCGGTGAACTCGTCCGTGTGGCCGTTGTGTTCGCCGGCCGGCGCGTCCTCGCGCAGCTCGGCCGCCAGGCTGGTCTGGGGGACGCGGCGGGGGAGCGGGGTGGCTGCGTCGCGCCGGGCGGCGGGCACGGGGCCGGTGGGTGCCCCCGTGGCGGCGCGTGCCTCCTCCTCGGCGCCCGCGCCCGCGGGCTCCTCCTCCGTCCCCTCCTCCTTCTGCCTCCCGTCCTTCTCCATCTCGTCCTTCTTCTTCTCGGCGTCCGCCTCCGGGGCGTCGTCGGGGGCGTCCGGTGCCTCCCGTACGACGATCTCGTCCGGCAGCAGCACGATCGCCGTCGTGCCGCCGTACGGCGACGGGCGCAGCGTCACCGTGATGCCGTGCCGGGTGGCGAGCCGGGCGATCACGAACATGCCGAGGCGGAGGTCGTCGGCCAGCGCCACCACGTCGAACTGCGGCTCCACCGCGAGCTGGGCGTTGAAGGACTCGTAGTCCTCCTCCGCCATGCCGAGACCCCGGTCCTCCACCTCGACGGCCAGGCCCTTGGCGACCATCGCGGCCCGCACGCCGACCGGGGCCGGTGCGGGCGAGTACACGGTCGCGTTGTCGATGAGCTCGGCCAGCAGATGGATCACGTCGGCCACCGCGGGCGGCGAGAGGTACACGTCCTCGTCGGTGTGCACCTCGACCCGCTGGTACTCGGCGACCTCGCCGACCGCGCCGCGCAGGATGTCGATCAGCGCGACCGGCTCGCGCCAGCTGCGCCGCGGCTGCTCGCCGCTGATGATGACCAGGTTCTCCTCGTAGCGGCGCAACTGGCTTGCCGTGGAGTCCAGTTCGTACAGGCCCTTGAGGACGTCCGGGTCGGAGTGGCTGCGCTCCAGCGCGTCGAGCTTGGTGAGCTGCAGGTTGACCAGGTTCTGGCTCTGCCGGGCGATGCCGAGGATGACCTTCTGGAAGCCGCGCCGGATGTCGGCGAGTTCGACCGCGGTGTGCACCGCGGTGCGCTGTGCCTTGTTGAACGCCCGTGCCACCTGCCCGAGTTCGTCGCGGCCGTAGTCCAGCGGCGGGGTCGCGAGATCGGCGTCGACCTTCTCGCCCCGGTCCAGGCGGGCCACCACGTCGGGCAGCCGCTCCTCGGCCAGGCTCAGCGTCGCCTCCCGCAGTCCGCGCAGCCGCCGCGACAGGGAGCGGGTGATCCGCCAGGACATGCCGACGCACAGCAGCAGCGCGATCAGCCCGCCGGCGCTGAGCGCGGCGGCCTTGAACAGCAGGCTGTCGGCCTTGTCGGCGCTGCGGTCGAGCAGCCCGGACGTCTGGTCGCCGATCAGCCGCGAGTACTGGTCGGCGACCTTCTGGAACGCGGCCGTCCACTCCTTCCGCGCGGCCGGCAACGCGACCTTCCCGGCGCCGCCCGCGGGCCGGGAGGCGAGCACCCGGTCCTCGACGTCCTGCATGGTCTGCCACTCGGGGCTCTGCAGGATCCGCTCGGTCTGCGTCTTCGCGCTGCCGCGCAGCGAGGGCACGATCTGGTCCTGGACCAGCCAGCGGCGGGTGTCCACCAGCTCCGCGAAGTCGGACCACTCCTTGCGGCTCAGCTGCCCCGACGGCCAGGCCACGGTGAGCCGGGCGTCCTCCTGGGAGACCAGCTCGGCCGCGTGCTCCAGGGCGACCAGCGGGCCGGCCTGCGAGGTGAGGTCGCCGTCGTCGACCTGGGAGAGCTCCTGGAAGGCGTGGATCTGGTCGTCGATGATCGAGCCGTACTGGTCCAGCGCCTGGGCGGAGGTGATGTCGCTGGGGTCGTCGAGCTGGCTGCGGTAGTACTCCAGGCTGCTGACCGAGCCGAGGACCGAGTAGAGCCGGTCCGAGATGCGCGCGGGCGCCTTGTTGATCGCGTCGGTCTGGCCGACCAGCTTGGCGACCGCCTTGTCCGTCGTCCGGCGCTGCTCGTCCAGTGCGGCCCGGGAACCACGCGGGTCGGCCAGCCAGGCCGCCGACAGGCTGCGCTCCCGCTGGAGCGCCAGCGTGGCCTCGGTGCCCATGGCGCCGGTGGACCGGCTCAGCTCCGTCTGGCTCCGCAGCCGCAGCCCCTCGCTGAACATCTGGGTGGTCGTCAGACCCCACATGGCGGCCAGGGTGACGGTGGGAACCAGGGCCAGCAGGATCAGGGAGAGACGTATGGAGCCGAGACGACGCCCGGCACCTGCACCTGTCCGTGGAGACATCGTCGTCCTAGGCGTTCGGCGGAGCGGAAGGGAAAGCACGGGGGTGGCCGTGAGCGGGGAGGGAAGGGGTGCACAGGATGCTATCCGTACAACTGACCGCACGTGCCCCAGGTCTGCGAATCTCTCGAGACATTGACGTCCGAAGTGTCGTCGGGCGAGGTCCGCCGGGCCGGCCGGTCAGCGCGTCCCGTGCGCCGCGAAGGCGGCGACCGAGGCCACGTTGGCCTTGGTGACGAACGCCGGACCGGTCAGCACGGGGGAGACCCCGCCGCCGCTGACATTGCCGTTGGTCTTGTACAGCCACAGCGAGTCCACCGCGAGATAGCCCTGCAGATACGGCTGTTGATCGACCGCGAACTGCACGTCGCCGCTCTTCACGGCCTTCACCAGGTTCTGGTTGAGGTCGAAGGTGGCCACGCGCGCCCTGCTTCCGGACTGCTTCACCGACTTCACCGCGTTGAGCGCGAACTGGGCGCCCAGGGTGACCACTTCGTCGATCGTGGGGTCCTGCCGCAGCCGGGCGGTGATCGCGGCGGCGGTCGCGGTCGCGTCCGTGCCCTCGACGTAGACGATGTCGGTCTGGCCGTCGAAGGTCTTCTTCACGCCGGCGCAGCGGGCCTCCAGGGCGACGTTGCCGCGCTCGTGGATCACGCACAGGGCGTGCTTGGCCTTGAGCTCGTCCAGCTTGTCCCCGACGGCCCGGCCGGCGAGGCTCTCGTCCTGCCCGAAGAACTCCATGATCCCCTCGGACTGCCAGGAGTCGATGCCGGAGTTGAGGCCGACGACGGGGATGTCCGCCGCCCTGGCCGCGGCGACCGGGCCCTTCATCGCCTGCGGCTTGGCCAGGGTCACCGCGATGCCGTCGACCTTCTGCCGGACCGCGTCGCGCATCAGCGCGGCCTGTCCCGCCGCGTCGGGGTCGTTGGCGTACGTCAGGTCGACGCCGTCCTTCGCCGCGGCGTCCTGGGCGCCCTTGCGCACCAGGTTCCAGAACGTGTCGCCCTCCGACGCGTGGGTGACCAGGGCGACCTTGAGACGTGCGCCGTCGGCCCTGCTGCCGGCGCCGAGCGCGGAGCCCGACGTGCCGCCGGAGCCGGAGCAGCCGGCCACGAGCAGGCAGACGGCCGCCGCCGCGGCGATCCCACGGGCGGATCTGTGCGGGGCGGAGGGCGGTGGAGGAGTGTTCATGAGGGTGCGGCACCTCGCTGTGCGGCCGAGCAAGTGGAACGGCGGGAGCGGGTCTTCGTCCGACGTCCGACGTCGTACGCCGTAGGGGTGACTCTCGCTGGCCGGAGCCAATCGCGTGCGACCGCCGGTAGTCAAGTGATCAGCAACATGGAGTGAGTTGTCGCTGCCGCATCGTGATGATGCTTTCCCGGCGGTGGGGGGCGGGTCTACGCGCATCAGGGGGCCGGGTGTCCGGTGGGCGCGTTCTACGGCTTGCGGGCGACCGCGCCGTACATGGCGATGTCCTCGTCGCGTATCCCCTCGGCGTCCGCGCCGCCGGGACGCCACTTGTGGACCTGGACGATGCCCGGCTCGACGAACCGCATCCCCGCGAAGAACTCCTCGGCCTCGGCGCGGGTGCGCAGCCTCATGGGCATGCCGCGGACGGCGTACTCGTGCGCGACCCGGCCGACCTCCTCGGGCGCGAAGTCGGCCGTGCCGACGGACATCGCGAGGTAGCTGCCCGCCGGGAGCGGTTCGAGAAGGCGGCGCACCACGCCCACGGCGTCGTGCTCGTCGAGCAGGAAGTGCACGATCGCGATGACGGTGAGCGCGACCGGCTCGCCCAGGTCCAGGGTGTCGCGGAAGGCCGGACTGTCGAGGACGGCCTGCGGATCGCGCATGTCCGCCTCGACGTACGCCGTCCTGCCCTCGGGCGTGCTGGTCATCAGCCCCTGGGCGAGGGAGAGCACGAGCGGGTCGTTGTCGACGTACACGACCCGGGCGTCCGGGGCCGCCGACTGGGCGATCTCATGGATGTTGGGGGAGGTGGGGATGCCGGTGCCGATGTCGAGGAACTGCCGTATCCCCGCCTCCTCGGCCAGCCAGCGCACCGCCCGGTTCATCCAGTCCCGGTTGGCCCGCATGTGGACGGGCAGCGCCGGCCACTCCCGGCACATGGCGTCGCCCGCCTCCTGGTCCGCCGGGTAGTAGTCCTTCCCGCCCAGGATGTAGTCGTAGATCCGCGCGGCATGCGCGGTCCCGGTGTCGATACGGCCACCCGGCCGCGCACTGCCCTCGGACACGGTGGCCTCTCCCGTCACGTCGCCGATCGCATCACGGATCCCGACCACTTACCTCGTCAACTCGACGGCGTACCAAACCACTTGGGCGATCGCGAGTGCGGCCGCGAGCTCACCGCCGCACAGCTTCTCCAGTCGCTTCGGCGGCTGCTTCCGGGGCATCCTCCGTGGTGTCCGCCACGGACTCTTCCCCGGGTACGTCCTGGGCCGCCCGCGCGTCCTTCCTGCGCTGCCGGCGGCTTCGGCGCGGTTCCTGGTCCGGGAGCCAGCCGAAGACGAGGCAGCTGCCCACGGCGCCCAGGAGCAGCCCGACGAAGAAGCCGCCCAGGTTGGAGGTGACCCAGCTGCCCAGGGAGGCCAGGATGCCGATGATCGAGTAGAAGACGCGCTGCGCGGGGCTGAAGAGGGTCAGCAGGCCGCACAGGAGCATGACCACCGGCAGCAGGTACCCGGCCAGGCCCTGCATGCCGATGTGCATGACGACCTTCAGCGAGGCCTTCTCGGTGAGCAGGATCTCCGCACCGCTCAGGGCGAGCAGCAGCCCGCCCCAGAACGGACGGCGGGCCCGCCACCGGCGGAAGGCGGGCCGCACGCCGTGTTCCGGACCGCGTGCCATCAGCAGCCCGAGTCGCTGAACTTCAGCTTCAGACCGGGGAGCTTGAACACACCCGCGGTCGTCGCGTAGTTGGTCTGGCGCAGGTTGGCGATGTGCACCGTGTCCGCCTGCTGGCTGAAGACGCCCTTGGGACCCTTGACGCCCGCCTTGGTGAGCGTGCTCGCGTCGTTGCCGATCTCGATGTTGTTGAAGGCGGCGTCGCCGGACAGCTCCGTCGAGTCGGTGGTCAGGTCGGTCGCCTGCACCTTGGACGAACCGCTGCCCGCCGTGATGAGCAGGTTGGTGCCGCCCAGGTCGACGCTCTGGCACAGGCTGTCCAGCGTCGCGTTCTTGATGGCGGAGGTGACGACCAGCACCTGACCGCCGGTGTCACCCTGGTTCGGGCTGTCTTCGATCATGCTGTCGAGCGCGCCGAACTGCTCGAACCCGGTGCCGTCCAGCGACTTGGCGGTGACGGTGAAGGGCATGCCGGAGATCGAGAACGACACCCCCAGCGCCCCCTCGGCGGTCATGATCGCGAGGCCGGCGGCGACCGCGACGGCGGGGACCGCCATCACGGCGGCCCGGCGCAGCCGGACCCGCCCGCGTCTGGCGTGCTCGGGCGCGGAACCGCTTTCCGGGGTTCCGGGCGTGTGCTCGGCGGACGAGGTGACGTCCGAGGACGAGGCCATTTCTGCTCCCATGTGCATAGTCAGTGCGGGTTGGGCATCAGCGGCACGTTGTCCTGGCGCGGACAGCGGAACGGCGGGGCACGTCTCCTCGCAACTCCCGGTGGACGCAAGGGCTTTCACATACTCCGCAGTAGCCGACGAGGAAGTTACCCGTGGTTACATTTGAGGGTCAAGGGAGTTGTGGAAAAAGGGTGGTGGTTGTGCCTCACCTGTGTGTCCAGGGGGCGCCGGGGCGCTGGCGCACTTCTTGAACGATCGTCAACTCCCTTGTCGCACCTTGACGTTGACTGACACTCAGGTCTACAACTGCCCCTGGCTTCCCCCAGGATCCGTGGCGCCGGATCCCCGTCACGCGGCTTCGCCCGCGTTCCCGGAAACCGCACACCCCCCACGGTCTCCCGACGGCCCGCACGGGCACTTCCCCCATGGTCCGTGCGGGCCGTCCGCCCCGCCCGGCCGCGGCAGGCGGCCCTTCCCACGGGTCCTCGGCCGTCGGCCGGCCGGTCGCCGTTGCCGGTCCGTCACGTACGGAGAAGGCGTCACGGACCGGCAAGGGCGGACGCAGTCCCGCGTCCCCCCATGCCACTTCCAAGCCCCCCATCCCGGAGAAGCCGGCCGCGCCTCGCGCGGGAGCCGGTCCCCACATCTCGGAAGGAAGACCCCCGCATGCGTACTCGCACCCTCGTCACCCTCGTCGGAGCCGTCGCCGCCCTCTCGATCCCGGCGGCCGTCCCCGCCTCCGCGGCCGACACCCCGGTCCTGACCACCGGCTCCGTCGGCGGCACCGCCGTCGCGGCCGGCGACGTCCTCACCGCGCCGCTGGCCTCCGGCACCAACGCCACCCTCTACTCCAGCGCGACCGGCACGAGCGGCGTGACCTGCTCCTCCTCGACGTTCACCGCGAGCGTCACCGACAACCCCGCCGCGCCGGGCACGGCCACCGAGTCGGTCAGCGGGCAGAGCTTCGACAGCAGCAGCTGCACCAGCAACGTCCTGGGCGTGACGGGCGTCAGCAGCATCACCGTCGACAACCTGCCGTACACCACCACGGTCGCCTCCGACGGCACGCTCACGGTGACTCCGGCGAGCGGCTCCACCATCCAGACGACGGTCAAGCTCAAGACGCTGCTGGGCAGCATCACCTGCGTCTACCAGGCCGCGAGCCTGACCGGCACGGCGAGCAACGACGACAGCAGCATCGCCTTCGCCAGCCAGCAGTTCACCAAGACGTCCGGCTCGTCGCTCTGCTTCAGCAGCGGCTTCTTCTCCGCCAAGTACGCCCCGGTGACCGACAACGGCGCCACGGTCTACGTCAACTGACCTGCCCGCACGCCGAGTTCAGCGTCGGCGCAGACGCAGCGCCAGGGCGGCGCCGCCGGTGAGCACCAGCACCGCAGCGGCGCCGCCCGCCATCATGGGCGCGGACGGACCCGAACTCGCCGTGGGGGTCGCGGCCACCGGAGTGCTGTCGGGAGCGCCGGTGCCCTCCCGTGGGGCCGCCGCCGACGCGGCGGTGTGCGAAGGGGCGGCGGACGTGGTGGACGTGGCCGCCGGGCCGCCCGACGCCTTCCTGCCACCGCCCGAGCCGCCGCCCGCCTTCTCCGCCGTGCTCGGTGCGGCCGCCTTGCCACCGCTCCCGGACGCGGCCCGGAACACCACGTCCGAGCAGGAGTAGTACGTGTCCGTCGTGCTGCTGTTCTGCCAGATGGTGAACAGGACGTGGTGCCCGGTCCGGTCCGACGGCAGCCTGGCCGCGATGCGGTAGGCGCCGTTCGTCAGGGCCGGGTCCTTCACCGTCGCGAAGGGCTGGGACGGCAGCGCGGACCACGTCAGCGGCTTGGCGGGGTCGTAACCCTGCTTGGTCAGATAGAGCTTGAACGTGCCCGTGTGCGGGATCGTCGAGGCGTACTTCATCGTCAGCGCCGCACCCGGCCTCAGCGTCGTCGACGGCCAGTCGGAGCGGGCCAGGTCGAGCCCCTTGTAGGCGGGCAGGCCCCCGCTGCACAGCTTTCCGTCCGGGATGACCTGGCGGTCCCTGCCGTTGACGTCCGGCACTCGCAGGTTGTCCCACAGGGTGAACGGGGCGCCGTTCGCGGCGACGGCGGCCTTGCAGGCGGCGGACCGCGCGGCGGAACCGCCGTCGGGGGAGCAGGCGTAGACCCGGCTGACCGGGTCCGTGGGCGCGCCGTGCGCCTGCGCCGGACCCGCGGCCCACAGCGGCAGCAGGAACGGGGTCACCAGGGCGGCCGTCAGGGCGGCGCGGTGTGCGGTCATCCGGGACATCCGGAACGTCTCCTCGGCCGACGCGGGAACAGGGGTGCTCCCGGTGAGTACGGGGCGCGCGCCCGGCGCGTTCACCAGGTGGGCCCACCTGCGCCGTACGCCTCTGGAGGCCGCCCATGCCTCATTGCAAACCAACCGGTCGCCTCGTACTCTGGCGTCGCCGGCACGGATCCGTCCGCCTGCTCTGTTGTCGTTCTCGGGGGTCGAGGGAGGAGCATGCCTCAACCGTCCCTGACGGCCACCGTCCCCCGTCGGTGCGTCCGACCCGCGGCAAACGTGGTGACGTTCCCCGCCGGCGGGCCGCGCGTCTTTCAGTTACACGTGTCCCTCCAGCCCCTCGCGTACAGACCCCTGGGGCAGCACACATTACATACCGGCCATCCTGTTTTCTTCGGGTGCTCAAGGGGTCACGTTCCGGGCCTGTTCGCCGTGCGGGCGACCCCTTGGGTGGCCCCGGTCCGGACCGCCGGTCGCGGCTCCCCCTTTCCCCTCCTCGTTGCCTTCCATCGGCGCGCCGAGCTGGTCGGACCTGTGTGCCCGGGGACTGCCGAGAGGGGCGGTGCGAGACCGGAAGTCCGGTGCGTCCGGGGCGAGTTGGGCCTCTTCGGGGGCGCTGTGGACCGTCGAAAATGGGTGAGATATCGTACACGGGGAGTAACAAAAAACAGCATGCCCCGTTCTTTCCAGTCCCAGGAGTGTTCAGTCGATGGCGAGGCAGTTACGAGCCGAGCAGACCCGCGCGACGATCATCACGGCCGCAGCAGACCTGTTCGACCGTCACGGCTACGAGTCGACCAGCCTCAGTGACATCGTCGAGCACGCCCAAGTCACCAAGGGCGCCCTGTACTTCCACTTCGCGGCGAAGGAGGACCTGGCCCACGCGATCATGGAGCTCCAGTCCAGGGCCCTGCGCGAGGTGGCGGGGGATCTGGACGGCCAGGGCTACTCCTCGCTCGAGACGCTGATGCGCATCACCTTCAGCATGGCCCGGCTCTCCGTCGAGGGCCCGATACCGCGCGCCGGACTCCGGCTCACCACGGGGGGAGTCGAGGTGCGGCCGCCGCTCCAGCATCCGTTCACCGAGTTCCGGGACGTGGCCAGCCGCAAACTCCTCGGCGCCGTCAAGGAGTCCGACCTCCACACGGACATCGACGTCGACGCCGTCGCCCACTCCGTCGTCAGCTTCTACGTCGGCACGCGCGTCGTGAGCCGCTCGCTCGAACCCGTCGCCCGCCAGCCCCGCAGACTGGCCGAGATGTGGTACGTCCTGATCCGCGGCCTGGTCCCGGTGACCCGCCGGGCCCGCTACCTGAACCTCGCCGCGCGGCTGGAGCGGGAGATCAGAATCGCCTGACACGGGGACGAGGGCGGGCGACAGGGGAGACGGGGGGAGAGACGGGGGAGCCTCCTGGCGCCGGGCCGATCCGGCACGCAGGCCCTAGGGTGAGGCGCATGTCCGACATCCCGTCCGCACCCGTGATCCTCGGCAACGAGCCCGGTTCGTTCCCGCACAGCGTGCTCGCCGAGCGGCACCCGGCGATCATCCGGCAGGTGCGGGAGGCGTTCCCGTACGGCCCCGCCCAGCATCGCGCGCTCGACGCGCTCCTCGCGAGCTGCACCAAGGGCGTCGTCGAGCCGCTGCCCGCCGCTGCGCACGACCGGGAGCGCTGGGAGGAGTGGGGCGCGGCGGAGTACGTCGGCCGTTCCTGGTTCGACCTCCCCTGGCTCTGGTCGGAGAGTTACTTCTACCGCCAACTCCTGGAGGCCGTCGGCTACTTCGGTACGGGACCCTGGCAGGGCATCGATCCGTTCCGCCCGTTCAAGCTGGCCGAGCTGGACTCGCCGGAGGCGGACGAGGAACTGGCCGCCCTGGACTCGCTGTCCGCCGGCGACCAGGACCGGGCCCTGCTGCACGGCTCCCTCTGGGGCAACCGCGCCGACCTGGGCTTCCGCCTCTCCGCCGGGGACGCGGGCGGCGCGGACGCCACCCAGGGCCTGGTCGCGGACGACAGCGCGGACCTGTGGTCGCTGCTGCCGCCGTCCGGAGCCGGCACCCTGTGCCTGATCGCCGACAACGCGGGCCGCGAGCTCATCCCCGACCTGCTGCTCATCGCGCACCTCCTGGAGCGCGGGCGCATCGCCCGCGCCGTCCTGCACGTCAAGCCGTATCCCTACTACGTCTCCGACGCGACGACGGCCGACGTGCTCGACGCGCTGCGCAGGCTGACCGAGGCGCAGGGCGCAGCCGTCGAGTACGGCCGCATCCTGTGGACGGCGATGACCGACGGCCGCCTCGTCCTGCGCGCCCACCCCTTCTCCGGCGGCCCGCTGCCGTACGCGGACCTGCCCGGCGACCTTCGCGCGGAGCTCTCCGCCGCCACCGTGACGATCGTGAAGGGCGACCTCAACTACCGGCGCCTGGTGGGCGATCGGCTGTGGCCGCCGACCACGCCGTTCCGGGACGTCACCGCCCACTTCCCCGGTCCGGTCGCCGCGCTGCGCACCCTGAAGTCGGACGTGATCACCGGCCTGGACCCCGAAACGGAGGCCGCGCTGGTGGCGGCCGAAGGGCAGCGCTGGCGGACCGGCGGCACGCACGCGCTCATCCAGGTCCGTCCTTGACGCTCACGTCCAGGTCCGCCGCATCCGAGTCTCAAGTGACGTGCACGGGCAGCGACTTGATGCCGTTGATGAAGTTGGACGTCAGCCGCCGCGCCGGGCCCGCCGTGCGCAGCACCGGCAGCGCGCGCAGCGCCTCCTCGTAGAGCACCCGCAGTTGCAGGCGTGCGAAGTGCGCGCCCAGGCACACGTGCGGGCCGTCCCCGAAGGAGACGTGCGGGTTCGGGGTGCGGGAGAGGTCGAGGCGGTCCGGTGCGGCGAAGGCCCGCTCGTCGCGGTTGGCGGAGGCGTGGAAGACGACCACCTTGTCACCGGCGCGGATGCGGTGCCCGGCCAGCTCCGTGTCCTGGACGGCCGTGCGGCGGAAGGTGAGCACGGGCGGGTGTCGGCGCAGCAACTCCTCTACGGCCGTGGGGAGTTCCGCCTTGTCGGCGCGCAGCAGCGCGCAGGCCTCCGGGTGCTCGGCCAGGGCGAGCAGTCCGCCGGGGCCGGCGCTGCGGACGGTGTCGTTGCCCGCGACGGTGAGCAGGAAGAAGAACATCTCCAGTTCTGCGTCGGCGAGTTCGGGCTCGTGCGCGAGCGTCGTCAGTACGTCGTCGGCGGGATGGCGGCGTTTGTGCGCGGCGAGCTGCTGGGCGTAGTCGAACATGTCCCGGAGCATCGCCGGGGAGCGGGGATTGACCGGCTTGCCGGCCGCGTCGAGCACGGGCGCACCGGCCTCGTCCGGGTCCTGGTAGCCGATGACCCGCTGCGTCCAGTGCAGCAGCAGCCCGCGGTCGCCGTCCGGGACGCCGAGCAGGTCGGCGAGGTTGAGCAGGGCGTAGTCGTCGGTCACGGCGGCGACGAGGTCGACGGTGCCGTCCGTCGCGCGGGCCTCCCGCAGCGCCTTCGCGAACAGCGTCGCCGCCCGCTCCCGCGCGACGGCCGAGAAGCGGTCGATGCGCCCCGGGGTGAAGGCCCGGCTGACCAGCCGCCTCAACCGGCCGTGCTCCGGCGGGTCCTGATTGAGCATCATGCGCCGGATGAAGGGCAGGTCGGCCGGGTCGGGGTCGCGGATCTGGGTCGCGCCGAGGTGCGAGGAGTACGTCGCCGCGTCCTTGAGGACCCGGACGACGTCCGCGTGCCGGGTCACCGCCCAGAAACCGGGTCCGGCCGGCCAGCCCAGCACCTCGTACTCCTCCTGCCAGGCCACGGGGTGGTGGTCGCGCAGCACCCGGTAGGCGTCATGGGGTACCCCGGCGGCGTACTGCCGCGGGTCGAAGACGTCCGGGACCGGCGGTGCCTCGCGCACGTTCATGCGACCACGGTGGCGTGGCGGACGGGCACGCGGCAAGGGAGCGCGCGGCGGGCATGCTCACGGCGATGGCGTTGTTGCTCCCTGTGTCAGCGTCGCCGGACGACAGGTTCTGGGGGAACGGAACGACATGTTGCGCATCGGAGTGGCACCGCACCGTCTGTGGCCCGCACGGGAGTCCGAGATCGACGACGTCCTGGCGACCGCGCGCAGGGCCGAGGAGCTGGGCTTCGACCACGTCTTCGCCGGCGGCCACGCGGTCGCGGGCGATCTGGGGGTGACCCCCGACCCGCTGGTCACGCTCTCCGCGGTGGCCGGCGCGACCGAGCGCATCGGGCTGGTGACCAGCGTGCTCGTGCTGCCGCTGTACAACCCGGTCGTCCTCGCCCACCAGGCCGCCACCCTCGACCGCCTCTCCGGCGGCCGCTTCACGCTGGGCGTCGGCACCGGCTGGGACACGCAGGAGTACGCGGCGGTCGGCGTGCCCTTCGCGGGACGGGGCCGCCGGGCCGACGAACAGCTGGCCGCGGTACGGGAGTTGTGGCGGGGTGAGGGCGCGGCGCGGCTGGGAGTGCTGCCGCGCACCGAGGGCGGGCCGGCTGTCTGGGTCGGCGGGCAGAGCGACGCGGCACTGCGCAGGGCGCTGCGGTATGCGGACGCCTGGCACGGCTCGGGGGTCGACGCCGCCGGGCTCGAGGCGGTGCGGGAACGGCTCGACGCCCTCGGCGAGCAGGCCGGACGCGACCCGCGGACCCTGGGGCTGACGGCCGGCCTCTTCCTGGTGCCGCCGGGCTTCGAACCGGCCGTACGGCTGCCGGGGCGCCCGCTGGGAGGGGCGGACGCGAGCGCCGAGAGCGTACGGGAGGAGCTGGCCGCCCTCGCCGACGCCGGGCTCTCCTCCTGCTCGCTGTGGCTGCCGGTCGCGGCCGGCGCGCTGCCGGACGCGCTCGCGTGGACGGCCGAGGAAGCCCTTTCGTTTTTCTCCAAAGATTGACGGTTGCACCGATCACGCTGTAGTGATCATGACAAATCTTTGGTAATCATGCCCGCATGGCGTTACGTCGATTACGGCCGGGCATCGCGAAACCGGCGGTCGTCCTGGCCGCCCTGACCCTGCTCCTCACCGCCTGTGGCGACGGCAAGGACGGCTCGTCGTCCACAGGCGCCGGGACCACGCGGCTGAAGGTGGCCGCGCTGCCGCTGACCGACTCGGCGGCGCTCTACATCGCCCGGGACCGCGGGCTGTTCAAGAAGGAGGGGCTGGACGTCAGGATCCAGCCGGTCCAGCAGAGCATCCAGGCGCTGCCCGCGCTGGCCAACGGCCAGGTCGACGTGATCGCCAGCGCGAACTACGTGACCTTCCTCCAGGCCGGCGAGAAGGGCACCCTCGACGTCCGCATCCTCGCCGAGGGCGTACGGGTGGCGCCGCACATGATGGACGTCCTGGTGCCGAAGGACTCCGCCGTCAAGAGCGTCGCCGATCTCGCGGGCAAGAGGGTCGCCGTCAACATCCTCAACAACATCCAGTCCCTGACCCTGAACGCGATCCTCGACGCCAAGGGCGTCGGCCGGCCCGTCTACCGGCAGATCGCCTTCCCGCAGATGGGCCCGGCCCTGGAGCGCGACCAGGTCGACGCCGTGCACGCGGTGGAGCCCTTCGACAGCGCCATCCAGGGCGACCTGAAGGCGAAGGTGCTGCTGGACGGCGGCTCGGCGCCCGTCCAGTCGCTGCCCATCAGCGGATACGTCACCACGAAGAAGTTCGCCGCCGGGCACGCCAAGGAGGCGGCGGCCTTCCGGCGCGCCATCGAGGCCGCCTCGAAGATCGCGACCCAGGACCCGGACGCCGTACGCCAGGAACTGCCCAAGTACACCAAGGTGACCGCCGCTCAGGCGCGGCGGATCCAGCTGCCGGTCTATCCGGCCGCCACCGACGCGGCGCAGCTGCGGCGGCTGACCGAACTCATGCGGAAACAGGGGCTGTTGAAGAAGAACCTCGACCCGGCGACACTGCTGGTCCCATGAAGCGGCTGAACGTCGGGTGAGGCGGCTTCGGCGACGTCAGGAACTGCTGCTGGGGCTGCTCGGCGTGCTGCTGGCGTTCGGTGCCTGCGAGGCGGTCGGCCGCTCGGGCATCGTGCGCCGCAGCTATCTGCCGCCCGCCTCCGAAGTCCTCGCCCGCGCGGTCGAGTTGGGGGGAGACAGTGCCTTCCTGGACGGCGTCGGCGCCACCCTGAAGGCCTGGGCGCTCGGCCTCGGCCTCTCCGTCGCGATCGCCGTCCCGCTCGGGCTGCTGCTCGGCAGCGTGCCGCTCGTCGACTCCGCCGTGCGCGTGCTCGTGGAGTTCCTGCGTCCGCTGCCGTCGGTCGCGCTCATCCCGCTGGTCTCGCTGCTCCTCGGCACCGGCACCGCGACCGAGGTCGCCCTGATCACGTACGCGTGCGTCTGGCCCGTCCTGTTCAACACCGTCTACGGCCTCGGCGAGACCGATCCGCTCGCCAGGGACACCCTGCGCGCGTTCGGCTTCGGCCGGCTCTCGGTGCTGCTGCGGGTCGAACTGCCTGGCACGGCACCGTTCATCGCCGCCGGCATCCGCATCTCGGCGGCCGTCGCGCTCATCCTCGCCGTCGCCACCGAACTCCTCTCCGGCTTCGGCCAGGGCCTCGGCATCTTCATCGCCCAGGCGGGCCTGGCCACCGACGGCACCCGCGACGTCCTGGCCGGCGTGGTCTGGGCGGGCGCCCTCGGTCTCGTCATCAACGGGGTCCTGGTGTGGGGCGAGCGCCGGCTGTTCCCCTGGACGCCGGAGCGGCGGGCGGACGCACACGGGGTGCGGTCGTGAAGGGGGCCGCCGCGCCGGTGCGCAGGGCCGCGCGCGGCGCGATCACGGCCGGGCGCGCGGGCGGTCACGTCCTGCTGCGTGTCGTGGTGCTCGTCGTGGTGGTCGCGCTCTGGCAGGCGGCCGCGCAGGCGCACGGCAGCGTCTACTTCCCGCCCCCGGGTCACATCGCCGCCCGCGCACACGAGTTGTGGTTCTCGGGGCCCGTCGGCCGGGCCTTCCTCACCGACGCGGCCGTCGCCGACGTGCTGCCCAGCCTCGGCAGGATGGCGGCCGGATTCGCCATCGCGGCCGTCACCGGGATCGCGCTGGGGCTCGCGGTCGGGCGGTCGTGGTGGGCGTACGCGCTGTGCAATCCCGTGCTGCAGTTCGCGCGGGCCGTGCCGCCGCCCGCGCTGGTGCCCGTCTTCGTCGTCGTCCTCGCCCTCGGAACGCCCATGCAGATCACGGCGATCGCCTTCAGCGCCGTCTGGCCGGTCCTCATCAACACGGCGGAGGGGGCGCGCAACACCGATCCGCTCCGCCTCGACGTCGCCGCCGTGCTCCGCCTGAACCCCGTGGAAAGGCTGTGGTTCTTGCTGCTGCCCTCCGCGCTGCCGCGCATCTTCGCGGGCCTGCGCCTGAGCCTCTCGCTCTCGCTCATCCTCATGGTCTTCTCCGAACTGCTGCCGGGCACCGCCGACGGCATCGGCTTCACCCTCACCGACGCCCAGTCCCGCTCCGACCTGCTCACCGTCTGGGCGGCGCTGCTGCTGCTCGGCGTCCTCGGGTACGTCCTGAACACCGCGCTGCTGGCGGTGGAGAGACGGCTCGTCGGCCGGGGAAGGACCACGGCATGAAGCTCCGCCTCGACGCCCTCGGCCAGCGTTACGGCGACCAGACCGTCCTGCACGACATCTCCCTCAGCGTCCCCGAGGGCCAACTCCTGTGCGTCGTGGGCCCGTCGGGGTGCGGCAAGTCCACCCTGCTGCGCACGGTCGCGGGCCTGCAGCCCGCGTCCGAGGGCTCCGTCACCTTCGACGGCACCCCGGTCACCGGCGTACCGGACCAACTGGCCGTCGTCTTCCAGGACTACGGCCGCTCGCTGTACCCCTGGCTCACCGTCCGCGACAACGTCGCCCTGCCGCTGCGCCGCCGCGGGCTGCGCCGGGCCGAGCGGCGCGCGGAGGCCGAACGCATCCTGGAACGCGTCGGCCTGGAGGGAGCCGGCCGCCGCCACCCCTGGCAGCTCTCCGGCGGCATGCAGCAACGCGTCGCCATCGCCCGCGCGCTGGTCTGCCGCCCCGCCCTGCTCCTCATGGACGAACCCTTCGGCTCGCTGGACGCGCAGACCCGCGAGGACCTGGAGGACCTCCTCCTGGAGGTGCACCGCACCGACGGCGCGACCATCGTCTTCGTCACCCACGACATCGACGAGAGCGTCTACGTCGGCGACCGCGTCGTCGTCCTGTCCCCGGGGCCCGCCTCCCGCGTCGTCCTCGACCTGGCGGTCGAACTCCCCGGCAGACGCGAGCAGATCGGCACCCGCGGGCTGCCGGAGTTCGTGGCGCTGCGCAGGCAGGTGGGGCGGGCGGTGCGGGGGAGCTGAGGCCGGCCCGCGGCGGCGCACCACCGCTCCGGTGCGCCCTGCCCGGACGGCCGCCCGACGCGCGCTCGACCCGCCCGGCTCCGCCCGTCTCCCGCTCGCGTCCTGCCCTGCCGGGAAGGCCGTGCGACGCGCGCTCGACTCGTCCGCCTCCCGCTCGCCTCCCGACCGACTCCCGCCCGCGTCCGACGCGTGCTCGACCCGTCCGGCTCCGCGCGGCTCCCGACCGACTCCCGCCCGCGTCCCGCTCGCCTCCGGTCCGCCTGACGCTCGATTCACGCGATGGTGTGATCATGTCCGGGCCCGCGGATGGCGCCGAGAAGCCCCGGGTAGGGCCCGGCCATGACGCACCAGCCCTTCGAACTCCCGCACTTCTACATGCCGTACCCCGCGCGGCTGAACCCGCATGTCGACGAGGCGCGGGCCCATTCGACCGAGTGGGCCCGCGAGATGGGCATGCTGGAGGGGTCCGGGATCTGGGAGCAGTCCGACCTCGACGCCCATGACTACGGACTGCTCTGCGCCTACACCCATCCCGAGTGCGACGGCCCGGCCCTGTCGCTGATCACCGACTGGTACGTGTGGGTCTTCTTCTTCGACGACCACTTCCTGGAGATCTTCAAGCGCACCCAGGACCGCGCGGGCGGCAAGGCCTACCTGGACCGGCTCCCGCTGTTCATGCCGTTGGACCTCGCCACGCCGATGCCGGAGCCGCAGAACCCGGTCGAGGCCGGCCTCGCCGACCTGTGGACGCGCACCGTGCCGGCCATGTCCGCCGACTGGCGCCGCCGCTTCGCCGTCGCCACCGAGCACCTCCTCAACGAATCCCTGTGGGAGCTGTCCAACATCAACGAGGGGCGTATCGCCAACCCCGTCGAGTACGTCGAGATGCGCCGCAAGGTGGGCGGCGCCCCCTGGTCCGCCGGACTCGTGGAGTACGCGACGGCGGAGGTCCCCGCCGCGGCCGCCTCCTCGCGCCCCCTCAGGGTGCTGATGGAGACCTTCGCCGACGCCGTCCACCTGCGCAACGACCTCTTCTCCTACCAGCGCGAGGTCGAGGACGAGGGCGAGAACAGCAACGGCGTGCTCGTCCTGGAGACCTTCTTCGGCTGCACCACCCAGCAGGCCGCCGACACCGTCAACGACATCCTCACCTCCCGCCTCCACCAGTTCGAGCACACCGCGCTGACCGAAGTGCCCGCACTCGCACTGGACCTGGGCCTCACCGCGCCCGAGGTGGCGGCCGTCGCCCGGTACACGCAAGGCCTGCAGGACTGGCAGTCCGGCGGCCACGAATGGCACCTGCGCTCCAGTCGCTACATGAACGCCCGCGCGCAGTCCGGGAATCCGTGGCACGGGGTGACCGGGGCGAGCGGCACGGGCGGTTCCGCCGCCGACGTCGGCGCCCTGCTCGCGGCGGCCGGCGCCGAGCGCCTGCGCGCGTACACGCACGTGCCGTACCAGAAGGTCGGCCCGTCGCTGCTGCCCGACTTCCACATGCCCTTCGAGGTCGAGGTGAGCCCGCACCTGGAGGCGGCCCGTCCCCGGCTCACCGCCTGGATGCACGCCATGGGCATGCTCGAGGAGGGCGTCTGGGACGAGGACAAACTCGCCGCCTACGACCTGCCGTTGTGCTCCGCGGGCCTCGACCCGGACGCGACGCCGGAGGCGCTCGACCTGAGCTCGCGGTGGCTCGCCTGGGGGACGTACGGCGACGACTACTACCCGCTCGTGTACGGCCACCGCCGCGACCTGGCCGCCGCCCGGCTGACCACCCGCCGCCTGTCGGAGTGCATGCCGCTCGACGGCGACGTGCCCGCCACCCCGCTCAACGCCATGGAGCGCGGCCTGACCGACCTGTGGGCGCGGACGACCGCGGGGATGCCGGCCGCGGACCGGCGCACCCTGAAGAACGCGGTGAACACGATGACCGAGAGCTGGGTCTGGGAGCTGTCCAACCAGATGCAGCACCGCATCCCCGACCCGGTCGACTACCTGGAGATGCGCCGGGCCACCTTCGGCTCCGACCTCACCCTGAGCCTGTGCCGCATGGGCCGGGGCCCCGCCGTCCCGCCGGAGGTCTACCGCAGCGGCCCGGTCCGCTCGCTGGAGAACGCCGCCGTCGACTACGCCTGCCTGCTCAACGACGTCTTCTCGTACCAGAAGGAGATCGAGTACGAGGGCGAGATCCACAACGCGATCCTCGTCGTGCAGAACTTCTTCGGCGTCGACTACCCGACCGCGCTCTCGGTCGTCCACGACCTGATGACCCGGCGCATGGAGCAGTTCGAGCACGTCGCCGCCCATGAACTCCCCCTCCTCTACGACGACTTCGGGCTCTCGGAGCAAGCGCGTGAGGCGATGGACGGCTATGTGGCAGACCTGCAGAACTGGCTCGCGGGCATTCTCAACTGGCACCGGAAGGTGGACCGTTACCAGGCCGGCTACCTGGCCCGGCGCGCCCACGGCTTCCTCCCGGACCGGCCGTCCGCCGTGCCCGCCCTCTGACGGAGTCAGTCTCACTCTTTCGTGACTCGTCGCGTGCCGGGGCTCCCGGGTAGAGCTTCAGCAGGAGGCGATCCATGGAACAGACTGCGTTGCGGCCCAAGCCGATGCCCGGCCAGGACCCCGGCGGGAGCCCCGGCCGCGGCACCCGGCCCGGCGCGCCCGTGCGGCACCCGCACGCCGCGCGGAAGCGGGCCCGGCGGCTGAGGACCCTGCTGTCCGGGCTGCTCGTCGCGGCGGTCCTGGTGCTGTCCGGGGTCGGCATCGGGACCGTCGGCGCCACGGTGATAGGGCTGAGCAAGCTCGCCGACCTGCAGCGCCGGGGACCGCAGGGCCAGGTGTCGCAGCGCCAGGCACCGCGGGGCCGGGCACCGCAGCCGCCCGCCGTGCCCGGGCCCGGTTCCGCCGCCCCGGCCACCCCCGCCCCCACCGCCTCGTCCGCGCCCCCGGCACCCGCCACCGCTACCCTCGGCCTGGAGGCGGTGGACGCCTACCGGAAGGGAGCCCTGATCGTCGGCGTCCACGTCCCCGGTCCGGGCTACACGGCGGGGCTGGTGCGCGGTGACGTGCTCCTCGCGTTCGGCGGGACCCGTGTCGGGTCGGCCGCGGACCTCGCCCGCGCGGTCGCGCACGCCCGCCCCGGTTCCGAGGTCGTCCTGACGGTCCGGCATGGCAGCGGCGCCTACCAGCAGCTCACGGCCGTCCCCGGGTTCGTCATGTGACCGCCGGAAAAACACTGGCCCCGCCCCGTGGCACCGGCCACGATGGCCCTCATGCTGAGCACCCTGATCGCCTTCCTCGGCGCCTGCACCCTCATCGCCGCCTCGCCGGGCCCCAGCACGGTGCTGATCATCAAGCAGTCGCTGCGCAGCAGACGCGACGGCTTCCTGACCGTGCTGGGCAACGAGACGGGCATCTTCACCTGGGGAATCGTCGCCGCCTTCGGCCTGACCGGGCTGCTCGCGGCCTCCGAGGTGGCGTACGAGGTGCTGCGCGTCGCCGGCGCCGTCGTCCTCGTCGGCTTCGGCGTCCAGGCGCTGCGGCAGGCACGGCGGGCGAAGGGGGCGCCCGGGGGCGACGCCTGGGAGGGCACCGGGAAGAGCGGCTGGGCGGCCTACTGCGCCGGGCTGCTGATGAACCTCGCCAACCCCAAGGCGGCGATCTTCGCCATGTCCTTCCTGCCGCAGTTCGTGCCCGCCGGCGCCCCGCACCTGCCCGCGACGGCCGGCCTCGCCGCGCTCTGGGCGGTCTACGAGGTCGGCTACTACGGCCTGTACGTGTGGTGCGTCGGCCGGATGCGCGCCGTCCTGTCGCGCGCCGGGGTGCGCCGCCGCCTGGAGCAGATCTCCGGCGGCGTGCTGCTGCTCCTCGGCGTCCGTCTCGCCCTGGAGGGCTGACGCCGTGGACGCCGCGGTGCGCGAAAGACCCGCAGACCGGTCGCGCGGCCCCCGCTGTCCGGGCAGGATGCTGCCCGTAGTCCTATGTGGTCCTTTCAACCGCCCAGGGAGGCCCGGATGACCGGCAGCACGCGCGCGCCCTTCACCGCCGACGACTACCGGGCCCGTATGGACCGCGCCGCGCGGGCCGCCGCGGACGCCGGTCTCGACGGGCTCCTGGTGGCGCCCGGCCCCGATCTGGTGTGGCTGACCGGCTACGCCCCCACCGCGATCACCGAACGGCTCACCCTGCTCGTCATCGCCCAGGGCCGGGCCCCCGTCCTGGTCGTGCCCACGCTGGAGGCCCCGGACGCCGCGCAGGCGCCCGGCGCGCCCGCCCTGAACCTGCGCGACTGGACCGACGGCAAGGACCCGTACGCCGCGACCGCCGCGCTCCTGTCCGGCACCGGCCGCTTCGGCGTCAGCGACAACGCCTGGGCGATGCACCTGCTGGGCCTGCAGCGCACGCTGCCCGGCACCGCCTACGAGTCCCTCACCGAGGCCCTGCCGATGCTGCGCGCCGTCAAGGACGCGGCGGAGCTGGAGCTGATGGCGGCCGCGGGCGCGGCGGCGGACGCGGCCTTCGAGGAGATCCGCAAGGTCCCCTTCGCCGGCCGCAAGGAGTCCGCCGTCGGCGCGGACCTCGCCGATCTGCTGCGGAAGTTCGGCCACTCACAGGTCGACTTCACCATCGTCGCCTCGGGCCCGAACGGCGCCGATCCGCACCACGAGGTCGGCGACCGCGTCATCGAGGACGGCGACATGGTCGTCCTGGACTTCGGCGGTCTCAAGGACGGCTACGGCTCCGACACCTCCCGCACGGTCCACGTCGGCGAGCCCACCGAGGAGGAGCGCCGGGTGCACGACCTGGTGCGCGAGGCCCAGGAGGCGGGCTTCAGGGCGGTGCGGCCGGGCGCCGCCTGCCAGGACGTCGACCGGGCCGCCCGGGAAGTGATCGCCGGCGCCGGCTACGGCGAGTACTTCATCCACCGCACCGGCCACGGCATCGGCGTCACCACGCACGAGCCGCCGTACATGATCGAGGGGGAGCGGCAGCCCCTGGTGCCGGGAATGTGCTTCTCCGTGGAACCCGGCATCTATCTGCCCGGCCGGTTCGGTGTGCGCATCGAGGACATCGTCACCGTCACCGAGGACGGCGGGCGACGGCTGAACGACACGACCCGCGAGATGGTCATAGTGGACTGAGCGACCAGCAGGAGCCCCAGCAGACCCCCGAGGGACAACGGCGCGGACCATGACCCAGGCACCGACACCCACCGCGGACACCGTCCGCCGGCTGGTCAGTTCCCTGCTCAAGGACGGTGGCGCCGGCGCCGGACCCGAGGTGCGGCCGGTCACCGAGGGAGCCGGGCACGGCACCTGGTGGGTCGGCTCCCGGCATGTGCTGCGCCTCGCGCCCGACCGCGAGGCCGCCGTCCGCCAGCGACGCGAGCTGCGCCTGCGCGACCTGCTGCGCCCGCACCTGCCGGTCGCCGTGCCCACCAGCGTGGCGCACGGGGAGTGGGCGGCCGGGCTGACGTACACGCTGGACACCAAGGTGCCCGGCGGCTCCGGCGAGGAGCACGACGTGTCCGCCGTCGGCGAGGCCGACCTCGCGGGGCTGCTCACCGGTCTGCGCGAGGTGCCCGCCCGGCAGGCAGAGTCGCTCGGCGTCCCGCGCGTCGCCCCGCGCTCCCTGGAGGGCCTGCGCCGGGCCGCCGAGCGCGCCGCCGAACGGCTCGCCGCGGCCGACGAGTTCGACCCCGTACGCCTGCACCAGCTCACCGGCGCGGCCGCCGTGCAGCTCGCCGCCCAGCCCGGCACCGCGGTGCTCGTCCACCACGACCTCAAGGGCGAGCACCTGGTGGTCAGCCCCGACGGCCGGGTGCGCGGCGTCCTCGACTGGTCCGGCGCGGCCGTCGGCGACCCCGCCGAGGACATCGCCGGGCTGGCCGTCGCCGTCGGCTCACCGGCGGCCGTCCGCGCGGCGACCCTCGCCGGCTACGGCGCCCGCCCCTGTCTGCGCGGCCTGTGGCTGGCCCGCTGCGACGCGGTCGTCCGCCTCGCCGGGGCACTCCAGGAGCGCGATACGGCCGCCCTGCCGCTGCACCGGCTCCGGCTCCGCCGGGCCTGGGAGGCGATCCTGCTGGAGCGGGTGACGGAGTTCCGGGACGGCGAGGCGGACGTCTAGGGCCCGTTGCGAACGTCCGGTGCCGCTCAGCCCTGCAGCAGCACCACGGCCGACTCCCCGGGCACGTGCAGCACCCCGTCCGGGCCCGGTGCCTCGACGGGCTCCCACGCGGCGAGCACGCGCGCGTGGCGCGGGCCCAGGGGGATCTGTGCCGGTTCCTTGGCGATGTTCACGGCCACGCGGACGTCCCCGCGGCGGAAGGCGAGCCAGCGCTGCCGCTCGTCGTACGCCACCTTGATGTCGGCGAGATCGGGATCGGTGAGGTCGGCCTGCTCGTGCCGGAGCGCGATCAGCGCCCGGTACCAGTCCAGCACACGCGCGTGGGGCTCCTCGGCGGGCTCCGCCCAGTCGAGGCAGGAGCGGTCGCGGGTCGCCGGGTCCTGCGGATCCGGTACGTCCTCCTCCGCCCAGCCGTGGGACGCGAACTCCCGCCGCCTGCCGCGCCGTACGGCCTCGGCGAGCTCGGGATCGGTGTGGTCGGTGAAGAACTGCCAGGGCGTGCCGGCCGCCCACTCCTCGCCCATGAACAGCATCGGCGTGAAGGGGGCGGTCAGCACCAGCGTGGCCGCGCAGGCCAGCAGACCGGGGGAGAGGGTGGCCGACAGGCGGTCGCCCAGGGCGCGGTTGCCGACCTGGTCGTGCGTCTGGCCGTAGCCCAGGAGCCGGTGCGCGGCCACGCGCGTGCGGTCCAGGGGGCGCCCGTGGCGGCGGCCGCGGAAGGTGGAGTACGTGCCGTCGTGGAAGTAGCCGCCGGTGAGCGTCTTGGCGAGCGCGGCCATGGGGGCGCGCGCGAAGTCGCCGTAGTAGCCCTGGGACTCGCCGGTCAGCGCGGTGTGCAGGCAGTGGTGGAAGTCGTCGTTCCACTGCGCGTGCAGACCGAGGCCGCCCGCCTCGCGCGCGGTGATCAGCCGCGGGTCGTTGAGGTCGGACTCGGCGATCAGGAAGAGCGGGCGGTCGAGTTCGGCGGCGAGGGCGTCCACCGCCGTCGACAGCTCCTCCAGGAAATGGCACGCGCGCGTGTCCGCCAGCGCGTGCACGGCGTCCAGGCGCAGCCCGTCCATCCGGTAGTCGCGCAGCCACGACAGGGCGCTCTCGCGCAGATAGTCGCGCACCTCGTCCGAGCCGGGCGCGTCGAGGTTCACGGCGGAACCCCACGGCGTGTGGTGGGTGTCCGTGAAGTACGGCCCGAACAGGGGGAGATAGTTGCCGGAGGGCCCGAGGTGGTTGTGCACGACGTCCAGGACCACGCCCAGGCCGAGTTCGTGGGCCCGGTCGACGAACCGTTTCAGCGCCTCGGGACCGCCGTACGGCTCGTGCACCGCCCACAGCGAGACGCCCTCGTAGCCCCAGCCGTGCGTGCCCGGGAAGGGGCACAGCGGCATCAACTCGACGTGGGTGACGCCCAGTTCGACGAGATGGCCGAGCCGCTCCGCGGCCGCGTCCAGGGTGCCCTCACGGGTGTACGTGCCGACGTGGAGCTCGTAGAGGACCGCGCCCGGCAGCGGGCGCCCGGCCCATTCGGTGCGCCAGGCGTACCGCTGCTGGTCGACGACGGCGCTGAGGCCGTCGGGGCCGTCCGGCTGCCGGCGCGAGCGAGGATCGGGCAGCACGGGACCGTCGTCCAGCGCGTAGCCGTACCGCGAGCCGTCGCGCGCCTCGGCCTCCGTCCGCCACCACCCCTCCCGTCCGGGATCGCGCTCCAGCGCGCGCGTGTCGTCGTCGCACCGGAGCGTGACGCGCTCGGCCTGTGGTGCCCACACCTCGAACTGCACGGACGGTTCCCCTTCGTCTGCTCACCGTGATGTAGCCCGTCCATGGTGCTCCAAACGAGATCAATCCGCTTTTGCATCCGCCGTTTTGCGGGCGGGTGTCGCCGGGCACGTGCGCGTGCCCGGCGTTTTCCCGTTTCCTGGACACCCGGAGTTCACTGACCGACAATCACGAACGTGACGTCGTCCTTCGAGTTCCACACGTACCCCGCGCGGTTGTCCGACGCGGAGCGCGACAAGGCGCTGAAGGTGCTGCGTGACGGCGTCGCCATGGGACGGCTGTCGCACGACACGTTCATCCACCGCATGGAACTGGCGCTCGCCGCCCGCCGGTCCGACGAACTCGCCGTGCTCACCGCCGACCTCCCCCAGGAGAACCGTCTCTCGCGCCTGGTGTTCGGCACCGTGGAGGCGGTCTCCGGCTTCACGGTACGGCTGCGCAGGGCATGGCAGGCCGAGCGCCTGCCCAAGCTGCTGCTGCCGCACCCGGGCAACGGCCACCCGCTGCGCATCGGTCGCGATCCGGCCAACGGGCTGCGCCTCACGCATGAAACGGTGTCCCGCGTGCACGCCGAACTCCGCCGCCAGGGCGGCATGTGGGTGCTGCGCGACCTCGGCTCGACCAACGGCACGACGGTGAACGGGCGACGGGTCATCGGTGCCGCGGTCGTGCGCGAAGGTGATCAGGTCGGCTTCGGACGGATGTCGTTCCGGCTCGCCTGCGACTGAATGCGCTCGCCGTCCCGAAGAGCTTTGGCCTGAGCATGACATCGCGTTGACGTGCTGCGATGGACCAAAGCGGTTTCCGCTCCGCGGTGTTGACGTACCCCTGAAGTCGTGACTGACTGTGCGTACGCCATGCACATCAGGTGAAACGACGGCACCACATTGTGGAGGTGTGCCCTGCCGCCCCTCCTCCGCTACCCGACCGTCGACGAGCTCGGCGCGCGGGCGGCAGCACTCGTCGCACGTCGTCCCGCGGACGCCCGCCTGCGCCGCGTCGGCACCTCCCGCGCGGGCAACCCGATGTGGCTGCTTTCCGTCGGTCACGGCAGCCGCCAGGCCCTCGTCGTCGCCGGGCCGCACGCCAACGAACCCGTCGGCGGCGGCACCGTGCTGCGGCTGGCCGAACGCGCCCTCGCCGACCCGCGGTTCACCGAGGGCTCCGACGCCACCTGGAACCTGCTGCTCTCCCTCGACCCCGACGGCCTGCGCCGCAACGAGGGCTGGCTGCAGGGCCCGTACAGTCTCGGCCGGTACTTCCGGAACTTCTTCCGGCCCGGCTTCCTCGAACAGCCCGAGTGGCTGCCCGACGGCGCGGCCGGCGCCGCACTGCCCGAGACCCGCACCCTGCTCGAACTGCAGGACGAGCTGCGGCCCTTCCTCCAGTGCTCCCTGCACGGTGTTGACGTCGGCGGCGGCTTCGTCGAGCTGACCCACGACCTGCCGGGCCTCGCGGGGCGCGTCGCCCGCGCCGCCGCCCGCCTCGGCATCCCGCGCGAACTCGGCCCCTACGACACCCTGTACTGGCCGAGCCTGGGCCCCGCCGTCTACCGCATCCCGCCGCCGCGCATCGGCGATCTGGCCGCGGCCATCACCGAGGCGGCCGTCGAGTCGACCTGGTTCCACCCCTACCGGCACGGCACGGTGACCGCCGTCGTCGAGGCGCCCATGTGGGGCGTGGCGGCCGTGGAGGACGGCTCCCCGCCCTCCGACGCGGCCGCGGTGCTGCGCACCGTCAGCCACGCGCTGCGGCGCGACACACGGCTTCTGGAGGTGCTCCTCGCCCGGCTGCGGCCGCACCTCGCGCGGACGCCGGACGCGGCCGCCCTGCTCGCCCCGGTGGACGACTATTTACTGGTCTGCCCGGGCCTCGCCGACGCGTGGGACCCCGACGTCGCCGCCGGCGCGCGCCCGCTGCCGCCGCTCAGCAGCGGCCACCTGGCCGCCCTGCGCATCGCCGGGCGCCGCCTGGCACTGCGCACGGCGGGCCTGCTGCACCAGCTCGTCACGGCCGCCGGCCGCGACCCCGCCGGCGTGCTGCCGGACCTGGACCGGCTCGTCGAGGAATGGTGCGCCGACTACCGCGACGCCCTCGGCGCGCGCTGGATCCCGGTCGCGCGCCAGGTGGAGTACCAGTCGCGGGTGGTGCTCGCCGCGTTCGAACTCGCCGGGCAGTACGCGCCCGCGTGCTCCCGTTCGGGTGAGCCGGGCTGGGGTTCCCAGGCGACCGTGCCGATGCACCGGGAATGACGACCAGCACCACAGAAGCGATCAGCACCACGGCGAAAGCGGTACGGGGCGGTCTGCTCGCGGCCGCGCTCCTGCTCGCGGGCGCGGCCCCGGCGCAGGCGGTCACCCACCACTTCCCGCCGGACAACTGGCTCTACCTCACGGTCACCAAGGGTGACTCCCGCGCCGCGGGCCACCGCGACACCCTGCTGCTGTGCGACCCGCCAGAAGGCCACGCGCGGGCCGCCGAGGCGTGCGGCGAACTGGCGGCCGCCGACGGCGACATCTCCCGCATCCCGGTGAAGGACGCCTACTGCCCCATGATCTACGCGCCGGTCACCGTCCACGCGCGCGGGGAGTGGAGCAACCGGAAGGTCGACTACACCCAGACGTTCTCCAGCGCCTGCTTCATGAGCGCGCGCACCGGGTCCGTCTTCGCCCTCGACACCTGAGGCCGGTGGCGCGGCGGCCGGCGCGCGCGAGCCCGGGCGGCGTGCTCATGCCGCGCGGTCGCGCGCGTACCGCGCCGCCGTGACGACGGTGCGCGACTGGTGCTCCACCTGGTGCTCCAGCGGCACCCAGCGCGCCCGGAAGCGCTCCGCGAAGGCCTCGCTCCAGGCCGCCACGAGCCGCTCCAGACCCGGCGCCGCCCGGTCGCCGCTCTCCCGCAGGACCCGCAGCAGCATGGCCGCCGCCCGCAGCGGCAGACGGCGGCCGAACGCGTCCACACTGCTGACGTACGCCATCGTGGTGCCGGCGGGTGGTGTGTGCGTCCAGTCGGCGGCCAGGCCCGGCACCAGGTCCAGCACCCACCGGGTGGCCCGCAGCAGCGGTCCGTCGACGCCCTCCAGACGCGGCAGCGCCTCCGCGAGCACCCGGTCCACCTCGAAGGCGTCCCGCAGCAGCCGGCGGGCCACCCGCCGTATCGCCGCGGCCGGCGCGGGATGCGGAGCCGGGTCGTCGACCAGGTCGCTCGCCCACATCGGCACCTCGACGACCGCCGTCAGACCGCCGTACCGGTGCGTGGCGTACCAGGTGCTGTGGCGCGCGTCGTCCGGCATGCTCGGGTACGCGGCGCCCGCACCGGGGGCGGGCATCACATGCACCCCGGGTCCGGACGCGGACCAGCCCGCGGCGTCCGAGGCGCCCGTCTCCACCGGGATGTGCAGCTGCGCGGCGGACTTGGCGAACGGCTCGGCGAGACCCGGTATGTCCCTGGTCAACTGCACCCAGCTGCCGCCCAGATCGGTTCCGTGCAGGGTGACCTGGAGATAGGGGCGCAGCTCGTCGATGACCCGGGTCAGCGCGCGCGTCTCGGGCGGCAGGCGGTGCGCCGGCAGCACCGACGGCGACCACTCGGGCTGCTCCTCGGCGGCCGGCCGGAAGAACCCGAGGTGGTAGTCGTAGAGACTGCGCGGCGCCGGGGTGACGTGCAGGCTCGCCCCGTCGGGGTCCACGCAGAGCAGGAAGTGCCAGGACGTGTCCCGGCGCAACTCCCGGTCCGCCAGCACCCGTTCGGCGAGCGAGAGGACCGTGCAGGCGCCCGTCGGCTCGTTGGCGTGGGCACCGGAGACGACCAGCACGGCCCGCCGGGCGTGGCCCACCGACAGCAGGTGCAGAGGCCTGCCCGCCCGAGAGACGCCCACTTCCCTCAGCACGCACAGACTGGGTCTGCGAACGGCCAACGACCGCGCGCACGCGACGAGTTGGGTCACGGTGGGGTAGCGCCGCTGAGGCAGGAGACTCACCCCCGTCACGTCCGCCCGGCTTCGCCTTCCGCAGTACCCCACGCTCTCCCCGAAGTGTCAATAACGCCCAGGGGGAGGCTCCCGGGGGCGCCCAGATGCATTCGCCGCGGGCGGCTCGCGCCACCTCCGGACACCAGGCCTGACGCCGCGAGCCCGGGCGCGAACAGGGCGCCGTCGGCCCGCGCGACGCGCCGGCCGCCCGGCCCGGGCCCCGGGAGCGTGCGCGGCCGTGAGCCGGTGGCCGGGACGACCACAGGGCGCGCCACGACGGCGCGGGGCGCCCCACGACCGCCGTCACGCGCGTGCCGCCTACCGGGGCGCCTGAGCCTGCTCGGCGTCCACCCGCTCCAGCAGGACCACCGGCAGCCGCCCGAAGAGCTCCTCCACGCGCGCGTGCCCCGTGAACTCCCGCCCGGGAGCGAGCACGTCGGACCAGCGGCCCGGCGGCAGCGGCAGCCGGGTGTCCTGCCAGCCGCCCGCCTCCGCCAGCCGCAGCGACAGCCGCGTCACGGCCGTGACGACCTCCGAGGAGCGCGCGAACGCCAGGCAGTGGGCCGCCGCCGGGCCCTCGGCGGCGAGCGGCGTGTACGTCGCCGCGTCCCCGAACGCGCCGGGCCGCCGGGCGCGCAGCCGCAGTGCCGCCGCGGTCACCGCGTCCTTGTCGCCGGGGGCCTCGGGCGGGAAGCCCACGGGCCGCCGGTTGTCCGGGTCCACCAGCGCCAGGGACTCGCCCTCGGTGCCCTGGTAGACGTCCGGCACGCCCGGCATCGTCAGCTGGACCAGGGCGGTGCCCAGCACGTTCGCCCGGATGTGCGGCTCCAGCGCGCGCCGCAGGGCCAGGACGTGCTCGCCGGGAGGCCCGCACGGCCCCGCCGCGACGAAGGCGGCCACCGCCTCCTCGTACGCGGGCTCCTGCTCCGTCCAGCTCGTCAGCAGTCCCGCCTCGCGCACATGCTTCAACAGGGCCTGCTGCACGCGCTCCTCGGCCGCCGCGCCGAGCCCGAACACCGTCTGCCAGGCCGCCCACGCGAGCTGCGCGTCCGGCACGCCGTCGCCCGCGCGGGTCACCTCGGCCAGGACGTCGGCCCACCGCTGCGGGCACTCCGTGAGCACCGCCAGAGCAGCCCGTACGTCGGCGCTGCGCTTGGTGTCGTGCGTCGAGACGACCGTCCCGGTCAGCGGCCAGTCGCGCTGCACGCGCACGCAGTAGCCGTGGAAGTCCTCCGGGGAGATCCCCGGGCTGCCCGGGTCGCCGCCCACCTCGTTCGCCGACAGCAGCGGCACGTAGCGGTAGAACGCCGTGTCCTCCACGGACTTGGCACGCAGCGCCGACGCGGTCTGCGCGAACCGCGTCCGGAACTCCTCGTGGTCGGGCCCGTCACCGGCCCGCCCCAGCACCAGGTCGCGCACCACGTCGACCGCGCCGGCCTCCTCCGGCACGACGAAGGCGAGCCGGGCCTCGGCGGCGGCCTCCTCGGTGACCACCGAGGCCGCGTCCCCGGAGGCGTACGGCCGGTAGACCTCCATGCGGACCAGCAGCTCCTGGAGCGCCGTGCGCAGCGCCCAGGGGGCGCGGTCGCGCAGCGCCGGGTCCGGGGCGCCGGCGCACAGCGCGCTCGCCACCCGCGTCAGCCGGTTGATCTCGGTGGCCAGCTCGTGCGTGATCACCTTGTACGCCGCCCGGCGCACCGTCGCCGCCCAGTCGCCTCCCCGGTCCGTCTGCGGGGCCGCGAACCGCCGGTACTGGCCGAGGAGTTCACCGAAGCCCGCCGGGTCCGTGAACAGGCCGTCGACGTGCCGCAGGGCGTCGTAGCCGGTGGTGCCCGCGACGGGCCAGGAGGCCGGCAGGCACTCCCCGTCCGCCAGGATCTTCTCCACCACCGTCCAGCGGCCGCCGGTCGCCTCGTGCAGGCACCGCAGATACGTGTCGGGGTCGGCGAGCCCGTCGGGGTGGTCGATGCGCAGCCCGTCGACCACGCCCTCGCGCAGCAGCTCCAGGATCTTCGCGTGCGTGGCGTCGAAGACCTCCGGGTCCTCGACGCGCACCCCGATGAGCTCCGAGATGCTGAAGAAGCGCCGGTAGTTGAGCTCGGTGCGGGCCAGGCGCCACCACGCCGGCCGATACCACTGGGCGTCCAGGAGCTGCGGCAGCGGGAGCTCCGCGGTGCCCTCGCGCAGCGGGAAGGCGTGGTCGTGGTAGCGCAGCACGTCGCCGTCGACCCGCAGCTCGCCGAGGACCGAGCCGACCGGCTGCCCGAGCACAGGCAGCAGCACCTGGCCGCCCTGGGCCTCCCAGTCGATGTCGAACCAGCGCGCGTACGGCGACTTGGGCCCCTCCCGCAACACCTCCCACAGGGCGCGGTTGTGCCGCGGCGCCATGGCCATGTGGTTGGGCACGATGTCGACCACCAGGCCCAGACCGTGCTCCCGCGCCGTGCGGGACAGCGCGCGCAGCCCCTCCTCGCCGCCCAGCTCCTCACGCACGCGCGCGGGGTCGACCACGTCGTAGCCGTGCGTGGAACCGGGCACGGCCTCCAGCACGGGCGACAGGTGCAGGTGCGAGACGCCGAGCGAGGCCAGGTACGGCACGGCGGCCGCGGCGGCCGCGAACGGGAACGCGGGCTGCAGCTGCAGCCGGTAGGTGGCCGTCGGCGCCATCAGGTCGGGTCGCTCAGGTGTCATGCAAACCTACGTACCCGCCCTGCCGCCCTTCGTGTCATCGTCCCCTGCACGGGTGCACGTGCGCGTGGCTAGCTTCGAGCGATGGGAACCACGGGGCGCACGTACAGGGACGTCATCCGCCTGACCGGGCCGCTGCTGCCCGTGGTGTCCTTCCTGGCGCGGCTGCCGACCGCCACGATCCAGTTCGGCAGCGTGCTGCTCGTCGCCCGGACGAGCGGCTCTCTGGCGGCCGCGGGGCTCACCGGCGGCGCGCTGGCGGCCGGGCAGGTGGGCTGCGGTCCCCTGGTGGGCCGGCTCGCCGACCGGCACGGCCAGCGGACGGTCGTGCTCGTGTTCTGCCTCGCCAACGCCGTCGCGATCGCCGCCCTGGTGGCCGGTGCGCTCGCCGGACTGCCGCCCGCCGTGCTCGCCCTGCTCGGGGCGTCGGCGGGGGCGACGGTGCCACTGATCGGCCCGCTCGGCCGCGCCCGCCTGGTGGCCCTGGCCCGCAGATCCGCTGCCCCCGAGACCGCGGTCGGCGCCGCCCTGTCCTTCGAGAGCACCCTGGACGAGATCTCCTTCGTGCTGGGCCCCGCGCTGGTCGGGGTGGCCGCCGTGCTGGCCCACCCGGCGCACGCCCTGGCCGCCGCGGCGCTCCTGGTCGCCGTCTGCGGCACGGGCTTCGCGCTGCATCCGACCGCGACGGTGACGTCTCCCCGCAGCGGCCGCGCGGCCCGCGGCACGCCACGCGCGCGTGGCGACCGCCGCCCCCGCCTGCCCCGCTCCGTCCGCCCCCTCTGTGCCGCCCTCGCCCTCCAGGGGGCGATGTTCGGCGCCTGCCAGGCGGGCATCACCGCGCTCACCCAGCGGCTCGGGCACGAGGACCAGGCAGGGCTCGTCTACGCCGCCATGGGTGTGATGAGCGCGGTCGCGGGCCTCTCCATGGCAGCCGTACCCGCCCGCATCCCCCTCACGGTCCGCTGGCGGGCGGCGACCACGGCCGCCCTCGTGTTCTCCCTGCCCCTGCTGCGCACGCACGGCCTGGGCGTCCTCTACGCCGTCGTCACCGTCCTCGGCGTCGCCTACGCCCCGCACCTGATCACGGTGTTCGGGCTCGTCGAGCGCGCGGTGCCGCCCGCGCGCCTCGCCGAGGCCATGGCGTTCGCCACGAGCGCGATCGTCGCCGGCCAGGCCGTGGCGGTCGCCGTCACCGGCCGTCTGGCCGACGCCCACGGCCCCGCGGCCGCCTTCGCGGCGGCAACCCTCGCCGCCGCCCTCGCCGCGGTGATCGCCTGCACGGTGCGCCCGGCGCCGTACGCCGCACGCAGGAACGCGCACACGACCGCACGGCCGGCCGAACCGGCCCGCCACGCGCGCGTCGTGGGGCTGCGAGGAGGGAACCGGGAAGTGTTCCGCCCCTCGCCTCTGTGTAAGGGCACCGTCCCGCTTTCGTTCCCCCA
>NZ_JBHVGU010000012.1:128167-196803 GCF_042800575.1 Streptomyces sp. NPDC057616
CTGGCTCCGTATACCACACGCGGGAATACGCACAAGATCGCAGGGCTTGCGGAGCTTTCCCCCCATGTACGTGGGGAGGGCCGGCAGGGCGGGACCCGGGAGGTGTCCGGCCCCTAGACCGGGCGGCGGAGCACCGTCATGCTGCGGTCCACCAAGGTCAGGCGGTCGCCGGCCTGTACCTTCTGGTCGCCGTCCGGCGGGACACCGTTCGCGCGGGCGGTGTCCACCACGGCCTGCCACTGCCGGCCGTGGTTGACCGGCACCACGAAGTCCAGCGGTTCGGGTGAGGCGTTGAACATCAGCAGGAACGAGTCGTCGCCGATCCGCTCCCCGCGCACCCCGGGCTCGGAGATCGCGTTGCCGTTCAGGAACACCGTCAGCGCGGAGGCGGGCGCCGTGTCCCAGTCCCGCTGGGTCATCTCCTTGCCCTCGGGGGTGAACCAGGCGATGTCCGACAGGTCGTCGTGCGTGCCCTCCACGGGCCGGCCGTGGAAGAAGCGGCGCCTGCGGAAGACCGGATGGTCCTTGCGCAGCCACACCATCGCGCGCACGAACTCCATCAACTCGTGCTCGGGCGAGCCCTCCTCCGCGTCCGGGTCCGGCCATTTCACCCAGGCCAGCTCGTTGTCCTGGCAGTAGGCGTTGTTGTTGCCGCGCTGGGTGCGCGCGAACTCGTCGCCGTGGCTGATCATCGGCACGCCCTGGGAGAGCATCAGCGTGGCGAAGAAGTTCCGCATCTGCCGCTGCCGCAGCTGCAGCACACCGGGGTCCTCCGTCTCGCCCTCCGCCCCGCAGTTCCAGGACCGGTTGTGGCTCTCGCCGTCGCGGTTGTCCTCGCCGTTGGCCTGGTTGTGCTTGTCGTTGTACGAGACGAGGTCGTGCAGGGTGAAGCCGTCGTGGCAGGTGACGAAGTTGATCGAGGCGAGCGGACGGCGGCCGTCGTCCTGGTAGAGGTCGGAGGAGCCGGTCAGCCGGGACGCGAACTCGGCGAGCGCCCGCTGCTCGCCGCGCCACAGGTCCCGTACGGTGTCGCGGTACTTGCCGTTCCACTCGGTCCACAGCGGCGGGAAGTTGCCCACCTGGTAGCCGCCCTCGCCGACGTCCCAGGGCTCGGCGATCAGCTTCACCTGGGAGACCACCGGGTCCTGCTGCACCAGGTCGAAGAACGACGACAGCCGGTCCACCTCGTGGAACTGGCGGGCCAGCGTGGCCGCGAGGTCGAAGCGGAAGCCGTCGACGTGCATGTCCGTGACCCAGTACCGCAGCGAGTCCATGATCAGCTGCAGGACGTGCGGGGACCGCATGAGCAGGGAGTTCCCGGTGCCCGTGGTGTCCATGTAGTACCGCGGGTCGTCGGTGAGGCGGTAGTACTGCGGGTTGTCGATGCCCTTGAAGGACAGCGTCGGGCCGAGGTGGTTGCCCTCGGCGGTGTGGTTGTAGACGACGTCGAGGATGACCTCGATGCCGGCCTCGTGCAGGGCCCGCACCGCCGACTTGAACTCCAGGACCTGCTGCCCGCGGTCGCCCCAGGAGGCGTACGCGTTGTGCGGGGCGAAGAAGCCGATCGTGTTGTAGCCCCAGTAGTTGTTCAGGCCCATGTCGACCAGCCGGTGGTCGTTCACGAACTGGTGCACCGGCATCAGCTCCAGCGTGGTCACGCCGAGCTCCACCAGATGCTCGATGATCACCGGGTGCGCGAGCGCCGCGTAGGTGCCGCGCAGCTCCTCGGGCAGGCCCGGGTGCTGCATCGTGAGGCCCTTCACATGGGCCTCGTAGATCACCGTCTCGTGGTACCCGCGGCGCGGCCGCCGGTCGTCGCCCCAGTCGAAGTACGGGTTGACCACGACCGACGTCTGCGTGTGCGGGGCCGAGTCCAGGTCGTTGCGCTCGTCCGGGGCGTCGAAGTGGTAGCCGTAGACCTCCTCGCCCCAGCGGATGGAGCCGCTGATCGCGCGCGCGTACGGGTCGAGCAGCAGCTTCGCCGAATTGCAGCGCAGCCCGCGCTCGGGGGCGTACGGCCCGTGCACGCGGAAGCCGTACCGCTGTCCCGGCATGATGCCGGGCACGTACGCGTGCCGTACGAACGCGTCGCTCTCGCGCAGTTCCACCGCCGTCTCCGAGCCGTCGTCGTGCAGCAGACACAGCTCTACTCGGTCCGCGGCCTCCGTGAAGACCGCGAAATTGGTGCCGGCGCCGTCGTACGTGGCACCGAGCGGATACGCCTCGCCAGGCCAGACCTGCATGGATCGACTCTTTCAGGTGGAGCTCGCCGCCGGGGGCGCCTTCGCGTCGAGTGTCCCCGAAAGTGATGGAACCACCTATGACTTACGTCCCTCTTACCGCTCGACCAGGCATACGCGGTATGCCGAACCAGTGGGGCAAACAGGTACTCCCGTGACCAAGGGGGAGTAGGGGGAAGATGTGCGCAACATAGTGCACCGCCATCTGGGAAAGGTGGTGGCCGGTGCGGCCGTCGCGGTGGCAGGGACCGCCGTGATGGTCGGGATCACCCTGCCGGGGACGGCGGGGGCCGACGAGTCGGGAGGGAGCGGGGCGGGGACGGCGAGCGCCCGGCAGGCGGGGCAGGACGGGGCGGTCCAGCCCGGTGTCGTCCAGCAGGCGCCCGCCCAGGGCGACCGGGGCAGGGGCAGCGATCCGCTGACCGACGACGAGATCAAGCGGGCCGAGCAGATCGCCGCCAACCGCCAGCTGCTCAACTCCGCCCAGAACGTCGAGGGCGACCGGGGGCCGCAGCGCCTCACCGTCGACCTCGTCGACCCGGAGGACGACGGGACGGACGGCGCGAACGCACCGCGCCGGGCCGACGTGACGTTCTACGACTACAAGAACGACACCCTCGTCACGAAGACGGTCGACCTGGACACCGGGAAGGTCGAGCAGACGGGCACGCAGCACGGCGTCCAGCCGCCGCTCGCCCGGGCCGAGAACGCCGAGGCGGCCAGGCTGCTGATCGCCGACCCGCTCGGCGCCGGCCTGAAGGCCGACTACAAGGACGCGACCGGCAAGGAACTCACCTCGCCGGACCAGCTGCTGCTCAACGGCGCCGTCTACCGGGCCACCCCGGGTGCCCAGCCCGCCGTGCTCGACAAGTGCGGCGAGCACCGGTGCGTGCGGCTGTTTCCGAAGGTCGTCAACGGCCCGTGGATCGACGCCAGGTCGCTGATCGTCGACCTCAGTGCCGGCAAGGTCGCCCAGCTCGACCGCCACTGACGTCCGTCCAGACATCCAACTTGCTCCTCCTGTAAGGGAGTCACCTCTTCATGCACGTCAACAGAATGAGCCGTGCACGCGCCCGCACGGCCGTCGGTCTGTCCGTGGCCGCGCTCGCCGCCGGGGCGATGACCGGCGCGGGACCCGCCTCGGCCCAGCCGAGGGCCGCCGCCCCGGCCGCCGGCTGCAGCGCCGCCTACAAGATCGAGCAGAAGCTCTCCAGCGGCACGACCTGGACCATGTGCTGGCGCTACGACAGCAAGGCCGGACTCGTCCTCGACGACGTCTCCTACCAGCCCAAGGGCGAGACCAAGCCGATCAAGGTGCTCAACAGCGCCCGGCTCGCGCAGATCGACGTCCCCTACGACGACGGCAGCGTCGAGTACGACGACCTCACCGGCTTCGGCTTCGCCCAGGGCCTGGTGAACCTGGCGCCCGGCGAGTGCCCCGGCGGCACCATCAAGTCAGTCAAGGTGCCGGACTCCTGGGACCCGCAGCACCCGAACGTCAACGGCCTGTGCACCACGACCCGTTCGCGCGGCCACGCCTACCGCATGCAGGGCGACAGCGCGAACAAGGTCTACCAGCAGCAGGGCAAGGACCTGCTCGTCTACACGGTCAACCAGGTCGGCTGGTACGAGTACATGACCGAGTGGCGCTTCCAGGACGACGGCACGATCAACATGAACGTCGGCGCCACCGGCAGCCTCTCCTACGAGGACTACGACGCCGGCGACGGCCGCGGCTGGCCCATCGGCAAGGGCGCCACCGCCTCGGCCACCAGCCACACCCACAACGTCTTCTGGCGGCTGGACTTCGGCCTCGACGGCTCCTCCAAGACCAAGGTCGAGCAGTACGACTCGAAGGGCAGCGCGCCCGCCCGCGGCCAGGAGGCCCCGAGCGCCAAGACCACCCGCACCAAGATCACCAAGGAACTCGCCGGCGACTACAAGACCTACCGCTGGTGGCGGATGGTCAGCGCGACCGGCAAGAACAAGGACGGGCACGCGCGCTCGTACGAGATCGTCCCCGGCCCGACCACGAAGTACCCGGGCCGCAGCTTCACCAAGCACGACCTGTACTTCACCGAGTACAACAAGTGCGAGCAGTTCGCCAGCAACAACACCGGCAACTGCGCCGCCGGGGCGGGCAAGTCCGTGGACAAGTGGGTGAACGGCCAGACGCTCACGCACCCGATCGTCTGGATGAACGTGGGCTTCCACCACATCGCCCGGGACGAGGACCAGCAGCCCATGCCGGTCCACTGGCAGGGTTTCTCGATCTCCCCGCGGGACGTCACGGCTATGAATCCGCTCACTCCCGACGCCCTCGCGTCGCAGAACGGCCACTGGGAGCCGCGTAGTTGAGAAACGACCCTGTCCATCCGGCTGCATCGCCTACCGGTCCCGGAGTACCCTTCCTTGATCGTTGGGACGGGGAGAGCTCGGGGGAGCGGAAGGCGGTGCGCGGGTGGGCTCGGGAGGGCTGGAGCTGCCCCCTGGTGACGAGGGTCACGAGGGGAACTCCACAGACGTCCCGCCCGGCACGGTGTCACTGGCCAGGCCCATGGCGACGAACTCCATCGGGCCGGAGCTGGACTGGGACGCCGACGCCTGGCGCGAGGTGCGTACGCGCGCCCAGCGAGCGGGACGGGCCTACATCTGGCTGAATCTCGTCGAGCAGCGGCTGCGCGCGGTCGTGGCCGCTGTTCTGCGGCCCATCTACGAACCCGTCCACGGCGACGAGTGGGTGGTCGCCGCGGCCGGCCCGGCGGGCCAGGAGTGGGTGCAGCGCGCGGTCGCCGTGCGCGAAGTCAGCCGCCGCAAGGGCTACTTGCTCGACCCGGCCGACGACAACGTCCTCAGCTTCCTGACGCTGCCGCAGCTGCGCGAGCTGATGGTGCAGCACTGGCCGTGCTTCGAGCCGTACGTCGACGACCGCCGCGAGGTCGAACTCGCCCTGGACGAGCTCGAGGTCACCCGCAACGTCGTCTCCCGCAACCGGGCCCTGTCCCAGGCCGTGCTGGGCCAGGCCGAGCGGGCCTCCGCGAAGCTCCTGGACATCCTGGGCGCGGCCGGGGACGTGCCCTCGGCCCGCCGGCTGCCGGTGGACGCGGTCGAGGACCTGGTCGGCGACCGGTACGCGGACGTGGTCGCCGTGCACCCCGACCGGGTGCGGCTGCTGCGCCAGTTCCCGGCCGAGGACATCTTCGGCGGCGCCCGCCGCCTCGACGCCGTCGGCATCGGCCTCAACCTGCTCGTGCAGAACTTCTCCGGGCGCCGGCTCGTGCGCCTGGCCGAGGCGGGCTGCCGGGTCCGGCTGCTGTTCCTCAACCCGGCCTCCAGCGCCGTGAAGCGGCGCGAGCGCGAACTGGGCATGAAGCGGGGCGAGTTGAGCCGCGCGGTCGAGATGAACATCCTGCACATGCGCCGGGTCAGGTCCCGGCTGCGCGACCCGGGCGCGTTCGAGATCCAGGTCTACGACGAGACGCCGCGCTTCACCGCCTATCTGGTCGACGGGGACGGCTCGGACGGCGTCGCCGTCGTGCAGTCCTATCTGCGGCGCTCGCGCGGCATGGAGGCGCCGGTGCTGGTGCTGCGCAACGGCAGCCGCGTGGTCAAGTCCGGCGATCTGGACAAGGGGGTCGACAGTGGACTCTTCCCCATCTACCGCGAGGAGTTCGAGGCGACTTGGGCGGATTCGCGCCCGGTGTCCTGAAGCGCCCCCGGCGGCCCGCGCGACCGGACGGTAAGCGGAATGCGGTCCTCGGATTGTCAGTGGCTCATGGGAAGGTGGAGACCACTGGGGGAAAGCACCACCAAGAAGGGGGGCCGCCCATGGGCTGGCACCAGGAGCTGCTGATCGGCTTCGACCTGGAGACGACCGGGACCGATCCGCGCGAGGCGCGCATCGTCACGGGGGCCGTGATCGAGGTCAGGGGAGGGCAGCCCCTCGGGCGCCGGGAGTGGCTGGCGGATCCGGGCGTCGTCATTCCGGCGGACGCGGTGGCGGTGCACGGGATCAGCAACGAACGCGCGGCGTCCGAGGGCCGCCCGGCCGACGAGGTGGCGGACGCCATCGCGGACGTCCTCGTGGGGTACTGGCAGTCGGGCGTCCCGGTCGTGGCCTACAACGCCGCCTTCGACCTGAGCCTGCTCTCCGCCGAACTGCGGCGGTACGGACTGCCGTCGCTGCGCGACCGCCTCGGCGGCATCGACCCCGCACCGGTCGTCGACCCGTACTGCATCGACCGCCGGGTGGACCGCTACCGCCGCGGCAAGCGCAACCTCGAAGCGGTCTGCAGGGAGTACGGGGTCCCGCTGGACGCCGCGCACGACGCCGCCGCCGACGCCCTCGCCGCGGCCGGACTGACCTGCGCGATAGCCGGCCGGCACGCCAAGATCGCGGCCCTCGGCCCGGCGGAACTGCACCGCCGCCAGATCGAGTGGTACGCCGAGTGGGCGGCCGACTTCCAGGACTTCCTGCGCCGCAAGGGCGACGCGACGGCGGTGGTCGACGGCACATGGCCGCTGCGGGAGCTGACGGACGAGCCGGTGGTGTGAGGGGTTCCTCCCCCGCACCCGAGGTGACCGCACGGGGCGAGGCCCCATCATGCCGGGGCCGGCGGCCGGGTCCCTACGCCGGGGCCGGGCCCGCCACGCGTTCCACCCCGGGGCGGGCCACCCGCTCGTAGTCGGCGCCCGCGAGCGACAGGGAGCGGTCGAGCCGGGCCGCGTTGAAGTACAGCCGCGGCTGCGCGACGACGTCCGGGTCGGCCACCAGCTCGAGTTCGGGATCGAAGCTGAACGGCAGCACCGTGCCGGGGACCGCCCGCGCGAGCCGCTCGGCCGTCTCCGCGTCGCTGAAGCCGACGTAGCGGGCCGCGAACAGCGTCTTCACCGCGTCCAGGTCCACCCGGCGGTCCCCGGGGACGACCGCGAGGACGTGCCGGGTCGTGTGGCGGTCGACCTTGACCCGGAGCACGATGCACTTCGCGGCCTCGGAGACCGGGTGCCCGCGCAGCGCGCTGACGGCCTCGGTGGTGCCCTCGGGCTCGTGGTGGATGAGCTTGTAGTCGACGGAGGAGGAGTCGAGCAGGGAGATCAGACGGTCGTAGGTGTCGTGGTCCGGCATCGGACGTCCCCTTCGTGGGCGTGGACTTCGGTCTCGCGTGCGGCCGCGGCGCGGTGGGCGCGCTCCACGGACTGGCCCCAGTAGGTGCCGGCGACCATCATGGCGGCGCCGAGCGCGGTGAGTGCGGTGAGGTGCTCACCGCCGAGGGCGACGCCCACCGCGACGGCCCACACGGGTTCGGTGCCCAGCAGCAGGCCGGCCCGGCTGGCGGAGGTGCGCTGCACGGCCCAGGTCTGCGCGAGGAACGCGAACACGCTGCAGAACAGGGCGAGATACACCAGCTGCGTCCAGGTCGCCGTGCCGGCCCGGGCGAGCGCCGGCAGCTCGTGCGCGGCTGCCGGCAGGAACAGCACGGTCCCGACGATGGTCTGCACGGCCGTCAGGTGCAGCGGGCGGATGTCCCGGCCGCCGCCGGTGAGCCGCCCGACCAGCGCGAGATGCGCGGCGCGGACCACCGCGGCGCCGAGCATCAGCAGATCGCCGAGGCTCGGGGCGTGGAAGCCGTTGCCGGCCATCAGCAGCCCGACGGCCAGGACGCACACGCCGGCGGCGGCGAAGAACAGCGGAGGCGGCCCGCCGTGCGCGCGGTCGAGGAGCGGGGTGAGCACGATGGTGAGGCTGATGATCAGTCCCGCGTTGGCGGCGCTGGTGTGGGCGACGCCGTACGTCTCCACGATCAGGACCGCCGCCTGCGTCAGCCCGAGCGGGACGCCCGCGCGCAGCTCGTCACGGCTCCACCGGCGCGGTCCGCGGCGGGCGGCCACGACGGTGAGACAGGCGAGCGCGGACAGCGCGTAGCGCACGAGGAGCACCAGCAGGACGGGGAGCGCGGCGGTGGCCGTCCGGGCGGAGAGATAGCTCGAACCCCAGACGACGGCGACAAGGAGGAGTACCGCATCGGTACGGCGGACGTCGGACACCGCCCCACCGTGCACCGCGGACGTCCGTGAAGCCCAGTACCAATTTCTAAAACGATCTTTTAGCAGCGCTACATCGAGTCCCTACACTGAGGACATGGACGAACGGCAGCTGCGGATTCTCCGGGAGCTCGGCGAGCTGGGCAGCGTCACCGCGGTCGCCGAGGCGCTGCTCGTGACCCCGTCGGCGATCTCCCAGCAGCTGCGGCTGCTCCAGCGGTCCATCCCGGTGCCGCTCACCGAGCGCCAGGGACGCCGTCTGGTGCTCACCGACGCCGGGCAGACGCTCGCGGGCTCGGCGATCGAGGTGGAGAGCGCGCTGGAGCGGGCCCGGCGCAGCGTGGGGGAGTTCCTGGACCGGCCGGACGGCGAGGTGTCGGTGGCGGCGTTCCACAGCGCGGCCGCGGCGTTCTTCCCCTTGCTGCTGCGCGCGCTCGCCGGGCCGGGCGCACCGGTGCCCCGGCTCGCGGACGAGGACGTGCCGCAGGAGGACTTCCCGCGCCTGACCCGGGAGTACGACCTCGTCCTCGCGCACCGTCTCGAACACGCCCCGCCGTGGCCGGACACGGTCACCGCGACGACGCTGCTGCGCGAGCCCCTGGACGTGGCCATGCCGGCCGGTCACCCGCTCGCCGCCAAGCGCCGCGTGACCCCGCGCGACGTGGCCGACGAGCCGTGGATCACCGTGCACGACGGCTTCCCGGTGATGGCGACGATCGAGGCCATCTCCGCCGCGGCGGGCAAGCGCCTCCATCTGGCGCACCGCATCAACGAGTTCGCGGTCGTGGCCGAGGCCGTGGCGGCGGGCGGCGGCCTCGCCCTGATGCCCCGCTGGACGATGCGCCCGCACCCCGCCCTGGTCCTCAGACCCCTCGGCGGCGTCCGCGCACGGCGCCACATCGACGCCCTGCACCGCCCGGAACGCACGGCCCGCACAGCGATCCGCACAGTCCTCAAGGAACTGCACGAGGCGGCCCGAACCATCCAGGCCGGGTGACCGCAGCCCCGCCAGGGGCGCGGGCAACGGCGCGACCAGCCACCACCAACCCGCACCCGCCAACGAAACGGCCAACGCGTCCCGGGACAGCCCGCATCAGAACGACATCCACCGCACCGTCTCGTCCCCGTCCCGCAACGACGCCACCCGTCGCTCGAACTCGGCCAGCGCCTTCGGATTGCTCGGCGCATGCTGCGCCACCCACGCACAACTGGCCGTCTCCCGGGCCCCCCGCAGCACGGAACACCCCTCCCACTCCCGCACGTCCCAGCCGTACGCGGACACGAACCCGTCGTAGGCCGCCGCAGGCAACCCGTAGCGGTCCCTCGACAGCGCCATGACCACCAGATCGTGCTCCCGCAGATCGGACGAGAACGTCTCCAGATCGACCAGCACCGGCCCGTCCGGCCCCACGTACACGTTCCGGGGCAGGGCGTCCCCGTGAATCGGCCCGGGCGTCAGCCGAGGCGTCAACGCGGCAGCGGCCGCGGCGAACCCGTCGCGCCGCGCGCGCAGATACGCCGCGTCCTGCGCAGCGATCGCGTCCCCCGCGAGCCGCAGCCAGCGCTCCACCCCGCCCAGCAGCTCTCGCGGCGGCAGCGCGAAGGAGGGCGAGGGCAACGCGTGCACCACCCGCAGGAGTTCGGCCAGATCCCGCGGTTCGGCGTCCCGCACGGGATCCGGCAGCCGGTGCCACACCGTCACGGGGTGCCCCTCGACCAGCCGCGGCTTCGGCTCGGCCGCCCGCACCGCCGGCACGCCCGCCTCGGCGAGCCACAGCGCGATGTCCAGCTCGCGGCGCGCCCGCTCCAGCAGCTCCGCGTCACGGCCCACCTTGACCACCAGGTCACCGGCGGCGAACACGGCGTTCTCGCCCAGGGCGAGCAGCCGCGCGTCCCGCGCCGGGCCCGGCAGCACCCCCGCGGAGGCCAGTACGTCCCGCGCCCGTGCCTCGTCCATCGTCCGCCTCCGTGTCGTCGTACCCCTGCGTCGTACCCCTGCCGCGAACAGCGTCGGAATCACGCCATACGTCGATCAGTCTCGCATCCGTACAGGTCGCACCGGGTGCGCGGGCCGTTTGCGGGGCACATTGCCCTCACGGCCATGACCGGGCGCGGCCCCGCCGCACCACCCGGCCGCGTCCCGTAAAGAGGTTCCGCACAAAGATCCCGCACAAAGGTCCCGCACAGAGGTCCCGGACAGAGGTCCCCTACAGAGATCCCGGACAGAGAGGGAGATGCCGTGGCGGCAGTGGCCCAGGCGGTGAGACCGGTGCGGCGCGCCACGGATCGCGGCGCCTGGTTCCTCGTCCTCCCCGCGCTGATCCCCATCCTCGTACTGAGCGTCGGACCGCTCCTGTACGGCGTCCTGCTGGCCTTCACCGACGCCCAGTCGGGCCGCACCCAGGCCACCCGGTGGATCAGCGGCCTCAACTTCCAGGACCTGCTGCACGACACCCTGTTCTGGGAGTCGTTCCGCATCGGGCTGGTGTGGGCGGTCGGCGTGACCGTGCCGCAGTTCCTGCTGGCGCTGGGTCTCGCGCTGCTGCTCAACGAGGACCTGCGGCTGAGATGGCTGGCCCGCGCCCTGGCGATCATCCCGTGGGCGATGCCCGAGGTGGTCGTAGGAGTCATGTGGCGACTGGTCTACAACCCGGACGCGGGCGTCCTCAACGAGACCCTGCACGACCTCGGCCTCGGCGGGGGCCACGACTGGCTCGCCGGGCTCGCGACCGCGCTGCCCGCGGTGATCGTGGTCGGCGTCTGGGCCGGCATGCCGCAGACCACGGTCGCGCTGCTCGCCGGTCTGCAGAACACCCCGCGCGAGCTGCACGAGGCGGCCGCCGTCGACGGAGCGGGCGCCTGGCGCCGCTTCCGCACGGTCACCTGGCCCGCCCTGCGCCCGGTCGCCCTCGCCATCACCGCCCTCAACCTCATCTGGAACTTCAACTCCTTCGCCCTGGTCTACGTGCTCACCAGCGGCGGCCCCGGCGGCCGCACCCGGCTGCCCATGCTCTTCGCCTACGAAGAGGCCTTCCGCTACGGCCAGTTCGGGTACGCGGCGGCGATGGGATGCGTGATGGTGGCCGTCGTCGCGGTGCTGCTCGCCCTCTTCCTCGTCGGCCGGCTGAGCGGAGGTGACGACGCATGAGGACCGGGACCCGCACCCGGGCCGGCCAGTACGCGGCGCTGCTCGCATACCTCGTCTTCCTCGCCTTCCCCCTGCTGTGGCTGCTGTCCACCGCCTTCAAGTCGCCCCGGGAGCTGGGCAGTCTGCATCCCACCTGGATCCCGCGGAACCCCACGCTCGACAACTTCCGGCAGGCCTTCGACGAGCAGCCCCTGTTGCACGCCGCGCTCAACTCCCTGCTCGCCGCGGCCGGGGCGGCCGTCGTCGCCGTGGTGATCGCGACCCCGCTCGCCTACGTCATGGCCCGCCGCCGCACCGCGCTGACCCGGGCGGCGACCGGCTGGGTGGTGGTCAGCCAGGCGTTCCCGCTGGTCCTGGTGATCATCCCGCTGTTCCTGGTGCTGAAGAACCTGCGCCTGATCGACTCGCTGGCCGGGCTGACGCTGGTGTACGTGGTGTGGGCGCTGCCGTTCGCGCTGTGGATGCTGGCCGGATACGTCCGCGCCGTGCCCACCGAGGTCGAGGAGGCGGCGGCCGTCGACGGCGCCGGGCGGGCGCGGACCCTGGTGTCGGTGGTGGCGCCGCTGCTCGCGCCCGGGATCGCGGCGACGGCGCTGTTCGCCTTCGTCACCGCGTGGAACGAGTTCTTCTTCGCGCTGGTCCTGCTGAAGACCCCGGAGAAGCAGACCCTGCCGGTCGTCCTCACCCACTTCATCGGCGCGGAGGGTGTCGCGGACCTCGGCCCGCTGGCGGCGGCCGCGTTCCTCGCGACGCTGCCCTCCCTGGTCGTCTTCGCCCTCATCCAGCGGCGGATCACCGGCGGCATGCTCACCGGGGCGGTGAAGAACTGATGCGTACCAGAACCGTCTGCCAGTTCGCCCTCGCGCTCACCCTGCTGCTGGCCGGCTGCACGGGCGGCGGCAGCGGTCCGGCGGACGGCCGCATCACACTGCGCTTCCAGTCCCTGGCCTGGCAGCAGGAGTCGGTGAAGGCCAACAAGGAGCTGGTGAAGGAGTGGAACGCGAGCCATCCCAATGTCAAGGTCGAGTACGTGCAGGGGAGTTGGGACAGCGTCCACGACCAGCTGCTGACCTCCTTCGAGGGCGGTGAGGCCCCCGACATCATCCACGACGCCTCGGACGACCTCGCGGACTTCGCCTACGGCGGCTATCTGGCCGACCTGCGGGACCTGTTGCCCGCCCGGCTCAAGTCCGAAATTCCGCAGCGGAGTTGGCAGACGACGACCTTCGGCGACGGCGTCTACGGCGTGCCCTTCCTCCAGGAGCCGCGCGTCCTCGTCGCCAACTCCACCTGGCTGAAGAAGGCGGGCGTACGCATCCCCACCCCCGAACGGCCCTGGTCCTGGGCGGAGTTCAGGCAGGTGACGAAAGAGCTGAGCGGCGGCGGGAAGTACGGCGTGGCCTGGCCGCTCAAGGAGCCCGTCTCCGCCACGCTCAACCTCTCCCTGTCGGCGGGCGGCGAGCTGTTCCACCGGGGCGCGGACGGCAAGGTGACCATCCGCTTCGGGGAAGCCGACCAGGTGGTGCCGCGCACGGTCGGTGCCCAGGCGAACACCGATCACAGCGCCTCGCCCACGACCCTGGGCAGCGGCGGCTCGGACACGCTGCCCGGCTTCTTCGCCGGGAAGTACGCGATGGTCCCGCTCGGCTTCTCCTACCGTCAGCAGATCGCGCAGCAGGCCCCCAAGGGCTTCCGGTGGCAGGTGCTGCCCGCCCCGGCCGGAGCCGACGGGCTCACCCAGGGCGTCAGCCCGCAGACCCTGTCCGTCGCCGAGGACAGCCCGCACAAGAAGGAGGCCGCCGCGTTCGTCGACTTCCTGCTCCGGCCGAAGAACATGGTCCGCCTCGCACTGGGGGACTGGATGCTGCCGACCGGCATCCAGGCCCTGAAGGACCCCGCGCTGCACCGCGCCGAGGACGGCTGGGCGACCGGCACCGCCCTCGCCGCCCACCTCCGCTCCGCGCCCGCGCAGTCCGTCCGCGGCTACCCCGAGTGGAAGGACAAGGTGGCGACACCCGCCTTCCAGGAGTACTACAGCGGCGCCATCGGGCTCGCCGAGCTGCGCAGACGGCTGGAGAAGGACGGGAACCTGGTGCTGGCGCGGTACCAGCGCTGAGCGGCCCGCGCCCGGCGTGACGGAGAGCCCGCTGCCCGGCCGCGCGGGGTGTCCGCTGCCCGCGGGGCGAGGAGTCCGATGCCCGGCGGGGCGGGAAGCCTGCTGCCCGGCCGGGTGGAAAACCCGCTGCCCGGCCGCGCGGAAAACCCGTTGCCCCGTGAGAGGCCGTCCGCCTAGCGTCGCGTCCGTGGCAGCCTGCAACGCGATCACTCACTCCGGTCTCGGCCGGGGCACCGCGCACTCCGTCCGGATGCGCCGTGGCCTCGGTTCCCTGACCGGTACGGAGAGCCGCACCCGCTGATTCCTCGCGACGCGTGACCCGTTGGCGGCACGCGACCCGCGCGCTGCGCATTCCCGCCTCCTGTCTTCCGGTCAGGGCCTCGGCTGCCCTCTCCCTTTCCACGGAAGACAAGGACGCAGGCCATGGCCCGCACCCATCCCCCCTCCCGCGCGCTCTCGCAGAACTTCCTCGCCGACCGCGCCACCGCCGAACACCTCGCCCGCCTCGCCGTCCCGCGCGAACACGAGGCACCTCTCCTGCTCGAAGTCGGCGCCGGCAAAGGCGCGTTGACCGAGTGGCTCGCACCGCGCTGCCGGGAGCTGCGCGCGTACGAGATCGACCGCAGACTGATCCCCGTCCTGCGCGACCGCTTCGCGAAGACGCCGCAGGTCACCGTCGTCGGCGGGGACTTCCTCGCCGCGAAGCCCCCGCGCACGCCCTTCTCCGTCGCCGGGAACGTGCCCTTCTCCCGCACCTCGGCCATCGTCGACTGGTGCCTGCGGGCGCCCGCCCTCACGGAGGCCACCCTCCTCACCCAGCTCGAGTACGCCCGTAAGCGCACCGGCGACTACGGGAGCTGGACCCTCGTCACCGTCCGCAGCTGGCCGCGCCACGAGTGGCGGCTGGTCGGCCGGGTCGGGCGCGGCCGGTTCCGGCCCGCGCCGCGCGTCGACGCCGGGATCGTCCGCATCGAGCGCCGCCGTACCCCGCTGCTCGCGCCGGCCGCTCACGAGCGCTGGCGGCACCTCGTCGAGCTCGGCTTCTCCGGCGTCGGCGGCTCTCTGCACGCCTCGCTCCGGCGCGCGCATCCCGGGCGCCGCGTGGACGCGGCGTTCCGCGCGGCGGGGCTGGACCCCGGGGTCCTGGTGGGCGAGGTGGCACCGGAGCGCTGGCTGGCGCTGCACGAGGCGCTGGACGCATGAGGTCGCCGACGCACACGAGGTCACCGGCGCACGCGAGGCCGGCTGCGGATCCGAGGTCTCCGACGCCTCCGAGGTCACCGGCCCACCCGGGGCCCCCGTATTCCGGTTGCACGAGACGTATCGTCTCGCCTACCGTCGCCCATATGACCAGCCGAACCCCCGTGACCCGTCCCGCCCACATCGCGATGTTCTCCGTCGCCGCCCACGGCCATGTGAACCCCAGCCTGGAGGTGATCCGTGAGCTCGTCGCCCGCGGCCACCGGGTGACGTACGCGATCCCCCCCGTGTTCGCGGAGAAGGTCGCCGAGAGCGGCGCCGAGCCGAAGCTGTGGAACTCCACCCTGCCCGGGCCCGACGCCGACCCGGAGGCCTGGGGCAGCGTCCTGCTGGACCACGTCGAGCTGTTCCTGGCCGACGCGATCCAGGCGCTGCCGCAGCTCGCCGCCGCGTACGAGGGGGACGAGCCCGACCTCGTCCTGCACGACATCACGTCGTACCCGGCCCGGGTCCTCGCCCACCGCTGGGGAGTGCCCGCCGTCTCGCTGTCGCCGAACCTCGTCGCCTGGGAGGGCTACGAGGAGGAGGTCGCCGAGCCGATGTGGGCGGAGCCGAAGCGGACCGCGCGCGGACAGGCGTACTACGCCCGCTTCCAGGCCTGGCTGGAGGAGAACGGGATCGGCCTGCACCCCGATCCCTTCGTGGGCCGGCCGGACCGCTCGCTCGTCCTGATCCCCAGGGCGATGCAGCCGAACGCCGACCGGGTCGACGAGAGCGTTTACACCTTCGTCGGCGCCTGCCAGGGCGACCGCTCCAGCGAGGGCGGCTGGCAGCGCCCGGCGGGCGCCGAGAAGGTCGTGCTCGTCTCCCTCGGGTCGGCCTTCACCAGGCAGCCGGAGTTCTACCGCGCGTGTGTGCGGGCCTTCGGGGAGCTGCCGGGCTGGCACCTCGTGCTCCAGATCGGCAGGCATGTCGACCCGGCGGAGCTCGGCGCCGTGCCGGACAACGTCGAAGTGCGCTCCTGGGTCCCGCAGTTGGCGATTCTCCGGCAGGCCGACCTGTTCGTCACGCACGCGGGTGCCGGCGGCAGCCAGGAGGGGCTGGGCACGGCCACCCCGATGATCGCCGTACCGCAGGCCGTGGACCAGTTCGGCAACGCCGACATGCTGCGGGGCCTCGGTGTCGCGCGCCGCCTCGACAGTGAGGAGGTGAGCGCCGAGGCGCTGCGCGAGGCGGCCCTCGCGCTCGTCGGCGACCCCGAAGTGGCCCGCAGACTCAAGGACATCCAGGCCGAGATGGCCCGGGAAGGAGGCACGCAGCGGGCCGCAGACCTCGTCGAGGCCGAACTGCCCGCGCGCCGGGCATGAGTGAGGGCCCGTTGGCTCCCCGATGACCAACGGGCCCTCGTTCAGGAGGGGTTCACACCCTCGGCGGGAGGGGTTCGCACCCCCGGCCGGACGGGCTCACACCCTGAGCGGCTCACCCTCGTCGTCCCGTGCCGCGGGCGCCACCACGGCGTCCGCGGCCTCGTCGTGCGTCAGGTCCGGCAGCCGGTGCATCCACTTCGGCAGGTACCAGTTGCGCTCGCCGAGCAGCGCCATCACCGCCGGGAGCAGCACGCCCCGGATGATCGTCGCGTCGATGAGCACCGCGGCCGCCAGGCCGACGCCCATCTGCTTCATGGACTGCATCGACAGCGTGCCGAAGATCGCGAACACGGCGACCATGATGACCGCGGCGCTGGTGACGACACCGGCCGTGGTGACCACACCGTGCTGGATCGCGTCCCGCGTCGTCCGGCCACGCATCCGCGCCTCACGGATCCGCGAGACCACGAACACGTGGTAGTCCATGCTCAGGCCGAACAGGATCACGAACAGGAACAGCGGCAGCCAGGTGATGATCGCGCCGACGCCCTCCGCGCCCACCAGGGACGCGCCCCAGCCGTGCTGGAAGACGGCGACGAGGATGCCGTAGGCGGCGCCCACCGACAGCAGGTTGAGCACGATCGAGGTGATCGCCACCGTCAGCGAGCGGAACGACAGCAGCATGAGCGCGAAGGCGAAGACCACGACGAACGCGAAGACCGGGACGACGGCGCCGCCGAGCTGGTCGTTGAAGTCGTGCGAGCCGGCCACCTGCCCGGTGATCGGCGCCTGCACACCGTCCACCTTGCCCAGCGTCGCGGGCCGCACCTCGTCGCGCAGCTTCTCCAGGCTGGCGCCCGCCTTGTCCAGGTCGGAACCGCCGACCAGCGGCACGTAGACGTAGGCGATGTTCTGCGCGTCGTGCAGCTTGATCTCGACCGGACCGCGCGAGGCGCCCGAACTGATCGCCCGCTCCTTGAAGTCGGCGAGGGCGGACCGCACCTCGGGGGCGTTGATGTCCTTCGCCTTGACGACCACCTCGGCCGGCTCGGAACCGCCCGGGAAGGCGTCGTTGACGCGGTTGTACGTCTGCACGATCGGCAGCGAGTCGCCGAACTCCTGGTCCAGCGTGAGGTTCTGGGTCTTCATGCCGACCGCGGGCGCCGCGATCGCGAGCAGCGCGCCGGCCGCGACCAGCACCGCCACCAGGGGCCTGGCGAGCACGCCGCGCAGCACGGCGGTCCAGAACCGGCTCTCCCCGCCCGTGCGGGCGGCCCGGCGCTCCATGGCCTTGGCCAGGAACGGGACCCTGCCCTTCTCGACCCGCTCGCCCAGCAGCGACAGCAGCGCGGGCAGCACCGTCACGGAGCCGACCATGGCGACCGCGACGACCATCAGCGAGGCGAGGCCCATGCCCTCGAACGTGGCGAGCCCGGTGAACAGCATGCCCGCCATCGCCACGCAGACCGTGATGCCCGAGACGATGATCGCGCGGCCACTGGTGGCGGCGGCTATCTGCAGCGCCGTCTGCGCGTCCCGTCCGGCGGCCCGCTCCTCGCGCTCGCGGCGCAGGTAGAACAGGCAGTAGTCGACGCCCACGGCCAGACCGACCAGCAGCATCACGGAGTTGGCGGTGTCGGTCATCGGCTGGAGGTGGCTGGCGATGCCCATCAGGCCCATCGTCGCCATGATCGCGGTGATCGCCAGGGCGACCGGCAGGAGTGCGGCGACCAGCGCGCCGAACGCGATGAGCAGGATGCCGAGGGCCACCGGCACCGCGGAGAGCTCGGCCTTCTTGAAGTCGTCCCCGAACGCGTCGTCGAACGTCTTCTGCATGCTCGCGCTGCCGATCTCCTCGATCCGCAGCGTCCGGTGGTCGTTCTGCACCCCGTCGACGGCCTTCAGCACGGGCGCCACGCGGTCGCCCGCGGTCTCGGCGTCGCCGCGCATGTCGAACTGCACCAGCGCGCTGCGCCCGTCCTTGGAGATCGTCTGCGTGATGTACGGCGACTTCACGTCGGTGACCTTGCCGGTCGCGTCGACGGCTTTCACGACCGCGCCGACGGCCGCCTTGAACTCGGCGTCCGTGGCCTTGAGTCCGCCGCCCTTCGCCTGGATCAGGACCGTCTCACCGGCCGGCTCCTTGATCCCGGCATCGTCGATGATCTGGGCGGCGGTGTGCGTCTCGCCCTTGAGCTGGTCGCTGTCCTTGAGGTCGACGCGGCCGGCGGCCGAGCCGAGCCCCATCGCCAGCACCACGAACAGCACCCAGATGCCGACGGCAGCCCATCGGTGCCGGGCGCTCCAGCCGCCGGCCCGGGCGGCCAGGCCCCGCACCCGCGAATCTCCGTTCCCCATGATGGGCTTGCCCCCTTGTGCACGGTGGCAGCCCCCTGCCGCCACCTTTCGCTTCGAAGGTATGGCGGGCATAAGCGCATCTCGTCGTGCTGCCCGGTGAAGTGCCGTGGCCGGAACTCATCCGCTCGGACCCGGTGGCCTCACCGCTGGGGAGGACCGCGGCCCCTTACATCTATCCGGGCTACCCGAGGGTAATGATCAGGGTGGCCGGGCCGTGTCCGGTCCGTCGGCATCGCTCCTCTTTGTGATTACAAAACCTTGTTGAACAAGTCACAGCTGCGTGTAGGTGTTGCTCCGGACCCGGTCGGTCGGCCAGAGTTTCGCGCAGTCCGCCTGTGCGGACACGGCCGTCGTGCCCGCCCCCACGGGGCACGACGGCCGTCCTAGGGTGGTGCCCATGACGACGTATGCGGCGCTGCTGCGCGGGATCAACGTGGGTGGCAGGAAGAAGCTGCCGATGGCCGAGCTGCGGCAGCTGATGGACGGTCTCGGGTACGACGGCGTACGGACCCACCTCCAGAGCGGGCAGGCGGTCTTCACCTCCGGGCACGGCGACGAGGAGTCCCTCGCGGCCGAGCTGGCGGACGCGATCGAGAAACGCTTCGGCTTCGTGGTGGACGTCATCGTCCGCGACCACGCCTACCTCGCGGCGGTCGCCGCGGCGTGCCCCTTCCCGGCCGCCGAGCTGGAGGCCAAGCAGCTGCACGTCACCTACTTCTCCGCACCCGTCGACGCGGCGCGCTTCGCGGAGATCGACCGGGAGGCGTACCTCCCCGAGGAGTTCCGGCTCGGCGAACGGGAGTTGTACCTCTACGCCCCCGACGGACTCGGCCGCTCCAAGCTCGCGGAGCACCTGGCGAAGCCCCGTATCAACAAGGGCGTGATCGCGACCAGCCGTAACTGGAACACCGTGGTGAAGCTGGTCGAACTCACCGCGGAGTGATCGGTGGAGTGCCTGGGGCGGGGCCGGTCGCGGGCACGTGTGTGCGAGGCTCGTCCCATGCGCTACATCATCATCGGGGCAGGCGCCGTCGGCGGCGCGATCGGCGGACGGCTGGCGGGCGCGGGACACGAGGTCGTGCTGGTCGCACGCGGCGCACACCTGGCCGCACTGCGGGACGGCGGACTGCGGCTGACGGTGCCGGACGGCGAGTACACCCACCGGCTGCGGGCCGTCGAAGGACCGGACGAGCTGGGCGAGTTGAGGGCCGACGACGTGCTCGTCCTCGCCGTGAAGACCCAGGACACCGTGGCCGCGCTGCGGGTCTGGGGCCCGACACCGGTCGCGGGCGGCGGCAGCGCGGCGCAGCGGCTGCCGCTGTTCTGCGCGCAGAACGGCGTGGAGGGCCAGCGCCTAGCGCTGCGGGTCTTCCGGCACGTGTACGGCGTCTGCGTCTGGCTGCCGGCCACCTTCGTGGAACCGGGCGCCGTCTCCGCCGCCGGCGCCCCGCTCACCGGCATCCTGCACCTGGGCCGCCACCCGCACGGCACCGACGAGACGGCCCGCCGGGTCGCCGCCGACCTGGAGAAGGCGCACTTCGAGGCGCCGGTGGCCGCCGACGTGGCGCGCTGGCAGTACGCCAAGCTGCTGTCCAACCTGGGCAACGCCCTGGAGGCGGTCGCCGGGCCGATCTCCGGCACCGGCGCCGGGGCCCTGTACGCGCGCGTGCGGGCCGAGGGGGAGAGCGTGCTCGACGCCGCCGGCATCGCGTACGCCGGCGCCGAGGAGCAGCAGGCGGTCCGCGGCCACAAGGTCGACCTGGTGCCGCTCGACGGCGCCCCGCGCGGCGGCGGCTCCTCCTGGCAGTCGCTCAGCCGCGGCACCGGCACCATCGAGGCCGACTACCTCAACGGCGAGATCGCCCTGCTGGGCCGGCTGCACGGCGTGCCGACTCCGCTCAACGACCTGCTCCAGCACCTCGCCAACACCTTCGCGCGCGAACGCCGGGAGCCCGGCTCGATGCCCGTCGAGCAGCTCACCCGGCTGGCCGACGAGGCGGCGTCAGCTTCCGCGGACACCGGGGCTGTCGCGTTTGTTCAAGAGTCCTGAGCGGGGTCTTCCTAACGTGGGCGCATGACGTACGACGACCCGAAGCAACTGCACCCGTACATGAGCGAATGTGCCGCCGAGGCGGCCCGCGTGGCGCGCGGCGTCCCGGCGGACCGGCTCGGCGAGCCCACCCACTGCACCGACTGGGACGTCCGCGCCCTGGTCAACCACTGGGTCCTCTACACCTCCTACGGCCTGGAGCACCGCGCCCTGCGCAAGCAGCTGCCCGAGGAGCTGACCGCCCGGGACTTCACCGCCGACCCCGACTGGGCCGCGGCCTACGCCGCCCAGCTGGACCGCGCGGTGGCGGCCTGGGCCGACCCGGCCGTGTGGGAGGGCGAGGTCGACCTGGGCATGGCGAAGGTGTCCGCCCTGGACATCGCCTCGATGGTCATCAAGGAGACGGCCGTGCACGGCTGGGACGTCGCCACCGCCACCGGCCAGCGGTTCCAGGTCTCGGACGACGCAGCCCGCTTCGTCCTCGACGTGGTCGAGAAGCACGGCGACCTCTACCGGCAGTACGACGGCTTCGCCGACCCGGTGCCCGTGCCGGACGATGCTCCCCCGTTCGACCGCGCGCTCGCGGCCAGCGGGCGGGACCCGAAATTGGGTCACTGAAACAGTCACCGAATGGGTCGATGCAGTGCGCCATTGTGCGACTAGCGTCGACGCCATGACGAGCACCGCACCCGCCCGTGTCGAGGCACCCACCCGCGTCGACTTCTGGTTCGACCCCGCCTGTCCCTTCGCCTGGATCACCTCCCGCTGGCTGCTGGAGGTCGAGCGCGTACGCCCGCTCGACCTCCGCTTCCACGCGATGAGCCTCCACCTGCACAACATCGGCAACGAACTCCCCGGCTGGTACCGGGAGTTGGTCGACAAATCGATCGGCCCGGTGCGGGTCGCCGTGGCCGCCGCCGAACGGCACGGCGAGAAGGTCCTGCGCGAGCTGTACACCGCGTTCGGCACCCGCATCCACGAGCGCAAGGCCGACGACTTCGACGCCGTGGTCACCGCCTCCCTCGCCGAACTGGGCCTCCCGGCCGACCTCGCGGCCGCGGCCCACGACCCGTCCTACGACGAGGCCGTGCGGCGCAGCCACGAGGCGGGCGCGGAGCCCGAGTCGGGCGGCTACGTGGGCACCCCCACCCTTCACGTCGACGGAACCGTTTGGTTCGGCCCGGTGCTGCGGGCCGTTCCGCGCGGCGCCCGCGCGGCCGAACTCTTCGACAGCTTCCTGGTGCTGGCCGCCTGCCCGGACCTCTTCGAGCTCAAGCGCACCCGCACGGGATCACTCACTTTTGATTGATCGGACGAATGGCCTCGCGCCTAAGAGGTTCACGCCATTTTTCGTCGCATTCATTGACCCGTGTATCGAAGTGCTCCTACCTTTCCCGGCGTTGGGTCCAGGCTGATCCCACGGGAGGGGTACATGCCCACGCACCGAAGAGCCGCGCTCGTCACCCTCGCCACCGCCGTCCTCGCTCTCGGCGTCCCGGCCCTCGCGGCCCCGGCCGAGGCCGCGTCCTCCGACGTCTACGTCTCACCCACGGGCGACGACCACGCCGACGGCGGCGCACGGCATCCCGTCCGCACCCTGCAACGCGCCCGCGACCTGGCCCGGGCCCGGGCGGGCGACCTCGCGTCCGACCTCACCGTCCACCTCGCCCCGGGCACCTACCGCCAGTCCGGGCCGCTCGCGCTCGACGCCCGCGACTCCGGCACCAACGGTCACCGGGTGATCTGGCAGGGCACCGGCACCACGGTCGTCAGCGGCGGCCGCAAGGTCGTCGGCTGGCGGCAGGTGCCGGGCCGCAGCGGCCTGTGGTCCGCACCCGCGCCCCAAGGCCTCACCGACACACGGCAGTTGTACGTCGACGGCGTGCGCGCCCAGCGGGCCCGCGGGGAGGTGCCCGTCCGGCTGACCCAGACGGCCACCGGCTACACCGCCTCCTCGGACGCGATCGCGCGCTGGAAGCACCCCTCCGACGCCGAGTTCGTCTACACCAGCGGCGAGGCGCTGTGGAACGTCGAGCGCAACGGCCTCGGCCAGTGGACGGAGCCGCGCTGCCGCATCGCCTCCGCCGAGGGCACCACGATCACGATGGCCCAGCCCTGCTGGGACAACTCCAACAAGCGGGTCGAGTTCCCCGACATCCCCGGCCGCACGGTCGGCATGGTCGGCCCCGGGCACCTCACCAACGACGGCAAGGCGTCGTACGTCGAGAACGCCTACGAACTCCTCGACCAGCCCGGCGAGTGGTACCTCGACCGGAGCGCGCACCGGGTGTACTACCTGCCCCGCCCGGGCGAGAACCTCGCCCGGGCCGACGTCGAGGCCGCGGCGGCCGAGCAGCTGGTCGACGGCCGGGGCACGGCGGACGCGCCGGTGCACGACATCGCCTTCCGCGGCATCCGGTTCAGCTACGCGACCTGGCTGACGCCGAACGGGCCGGAGGGCTTCTCCGAGATCCAGGCCGGCTACACCGTCACCGGCGGCCGCGGCTGGGCCACACAGGGCCTGTGCCAGTACGTCGAGGGCGGCACCTGCCCGTTCGCGTCCTGGACGAAGATGCCCGGCAACCTGGCCTTCACCCACGCCCGGCGCATCGAGTTCGCCGACGACGTCTTCGCCCATCTCGGCGCGTCCGGACTGGAGTTGGGTGCCGGAACCGAGGACGCCTCCGTCCGCGGCAGCATCTTCACCGACATCTCCGGCAACGGGCTGGAGATCGGGGGAGTGGACGGCCAAGCTCCCGCCTCAGGAGTGCAGGTGACGGACAATCACCTCTACGCCCTGCCCCGCGAGTACCACGGCGGCGTGGCGATCCTCAACGGCTACACCCGGAACGACACCATCGCCCACAACCAGATCGACCACGTCGGCTACTCCGCGATCTCGATGGGCTGGGGCGGCTGGCCCGACAAGATCGGCGACCCGGCGACGCCGAACCCGAGCCACGGCAACACCGTCCGCGACAACCTGATCTCCGACTACATGCAGATGCTCGACGACGGTGGCGGCATCTACACCCAGGGCCTGACCGGCACCTCCCTGGCCGACGGCGAGAAGGTCACCGGCAACGTCGTCCACGACCAGTGGGGCCTCGGCAAGAGCGTCTACACCGACAACGGCTGCACCTACGAGACCGTCGAGGGGAACGTCCTCTACCACGCGTCCTACGCCAACGTCGCCTCCCGGCACACCGACTACCGCGACGGCCTCGGCAACAACGACCCGACCCTCGTCAAGGACAACTGGTGGGAGGAGGGCACCGCCGACGGCGACAACAAGGGGCTGGTGACGACCGGCAACAGGATCATGGCGTCCCCGTCCGACGTACCGCCCGAGATCCTCGCCGGCGCCGGACTTGAGCCCGCGTACCGCTCGCTGCTCGACCGCCGCATCGGCGCGCGGTCCGTCCCCGAGGCACCGTCGCGCGTCGGCACCAGCACCGCGGGCCCGGACGCCCTGTACGTCACCTTCAACCCGACGTTCGCCGACGGAGGTTCGCCGGTGCGGTCGTACACGGCGAGGGCGTACGACTCGACGGGCAGGCAGGCCGGGCAGCAGACCGTCGCGGCCACCGACTTCAGGCGTACGGCGCTGGTGCGGATCGGCGGACTGCCGGCGGCCGGCGGCCCGTTCACCGTGACGGTCACCGCGAACAACGACGTAGGCGGCAGCGCTCCGTCCCTCGCCTCGCTCCCGCTGTCGCCCACGACGGCCACCGTGCTGCCGGGCGCACCCACAAGTCCCAAGCTGCGCACGGCGTCCATGGCGGCCACCCTCGCCTGGACCCCGCCCACCGCGACGGGCGACGCGAAGGTCGTAGGCTACCGCGTGACGGTCTCCGACGGCCGCGCGCCCGTCGACGTCACCGGCCGGGACGTCCTGGTCACCCAGCCCTCGGCGAAGGGCATGTTCCGGGTGCTCGCCGGCCTGAAGGCGGCGACCACGTACACGGTGACGGTGGCCGCGGTGACCGCCGCCGGCACCGGTCCTGCGGCGACGGTCACGGCAACGACCAGGCCGTAGGCATCGACAGGGGGCGCGGGGAGGTGCGCGACCGGCCACGACGCGGCCGTACGCGGTCGACCGCCGGTGCGAGCGAGGTGCCGCGTGCGGCGTCGTACCGCTCCAGCAGCACCCGCGCCACCTCGGGTGCCGGACCCAGCACGTCGGCCAGCACGTCCGCGTCCGCCTCGGCCGCGCCCCGCGCGATCCGGTCCGGCAGGAAGCCGGGGGCGAGCACGTACGGGGCGACGGCGACCCGCTTGCAGCCGAGGGCGCGCAGCTCGCGCACCGCGTCCTCGGTGCGCGGAAGGGATGCGGAGGCGAACGCAGGCCGCACGGCGCACCAACCGGTGTGCCGCCACTCCCGCGCGATTTCTGCGATCACTGCGATCGCCTCCGGGTCGGAGGACCCCGCCGAGGCCAGGACGACCCCGGTCGAGGACTTGTCGGCGGGGGTCAGCCCCGCCTCGTACAGACGTCGTTCGAGTGCGGAGAGGAGGAGCGGCGACGGGCCGAGCACCTCCGCCTGGCGGATGCGCAGCCGCGGCGGCGCCTCCCGCAGGACCGCGGGGATGTCCGCCTTCGCGTGGAAGGCGCGCGTCAGGAGCAGGGGGAGGGCCACGACGTCACGGACGCCCTCCGCCGCCAGCGACTCCAGCACCCCGCTCACGGACGGGGTGTCGAAGTCCAGGAAGCCGGTCTCCACGCGCAGCCCCGGTCGCAGCGACCGCACCCGGCGCACCAGGGCGTGCACGGTCGCGGCGTGCCGCGGGTCGCGGCTGCCGTGGGCGATGACGACAAGCACCGGCTTCGCAGGACGCATGGACATCAGCTCTTCACCAGCAGTCCGCGGCTGCGCAGCACCCACCGCTCCAGCGGGCTGAAGATCAGCAGGTCGATGGCGATGCCGACGAACAGGATCAGCAGGATGGCCTCGAACACCATGGCCATGTCGCTCGCGGTGCGGGCGTTCTCCAGCAACTGGCCGAGGCCCACGCCCAGATCGGGGAAGCTCGCGATGATCTCCGCCGCCATCAGCGAGCGCCACGAGAAGGCCCAGCCCTGCTTCATGCCGGCGACGTAGCCCGGCAGCGCGGCGGGCAGGGTGACGTGCCAGGTGCCCCGCAGCCCGGTCGCGCCCATCGTGTGGCCCGCGCGCAGGAACAGCGGCGGCACCTGGTCGACGCCGGACACCAGGCCGTTGGCGATGGAGGGGACCGCGCCGAGCAGGATCACGGCGTACATCATCGAGTTGTTCAGGCCCAGCCAGATCACGGCGGGCGGCACCCAGGCCACCGACGGCAGCGACTGGAGACCGGAGAGGATCGGGCCGATGGCCGCGCGCACGAACCGCACCCGGGCCACCAGCAGCCCCAGCGGGGTGCCGATGAGCAGCGCGAAGCAGAAGCCCAGCAGCCCGCGCGAGACGCTGGTCCAGATGTAGCCGAGCAGTGTGCCCTGGAGCCACGACTCGTGGACGGCCTGCCACACGGCGCCCGGTGACGGCAGCTTCGTCGGGTCGTCCACGATCCTGAAGGTGATCAGTCCCTGCCAGACCGCCAGGACCACGACGACCGCGGTGAGCGGCGGGAGGACCTTGGTGACGAGGGTCTGCCGCAGGGACGCCCGGCCGGCGGACGTGGTCTCCAGCGCGTCGAGACCCGCCTCGACGCTTCCGGCGTCCTGCGCCGGAGCCGTGTCAGTGCCGGCCATGGCGGCGGATCTCCCCTCGCAGTTCTTCGGTGATCTCGACGGACAGTTCGGCCACCGCGGCGTCCTCGATGCGGCGCGGCTGCGGGATGTCGACCGTCCATTCCCGGGCGATCCGGCCGGGGCGGGAGGACAGCAGGACGACGCGCTGGGCGAGCCGTACCGCCTCGCGCACGTTGTGCGTCACGAACAGCACGGAGACGCCGGTCTCGGCCCAGATGCGGGTCAGTTCGTCGTGCAGGACGTCGCGGGTGATGGCGTCCAGGGCCGCGAACGGCTCGTCCATCAGCAGCAGCCGGCTGTCCTGGGCGAGCGCGCGGGCGAGCGCGACGCGCTGGCGCATGCCGCCCGACAGCTCGTGCACGCGTTTGCCGTACGCGCCCTGCAGCCGGACCAGTTCGAGCAGCTCCTCGGCCCTGTCCCGCCGCTCCGGCTTGGCCACCCCGCGCAGTTTCAGGGCGAGTTCGATGTTCTTGCCCGCGGTCAGCCACGGGAACAGGGCGTGCTCCTGGAACATCAGGGCGGGCCGGCCGTCGGTGCCGATGGTGCCGGCCGACGGCCGGTCCAGCCCCGCCACCAGGTTGAGCAGAGTGGATTTGCCGCAGCCCGAGGCCCCCAGCAGGGTGACGAACTCGCCCGGTGCGACATCGATGCTGACGTCGTCCAGCACGAGCTGCTGCCCGCCCGGAGTCGCGAAGGACTTCGAGACGTGCGCGATGCGTGCCGCGTACTCGACCGACTCGGCGGCCTGGGCGGGAAGAGTGGTCGTGGCCATGGTCGTCACCTCCTGGGAACTCGTCGGTGTGCGTACGTCGGCGCACACATCGCGGCACTTCGTCCTGCCCTCAGCAGTCGGTGGACGTCATGTCAGAAGTCCCACCCGTCGTCCTCGGCCTCGTCCTTGACGGGCTCGGGGGACGCGAACGACTCGCCGACCATGCCCGCGGTGAGCGTGGTGCCGTCGCTGGGGTCGATCAGGATGAACGAGCCCGTGCGGCGGGAGTCGGCGTAGGAGTCGACCGGCAGCGGCTCGGCGGTGCGGATCTTCACCCGGCCGATGTCGTTGGCGACGAGCTGCCCCGGGTGCGGGTGCAGCGACAGATCCGACAGCGTGAGCCGGGACGGGATGTCCTTGACGATCGCCTTGACCGTGCGGGTGCCGTGCTTGAGCAGCACGCGGTGACCGACGGTCAGGGCGGCGTCGGCCACGTGGCAGACGGTCGCCTCGATGTCCTGCGTGGTCGCCGGGGCGTCCTTGCTGGGCACGATCAGGTCGCCGCGCGAGATGTCGATGTCGTCCTCCAGCAGGAGGGTCACCGACTGGGTGGTCCAGGCGACGTCGACCGGCTCGCCGAGCAGGTCGATGGCGGAGATCCGCGACGCGCGGCCGGACGGCAGCACCGTGACGGCCTCGCCGACGTGGAACGAACCGGCGGCGATCTGGCCCGCGTAGCCCCGGTAGTCCGGGTGCTCGGCGGTCTGCGGCCGGATCACGTACTGCACGGGCAGCCGCGCGTGGCAGTGGCTCAGGTCGTGACTGACCGGGACCGTCTCCAGATGCTCCAGGACCGTCGGGCCGCCGTACCAGTCCATGGTGGCGGAGGGCTCCACCACGTTGTCGCCGGCGAGCGCGGAGATCGGGATGGCGGTGACCTCCGGGACGCCCAGCTCGGTCGCGTACGCCGTGAACTCCTCGGCGATCGCGGCGAAGACGGGCTCCTTGTAGTCGACGAGGTCCATCTTGTTGACGGCGAGGACGACGTGGGGGACGCGGAGGAGGGCGGCGATGGCGGCGTGGCGGCGGGTCTGTTCGACGACGCCGTTGCGGGCGTCGACGAGGATGACGGTGAGTTCGGCGGTGGAGGCGCCGGTGACCATGTTGCGGGTGTACTGCACGTGGCCGGGGGTGTCGGCGAGGATGAAGCGTCGCTTGGGGGTGGCGAAGTAGCGGTAGGCGACGTCGATGGTGATGCCCTGTTCGCGTTCGGCGCGCAGGCCGTCGGTGAGCAGGGCGAGGTCGGGGGTGTCCTGGCCGCGGTTGCGGGAGGCGTGCTCGACGGCTTCCAGCTGGTCGGTGAGGACCGACTTGGAGTCGTGCAGCAGCCGGCCCACCAGGGTCGACTTGCCGTCGTCGACGGAGCCGGCCGTGGCGAACCGCAGCAGGGTGGTGGCCGAGAGCTCCTCGGTCGTGATCGTGCTCATGCTTAGAAGTACCCCTCGCGCTTGCGGTCTTCCATCGCGGCCTCGGAGAGCTTGTCGTCGGCGCGCGTGGCGCCGCGCTCGGTCAGCCGTGAGGCGGCGATCTCGGTGATGACCTGCTCCAGGGTCACCGCGTCGGAGTCGACGGCGCCGGTGCAGGACATGTCGCCGACGGTGCGGTAGCGCACCTGCCGCTTCTCCACGCTCTCGCCGTCCTTGGGGCCGCCCCACTCGCCGGCGGTCAGCCACATGCCGCTGCGCTTGAACACCTCGCGCTCGTGCGCGAAGTAGATCTCCGGGAGCTCGATGCCCTCGCGGGCGATGTACTGCCAGACGTCCAGTTCGGTCCAGTTGGACAGCGGGAAGACGCGGACGTGCTCGCCGGGGGCGTGCCGGCCGTTGTAGAGGTTCCACAGCTCGGGGCGCTGGCGGCGCGGGTCCCACTGCGAGAACTCGTCGCGCAGGCTGAACACGCGTTCCTTGGCGCGGGCCTTCTCCTCGTCGCGCCGTCCGCCGCCGAAGACGGCGTCGAACCTCTCCGCCTGGATCTTCTCGGTCAGCGGCAGGGTCTGCAGCGGGTTGCGGGTCCCGTCCGGGCGCTCCTTGAGCACACCGCGGTCGATGTAGTCCTGGACGGAGGCGACGTGCAGCCGCAGTCCGTGCTGGGCGACGACGCGGTCGCGGTACTCCAGCACCTCGGGGAAGTTGTGCCCGGTGTCCACGTGCAGCAGCGAGAAGGGGACCGGTGCGGGGGCGAAGGCCTTGAGCGCCAGGTGCAGCATGAGGATGGAGTCCTTGCCGCCGGAGAAGAGGATCACCGGCCGCTCGAACTCACCCGCCACCTCACGGAAGATGTGCACCGCCTCGGACTCGAGGGCGTCCAGGTGCGAGAGGGCGTACGGGGCGCCCGTACCCTCCTCGACCTCGGTGACGGTCGTCGTCATGCCAGTCCCCTTTCGGTGAGCAGCGCGTGGACCGCGGCCGCGGACTCCTGGACGGTCTGGTGCTGCGACTCGATACGCAGGTCGGGCGACTCGGGCGTCTCGTAGGGGTCGTCCACCCCGGTGAGCCCGGTCAGTTCGCCCGCGGCCTGCTTGGCGTACAGACCCTTCACATCACGTACGGAGCACACGTCGACCGGGGTCGCCACGTGCACCTCGAGGTACGCCGCCCCGCCGTCCTGGTGGCGCTTGCGCACCGCCTCGCGGCTGTCGGCGTAGGGCGCGATCACCGGGACGAGCGCCTTGACGCCGTTGCGGGCGAGCAGTTCGGCGAGGAAGCCGATGCGCTGCACGTTGGTGTGCCGGTCCTCGCGGCTGAAGCCGAGGCCCGCCGAGATGAACTCGCGGATCTCGTCGCCGTCGAGCACCTCGACACGGTGGCCCTCCTCGCGCAGCCGGCCCGCCAGCTCGTACGCGATGGTGGTCTTGCCGGCGCTCGGCAGACCCGTGAGCCAGACGGTGGCTCCGGTCGTCACGTCCGTCTCCTGATTCGTCGATGTCACAGTCATGGTCAGCCGTGCAGCCCGCACTCGGTCTTGGAGCGGCCGGCCCAGCGGCCGGCCCGTGCGTCCTCGCCCTCCAGCACCCGGCGGGTGCAGGGGGCGCAGCCGACGGACGCGTAGCCGTCCATCAGCAACGGGTTGGTCAGGACGCCGTGTTCGGCCACGTACGCGTCCACGTCGTCCTGGCTCCAGCGGGCGATCGGCGAGATCTTGACCTTCTGCCGCTTCTCGTCCCAGCCGACGACCGGGGTGTTCGCCCGGGTCGGGGACTCGTCGCGGCGCAGACCGGTCGCCCAGGCCACGTAGCTCTTCAGGCCCTGCTCCAGCGGCTGGACCTTGCGCAGCTTGCAGCACAGGTCGGGGTCGCGGTCGTGCAGCTTCGGGCCGTACTCCGCGTCCTGCTCGGCGACCGTCTGACGGGGGGTCAGGGTGATGACGTTGACGTCCATCACGGCCTCGACCGCGTCACGGGTGCCGATGGTCTCCGGGAAGTGGTAGCCGGTGTCCAGGAACACGACGTCCACGCCGGGCATGGCCCGGGAGGCGAGGTGGGCGACCACCGCGTCCTCCATCGACGAGGTCACGCAGAAGCGCTTGCCGAACGTGTCGGCCGCCCACCGGAGGATCTCCAGCGCGGAGGCGTCCTCCAGGTCGCGGCCCGCCCGCTCGGCGAGCGCCTTCAGGTCCTCGGTCGTCTGCTCTTCCGTCACCGCGGTCATGTCTCGTCTCCCCCTGCTTCGGAGTGCTGCAGACCCCGGGCGAGCAGCCCGAGGAACTTCAGCTGGAAAGCCCGGTTGCACGCCGCGCATTCCCATGCGCCATGGCCCTGCTCGCCGGGACGGAGGTCCTCGTCGCCGCAGTAGGGGCAGTAGAAGGGGGCGGCGCGCTCGCTCACGACAGGGCCTCCTCGGACGCCCGCGAGGCCCAGGCGGCGAACCGCTCGCCGTCCTCGCGCTCGGCCTGGAACCGCTTGAGGACACGCTCGATGTAGTCGGGCAGCTCGTCCGACGTCACCTTCAGGCCGCGGACCTTGCGGCCGAACCCGGCCTCCAGGCCCAGCGCGCCGCCGAGGTGCACCTGGTAGCCCTCGACCTGCTCGCCCTTGTCGTCGAGGACCAGCTGGCCCTTGAGACCGATGTCCGCGACCTGGATACGGGCGCAGGCGTTCGGGCAGCCGTTGAGATTGATGGTGAGCGGCTCGTCGAAGTCCGGGAGGCGGCGCTCCAGTTCGTCGATCAGCTGCGAGCCGCGCTGCTTGGTCTCGACGATGGCCAGCTTGCAGAACTCGATGCCGGTGCAGGCCATGGTGCCGCGCCGGAAGGTGGACGGCCGGGCGGTGAGGTCCAGCGCCTCCAGCTCGTCCACGAGCGAGTCGACCTGGCCCTCCTCGACGTCGAGGATGATCATCTTCTGCTCGACGGTGGTGCGCACCCGGCCCGAGCCGTGCGCCTCCGCGAGGTCGGCGACCTTCGTCAGGGTGGCGCCGTCGACGCGTCCCACGCGCGGGGCGAAGCCGACGTAGAAGCGGCCGTCGCGCTGGCGGTGCACGCCGATGTGGTCGCGCCACTGCTGGACCGGCTGCTCGGGGGCCGGGCCGTCGACGAGCTTGCGCCCGCCCAGGTACTCGTCCTCCAGCACCTGGCGGAACTTCTCCGCGCCCCAGTCGGCGACGAGGAACTTCAGCCGGGCGCGGTTGCGCAGCCGGCGGTAGCCGTAGTCGCGGAAGATCGAGATGACGCCCTCGTAGACGTCGGGGACCTCGTCGATCGGCACCCAGGCGCCGAGCCGCACGCCCAGCTTGGGGTTGGTGGACAGGCCGCCGCCGACCCAGACGTCGAAGCCCGGGCCGTGTTCGGGGTGGCGTACGCCGACGAAGGCGACGTCGTTGATCTCGTGCACCACGTCCAGCACCGGCGAGCCCGAGATGGCCGTCTTGAACTTGCGGGGGAGGTTCGAGTACGCCTTGTTGTTCAGGACCCGGCGCTTCATCTCCTCCAGCGCCGGCGTGCCGTCGATGATCTCGTCCTCGGCGATGCCCGCCACCGGGGAGCCGATCATCACACGCGGGGTGTCGCCGCAGGCGGTGACCGTCGACAGGCCCACGCCCTCCAGCCGCTCCCAGATCGTCGGGACGTCCTCGATGCGGATCCAGTGGTACTGGACGTTCTGCCGGTCGGTGATGTCCGCGGTGCCGCGCGCGAACTCCTGCGAGATCTCGCCGATGACGCGCAGCTGCCGCGTGGTCAGCGCACCGCCGTCGATGCGCACGCGCAGCATGAAGTACTTGTCGTCCAGCTCCTCCGGCTCCAGGATCGCGGTCTTGCCGCCGTCGATCCCGGGCTTGCGCTGGGTGTAGAGCCCCCACCAGCGCATGCGTCCGCGCAGGTCGCCGGGGTCGATCGAGTCGAAGCCGCGCTTGGAGTAGATCGTCTCAATGCGTGTCCGCACATTGAGACCGTCGTCGTCCTTCTTGGTCTGCTCGTTGCCGTTGAGCGGGGTGAAGTGTCCCGCGGCCCACTGGCCCTCGCCACGGTGACGGCTCACCTTGCGGCGGGGAGTCGCGGCGGCAGGCTTCGGCGGGGTGGCGGCCATGGTTGATACGTCCTTCGGGACAGGCGGGAATGCGGCTCTGACCTGCGCGTGCAGGCGCATGGGCAACCATGCGCGTCCTTGCGCAGGCGAAAGAGGGGGAAAGTCAGGAGATGCCGGGCGTGCTGTGCTGTCAGCTCGCCGGACAGATGGCGCTGGACATGCGGCCGAGGTCGACGTGCCGCCGACTCACCAAGGCAATTCCAGTTCCAGGCATGACGGAAGCGTGGCACGGCAATCTGGACACAGTCCAGCTTCGTCCACGATGCGGACATCCTTGTCCCGGAATGTGGGACAGGGGTGTCCTCGATCACATTGGCTGCGGCCGGTCTTGTCCGCGCAGGTCAGACCGGGTAGGCGCCGGCCCACGGGCCGGGTGCGGGCACCTCGCGCTGCTCCTCGACCTTGGTGTCGAACAGCGCGAAGCCCCGGCGCCGGTAGTTGTCCATGGCGTGCTCGCCGTCCAGGCTGCAGGTGTGCACCCAGACCCGCTTGGTCTGCGGCCGCCCGGGCCAGCGCTCGGCGAGGTCCCAGGCGCGGGCGGTGCCGTAGGAGAGCAGATGCCCGCCGATGCGGCGGCCCCGGAAGGCGGGGATCAGCCCGAAGTAGGCGATCTCCACGACCCCGTCGTCCTGCGCGTCGAGCTCGATGTAGCCCGCCGGCGTGCCCCGGTCGTAGGCCACCCAGGTCTCCGTGCCCGGCCGGTCCAGCTGCTCCTGCCACCGGGCGTACGTCCAGCCCAGCCGGTCGATCCAGCGGATGTCGCCGCCGACGGACGCGTACAGGAAGCGGCTGAACTCGGGGGAGGGGACCTCGGAGCGGACGATCCGCACGTCCCCCTCCGGCGCGGCGGCCGGCAGGAGGTCGGCCGGGGCGGTCTGCTCCAGGGACCAGGTGGTCACGGGGATGTTGGTCATGCCCGCCAGGGAATCATCTACCCGAGAGATCTGTCGATCGAGGCCAGCGGCAGCGCGTAGAGCATCCGGCCCGACTGCGACCAGACGTCCCCGGTGTCCTGTGCGTACGACAGCGACCCGGCCCGGCCGGTCCAGCAGTGGTTCGACTCGTCCGCACCGCACACGGTGGCCCGCGCCTTGCGCGTGTTCTGCCGCCACAGGGTGCCGCGGCCGTCCGGGCTGTCCGCCGAGCCCGCCAGGTACCAGTCCGAGTGCAGGGACAGCACACCGCCGACACCGGTCGTCCGCGTCTCGTACGCCTGGACCGGCTCCGCGCGTCCCGCGGCGTCGGTGGCCAGCAGGCCCGCGCGTGCCGGGTCGCCGCTGAAGGCGTAGCGCCACAGCCGGGTGGTGCGGTCGCCGTCCGCCGGCACCCGCTCGCTCGCGACCAGGCTGTCGGGCGCGGTGCTGCGGTCCAGCGAGATCGCCGCCGGGCCCGCGGTCCGCCCGGCGAGCCGGTACGAACCCACCGCCGGCAGCACGTACTTCGCGCCGTGCGCCGACCAGCCGCCGCGCACCCGGCCGACCGCGCCGCTGTCGACGGTGGCCCGCTGGATGCGGTGCAGGTCGTACACGTACAGGCCGTCGGCCACGGTGACCAGCAGCTTGCCCTGGTACCAGACCATGCCGGAGACGCGGGAGGCGAGCCCGCGGTAGTCGCGGCCGCCGTCGACCGGAACGGCGAGCGTGGCCCAGGTGTAGGTCAGCCGGCCCGGGTCGGTGGCGTCGACGAAGGCGACCCGGGCGTGGCCCGTCCGGCCGCTGCCGTGGCTCCAGCCGGAGAGGATCACCCGGTGCTCGCCCCAGTGGCCGTCGTCGTCCGCGTCCCCGGAGGTGGTGACCGCGCCGGCCCGCCAGCCGCGTGTGTCGGCGGCGTCCCAGCAGTAGGCGCGGGCGGCCGCCGGCGTGACGGGCAGCGCCGCGCGCGCGGCGGGCGGGCAGTCGGCCGTGTCGAGCAGGGAGTGGTCGGCGTCGCCGAGGACGGTGGTGACGCCGACGGGCCGGCCCATCGCGGAGGCGAGCCGGTCGAGCGTGCTGCGCGGCACCGCGCGCTCCTGGAGCCGCAGCCCGGCGGACGTCCGGTCGGAGGAGGAGAGTGCCTTCAGTGCCCCGGTCCTGTCACTCACCGTGGCCTGTGAGGCACTGATCATCGTGGCGGCGGCGGTGAGGGCGAGGGCGGTTCCGGCCAGCAGGGCGCGCAGCGCTCTTCCCCGCTTCTGCCTGCGATGTCGGCCACGTTGCTTCATACGTCCTCCCGAGGCGGGCCAACTGCGGCCATTGGTCTGTGTGTTGACCAAAGGAGCAGGTGGGGCGGCCCGTAGAGGGATGCTACGGCAGTCCGGTGCGGCGGGGGACGAAGAACCTGCAAATATGCGGAAGATGACCCCGCCGGGGTCACACAGGGGCGCATCCTGGTGACGCAGCGTGCGCGGTCGGCGCCGCGGCCGGCGTCCGCGCTCAGGGGGTCCCGGCCGACTCCCGCAGATGCCGCACCGTCGGCGCCGTGGACTGCGGCAGCAGGTCACGCGGGTCGGCCGGCAGGAGCAGCTCCACCTCCGCGCTCTCGGCGAAGCGGTAGGGCCGGTGCTCCAGCAACCCGCCCAGATAGCGCCGCACTCGGGACATCTCGGCGCGCACCGTCACCCGCCGCGCCGGGTCCCCGAACACCTCTTCGGCCAGGAAGGCCGCACTGCACCCGTCGCGGTTCAGCGCGAGCAGATACAGCAACTCGGCGTGCCGGGGACTCAGTTCGTGGGTCCAGGAACCCGCGCTTCCGGACACCGTCACCGGGCGGCGGCGCGGCTGCGACAGGTCCAGCACGATCCGGGTGGCGCCGTCCGGCAGTGGCTCGTCCGAGGCCCTGACCAGCCACCCCTCGGCCAGCGGCTCCACCGTGCACAGCCCGAGCGGGGGCAGCCACCGGCGACCCGCCGACAGGGACTTGGGCAGGGTGATCCGGCCGGTGTACGGCATCCCGGTCACCGCCGCGGTCCAGCCGTCCCGGTCCACCGCCAGCGCCCGGCCGCCCACCCGCGCCAGCATCGGCGCGGCCACCGCGCGCAGCCGCTCCAGCGAGGCCAGGTGCAGCTCGCGCAGCCGCGCCTCGGCGAGCTTGGCCACCGAGTCGACCCAGGCGAGGGTCGCCGGATGCATCGTCTCCAGCGGCCCGCTGACGTCCACCACGCCCAGCAGCCGGCCGTCGCGCGGGTCCGTGATCGGCGCGCCCGTGCAGGTCCAGGTGGTCATGGAGCGGACGAAGTGCTCGGAGGCGAAGACCTGCACGGGCCGGCGCACCACCGCGGGGGTGCCGATCCCGTTCGTGCCGACGACGTCCTCCCGCCAGTCCGCGCCGAGTTCGAAGCCCAGCCCGTCCGCCTTGCGCAGCACGGCCGAACTGCCCTCCCGCCACAGCACCCGGCCGTCCTCGTCGGTGACGACCATGATGTGGTGGGCGACGTCCGCGACCGACAGCAGCCCCTCGCGCAGCACGGGCAGGACGTGCCGCAGCACCGTCGTCTCCCGGCGCCGCCGCACCTCGTCGGTGGAGAGCAGCCCGGCGCGGTGGTCGCGTTCGGGATCGATGCCGCCGCGCAGCATCCGCCCCCAGGACTGCTCGATCACCGGGCGCGGGGCGACCGGAGTGCGCTGCCCCGAGAGCCTGGCGGAGCGGAGCTCGCTCAGTACCCGCGCCGCCCGTGCCGTGTCGACCATGGCGAGCTGCGTCACGTCCGTCGGCGGATGCGCCACTGGTCCTCCCGCAAGAAGTGCCCGGGACAACCGAACCCCCGCGCCGTTTCGGCGACGGATTCCCCAGTCGTCCGCACTGTCGGTCTCATAGTGCCGTCCGGTGCTGACGGACGGAGACAGTCCAGCCACACACAGCAGCAAGTTGCAACCCCTTGCAACCCTGGTGAACCGCTCCCAGGTTGTTTGAATATTGAGCGACGCCGTCCCGAGCGGCGTTCATGGCCTTGATGGGGCCAGCTCGAGCGGGGGTGGTGCCGTGTCGGCGCAGCACCACCCCCGCGTCCCGCGGCGACCCCTCAGGACAGCGGGCGGGCACGCTCCACGACCGACGCCAGGTCCAGGGTGGCGGGCAGGGTGCCGAAGGCCGAGCCGGCGTCGCCGCCCAGTCGGGCGGCGCAGAAGGCGTCGGCCACCTGAGGCGGCGCGAACCTGACGAGCAGCGAGCCCTGGAGCACCAGCGCGATCCGCTCCGTCAGCCGCCGGGCACGCCCCTCGACGCCCTCCAGGTCCGCCAGGTCCGTCAGCAGGTTCTTGATCGCGGCGTCCAGCCGGTGGTCGGCGCCGCGCGCCCTGCCGACCTCCTGGAGATAGGCGTTGAGGGCCTGCGGCTCGCGCTGCAGCGCGCGCAGCACGTCCAGCGCCTGGACGTTGCCCGCGCCCTCCCAGACCGAGTTCAGCGGCGACTCGCGCACCAGCCGGGGCAGCCCCGACTCCTCGACGTAGCCGTTGCCGCCCAGGCACTCGGCGGCCTCGACCGCCACCGGGGCGCACCGCTTGGTCACCCAGTACTTGGTGGCCGGTACGGCGATCCGCAGCAGCGCCCGCTCCTGCTCGCCGCCGTCGTCGTAGGCGGCGGCCAGGCGCAGCGCGAGGGTGGTGGCCGCCTCGGACTCCAGCGCGAGGTCGGCCAGGACGTTGCGCATCAGCGGCTGGTCGACCAGCTTCGCGCCGAACGCCGCCCGGTGGGTGCAGTGGTGCACGGCCTGCGCGACCGCCTGCCGCATCAGGCCGGCCGAGCCCAGCACGCAGTCCAGTCGGGTGGCCGCCACCATGCCGATGATGGTGCGCACCCCGCGCCCCTCCTCGCCGACCCGGCGCGCCCAGGTGCCGTCGAACTCGACCTCTGCGGAGGCGTTGGAGCGGTTGCCGAGCTTGTCCTTGAGCCGCTGGAGCAGGAAGACGTTGTGCGAGCCGTCGTCCAGAACGCGCGGTACGAGGAAGCAGGTGAGCCCGCCGGGAGCCTGCGCGAGCACCAGGAACCCGTCCGACATGGGGGCCGAGCAGAACCACTTGTGACCGGTCAGCTCGTACGTCCCGTCCTCGTCGAGCGGCCGTGCGGCCGTCGTATTGGCGCGTACGTCGCTGCCGCCCTGCTTCTCGGTCATGCCCATCCCGAACAGGGCCCCGGCCTTGAGGCGGGCGGGCCGCAGTTCGCGGTCGTAGACCACGGAGGTCAGCCGCGGCTCCCACTCGGCGGCGAGCGCCGGGTCCGTGCGCAGGGCGGGCACGGCGGCGTGGGTCATCGACAGGGGGCAGAGGTTGCCGGCCTCGACCTGCGTCCAGACCACGAACGCGGCGGCCCGGCGCACATGGCCGCCGGGCCGGTTCCACGCCGAGGTCAGGCCCGCGGAGACGCCCTTGCCGAGCAGCCGGTGCCAGGCGGGATGGAAGTCGACCTCGTCGACGCGGTGGCCCCGGCGGTCGTGCGTGCGCAGCCGGGGCGGGTTCTCGTTGGCCTGGGTGCCCCATTCCTGCAGCTGCCGGGAGCCCGAGGCCCGCCCCAGGGCGGCCAGTTCCTCGCGTCCCTCGTCGAGCGGCTCGGGGTCCAGGTGCCGCTCGACCGCTTCGGTCAGGGCACGGTCGGCGCTGTAGACGTCGTAGCCGACCAGGGGCGGGGGCTGGTTGGTCACGGTGTGGGTGCGGCGTGCCATGCGGCGAAAGTACCCCGGCCTCCGCCTCCGGCACACCGGGGACACGGGGTGCCGCGTCCGCGGTGCCGTCCGGGGGCCGCCGCCCCCGGACCCCCACCGTACGGATCAGGCCAGCCTGGCCATGGCCGGTTCCGGTTCGATCGCGTCCGCCGGCCAGCCCTCCCGGTACACCGTGTCCAGATAGCGCTCGCCGAGGTCCGGGGCGATCGCCACCGACGTCAGGCCCTGCCGGCCGTGCTCGGCCAGCCACTGGCCGGCGCCGCTGATCACCGTGCCGGTCGAACCGCCGAACATGAAGCCCCGCGCGGCCAGCCGGCGGCAGGCCAGGATGGCGTCGCTCTCCTCGACGCGGACCAGGTCGTCCACGTACGACTCGTCGAGCAGCCGCGGCGGCACGCTGGTGCCGAGGCCGGGGATCATCCGGCGGCCCGGAGCCCCGCCGAAGCTCACCGAGCCGACGCTGTCGATCGCGACGATGCGCACCCGGCGCCGCCACTGCCAGAACCAGCGGGCGCAGCCCATCAGGGTCCCGGTCGTGCCCGCCCCGACGAACAGCACGTCCAGGTCGGGGAAGCGCCGGGCGATGGCCGGAGCGGTGGTGCGGTAGTGCGCCCTCCAGTTGCCCTGGTTGGTGTACTGGTTGAGCCAGATGTACCGCTCGTCGGAGGCGCACAGGGCGTCGACGTACGCCATCCGCGCCCCGAGGAAGCCGCCGCGCACGTCCGGTTCCTCGATGACGTGGACCTGGGTGCCGAGCGACTCCATCAGCCGGATCGTCGGCTTGTTGCAGCGCGCGTCGGTCACGCACAGAAACCGGTAGCCCCGGCTCGCCGCGATCACGCTGAGCGCCACGCCGAGGTTGCCGGACGAGGACTCCACCAGGACCGAGCCCGGCCGCAGCCGCCCCTCGCGCTCGGCGGCGTTCACCATCTCCGTCGCCGCCTTGAGCTTGATGGATCCGGCGAAGTTGAAGCCCTCGCACTTCAGGTACAGAGGCAGCCCCAGTGCGGCCCGCAGGTCGACGTAGAGCTCCTCCTCGTTGAACTGAACAGGATCAGAAATGACGGGCATGATGCCCCCCTCCTCATGCGCCACGGGCCGGTCAGCCATGCCGGCGCAGCTCGTGGAAGAACCCGTCGACGACGTGCAGCCCGCCCCCGCGGGCCACTTCGTCGTGGACGAACTTGCCGACCGCGAGGTCGAGCACCCCCAGACCGAACGGGGAGAACACCACCGTCCGGTCACCCGGGACGGACGCCCGCCCGGTCAGTACGTCGTTCAGCGTGCCGTCGAGGAACTCCCGCCCGCCCGTGAGCTGTTCGGCCAGGTGCGGCGAGGTCTCCGCCTTCAGGCAGTGCTCGACGTCGTCGACGTAGTTGGCCGACGCGAGCAGGATCCTCGGGTCCAGGTCGCGCAGGGACACGTGCAGCACCAGCGGGTGGTGCGCGAACCACGCCGGATCGTGGATGTACGGCGCGGCCGCGACCGTGGCGAACACCAGCAGGTCGCTGGAGCGGACCAGGCTCTCGGCGTCGTCGTGCACCCTGAACCGCCCCTTGGCGCCCGTGCGTTCCAGGTAGCCGGTGAATCCCGCCGCGCTGTCGGGCGACAGGTCGTACACCCCCGTCTCCTCGAACTCCCAGCCGGTGGCGGCCAGATGGGTGTGGATGTAGCGGGCGATCAGGCCGGTCCCGACGAAGCCGACGCGGGCCGGCCGGGTGCGGGTGCGGCTGAGCCGGTCGGCGGCCAGCGCCGCCGAGGAGGCGGTGCGCGTGGCGCTGATGACCGAGCTCTCCAGACAGGCGAACGGGTAGCCCGTGTCGGGGTCGTTGAGGATCAGCACGGCCGATGCCCGCGGCAGCCCGGACCTCGTGTTCTCCGGGAAGCTGGAGATCCACTTCAGCCCGTCCACCCGCAGCGGGCCGCCGAGCGAGGCCGGCAGTGCGATGATCCGCGACGAGGGACGGTCCGGGAAACGCAGGAAGTACGACGGTGGATTCACCGAGTCGCCCGCCCCGTGCAGCCGGTACACGGCCTCCACGAGCTCGCCGATCTCCGGTTCCCGGCCCTGCAGCACCCGCTGCACCTGCTCCCCGGAGATCACCGCGAACGGCGGTGCGCCCAGGGCGCTGCGGGCGGCACTGTCGGTGGTGGTCATGCGGTCGTCCTCACGTCGATGGTCGGAGCGCAGTCGGTCAGCCGCACCGGGTCGCCGAGCGCGGCCAGCACCTCGCGCGGCCCGTCGAAGGGCTCCCTGCTGTGCGAGGTGCGGATGTTGTCGACGAGCAGCAGGTCGCCGGAGTGCCACGGCTCGCGCAGGGTGTGGGCCTCGTAGACCTCGTTGATCTGGCGGACGATGTCCTCGTCGAGCGGATCGCCGCCCCCGAAACGGGTGTTGAAGGGCAGCCCGTCCGGTCCGTAGACGTCCACCAGGTACTCGCGCACCTCGGGGTCCATCGTCCACTCGTTGAGGAAGGCGATCTGGTTGAACCAGCAGCGGCGGCCGGTCACCGGGTGGTGCACCACGGCGCTGCGGTGCTGGCGGGTGCGCAGCGAGCCGTCGTCCTGCCAGGCGAACTCGATGGCGTTGGCCCGGCAGTAGCGCTCGATCTCGGCCCGGTCCTCGGTGCCGAACGCCTCGGCGGCCGACGCCCCGATCTCGTCGTTGTAGGTCCGGGTCAGCAGCCAGCCCTCCCGCTCGAACCGCTCGACCAGCCCGGCGGGCAGCGCCTCCAGCACCGTGGGCCCGTCGGCGACCGCGGTGGCCCCGCCCGCCTCCGGCGCCACCAGGCAGGCGAAGAGCAGCAGGCCCGGGAAGTCGAGGGCGTAGCTCAGCTCGTGGTGCATGCACATCTGCTGGTTGGGCGGCCACTTGGAGGAGGAGTACACGCCGTCGGAGTAGGAGCGGCGCGGCGCGAAGGGCTCCCGGTCGGCCATCAGCCGGCCGTCGGACAGGTGCCGGAACACCTCCTCCGTGACGCCGGGCCCGTCCAGGCCCAGCCCGCGGACGAGGAGGCTGCCGTGTTCGGCGACCGCGGCGCGCAGCGCGCCGCGGTGCTCGGCGGCCCAGGCGGCCACGTCGCCGTCGGGCTCGATCAGCAGCAGCGGCGGCCGGCCGGGGGCCGGCTCGATGTCGGGGAGGTAGGTCGGGGACGCGTGCGACATTGCACAGGTTCCTTTCAGTGGCGCTGATCCAGCAGCCCCGCCAGATCGGCGAGTACCGGGTGGCGGGTGACGTCCTTGAGGGTGATCGCGCGGTTCAGGGCGATCGCGAGCTTCACGGCGGACAGCGAGGTGCCGCCGCGGTCGAAGAAGTGGTCGAGGCGGCCGATCCGGGCGGCGTCGACGCCCAGCACCTCGGCCCAGGCAGCGGCCAGCCGCCGCTCGGCGGGGCTCACCGGAGCGTCGCAGCCGTCGGTCTCGAGCTCCTCGGCGAGCGCGGTCAGCGTCTTGCGGTCGATCTTGCCGTTGGCGGTCAGCGGCAGCCGCCGGCGCCGGTGCACGACCGCCGGGACCATGTACGCGGGCAGCGACGCGGCCAGCTTGTTGCGCACCTCGTCGGCGCCCACCGGCTCCTCACCGGTGCAGAACGCGGCCAGCTGCGCGCCCCGTACGACGACCACGGCGCCGTCCCGGACTCCGGGCACCCGCAGCAGCGCGTTCTCGATCTCGCCGATCTCGACACGGAAGCCGCGGATCTTCACCTGGCTGTCGCGGCGGCCGAGGAACTCCAGCTTCCCGTCGGGCAGCCAGCGCCCGTGGTCGCCGCTGCGGTACAGCCGCTCGCCGGGCCGGTGGGGGTCCTCGCCGAAGGCCGCGCGAGTGCGCTCGGGGTCGTTGATGTACCCGCGGCCGACGCAGACGCCGGAGAAGACGATCTCGCCGGGCGCGCCCAGCGGCACGGGCGCCAGGTCCTCGTCGACGACGTACACGCGTACGTTGGCGATCGGCGGCCCGAGCGGCACCCGCTCCTGGTCCGGCACCCGGTCCATGACCTCGTGGTTGGTGTCGTCCGACGTCTCGGTCAGGCCGTAGGCGTTGACCAGCCGGATGCCGGGCATGGCGTCGAACCAGCGCTGCACCAGCTCCTTCTTGACCGCCTCGCCGGTGACCGACACGCAGCGCAGGTCGGGCAGTTCGCGCGGCCGCTGCTCCAACTCGGCCAGCACGGCCTCCAGATACGACGGCACGATCTGCAGCACGTTCACCCGGCCCCGCACGACCGTGTCCACGAACCGCGGCACGTCGAGGATCGTCTCCTGGCCGATCAGGAGCGTCCGGCCGCCGACCAGGAGTGCCGAGACCAGCTGCCACAGGGAGATGTCGAAGCACTGCGGTGCGGTCTGCGCGACCGTCCGCCCGGCGCCGACCCCCAGGTCGTCGATCTTGGCGAGGACGTGGTTGAGGAAGCCGGCGTGCTCACACATCGCGCCCTTGGGTTCGCCGGTCGAGCCGGACGTGAAGTAGATGTAGGCGAGTTGACCGGCGGCGACGGGCACGTCCGGGTTGCCGTCGCCGTGCCCCTCGGTGTATGCGGTGTCCACGAACAGCCGGCGGACGGCCGGGTCGACGTGGCCGGCGCCGCCCTCCTCGGTGAGCACGAGCCCGCAGCCCGCCCGCCGGAGCGTGGTGGCGATGCGGTCCGCCGGGAAGTGCGGCTCCACGGGCAGATAGACGCCGCCCGCCTTCAGGACGCCGAGCACGGCGGCCGGCCAGTCCAGGTTGCGTTCCATCACGACCGCGACCACGTCCTCGGGCCGCAGGCCGCGGGCGAGCAGCGCCCGGGCGATGCGGTTGGCCCGGGAGTTGAGCTCCCGGTACGTCCACCGCCGCCCGTCCTGCTCGGCGGCCACCGCGTCCGGGTGGAGCAGCACCCGCTGTTCGAACAGCTGGTGCACCCGCCGGTCCGGCAGCTCCCGCACGGGGCCCGCCAACTCCGCCAGCTGGAAGCGGAGTTCCTCCTCGGAGAGCAGGCTGCGCCGGCCGGGGTCGGCGAGTGCGGCGAGGTGGTAGCCGGCGATGCGGGCCGCGGCCGCGGCGTCGAGCACGTCGGTGCGGTAGCGCAGGCGCAGCGTCCGGCCGCTGACGCGGACGTGCAGGGCGCCGTCGTCGGGTCCGGCCGCCACCTCGTCCCCGCCGGAGAGCGCGGTGAGCACCCTGGTGTGTGCGGCCGCCAGCGCGGCCGGTGTGCCGGACACGCCGTCCGGCAGCGGGACTTCGTACTCCGCGACGCCCACGACCGGGTCGAGCGTCCAGCGCGGAATGCTTTCCATCGGTGGTTCCCCCCTGTGTTTCCGTGCTGTTCCTGTCACCCGTGCCGCGGCGCGACCGCCGGGTTGCCGCCCCAGTACGCCCTCGGCGGCATCTCCTCGCCCTTCATCAGGAAGGAGTCGGGTGCGAGCACCGCGCCGTCGCCCATCGAGACGCCGTAGTGCACGAGTGATCCGGTGCCGAGCGTGCAGCCGGCGCCGATGGTGATGTGGTCGGACTTGAAGGTGCCGTCCTCCTGCGAGTGGGCCTGCACCTTGGTGTGGGCGGCGAGCGTGCAGTCGTCGCCGATCGCGGACAGTGTGCGGTCGGTGATGTAGCAGCCGTCGTCGAAGACCCGGCGCCCCATCCGCACGCCCAGCAGCCGCCAGACGAAGGCCTTGAACGGCGTCCCGTTGAACACCACGAGGTGGTGGTCGGGCACCTTCCACAGCCGCTCCACCCACCAGAAGTGCGGGTCGTAGATGGACCGCAGCTGCGGCTGCAGCGGCCGGAAGCGGGTGATCAGCCGCTCCACCAGCACGTAGTAGCCGGTGCTGACCGCGAGACCCACGACCAGGGACGCGCCGATCAGCGCACCGCCGGCGACGCCGCTCGCGGCGTACAGGTCGAAGGCGGCGAAGCCGAGCAGGCTCAGGGCGAACCAGTGCAGCCAGCGCACGAACAGGAACAGGCCCATCGAGCGCAGGTTGTAGCGGTTCTTGGCGGCCAGCCGGCGGTGCAGTTCGTCGCCCTCGCGCAGATGGTCGAAGCGGCTGTCGCGCTCCACCGAGCGCGGGATCTCGAAGGGCGGCGAGCCCAGCAGGCCCACGCCCTCGCGGACCTCGCCGTCCAGCGGGACCATCACCTTCGTCGCCAGCAGGACGTTCTCGCCGGTGCGGCCGCCGCTGGGATAGGCGATGTTGTTGCCGAGGAAGCTGTGCGCGCCGATCGCCGCGCGCGAGACGCGGAAGGACGTGCCGGAGAAGTCGGCGTTCACGATCGACAGCCCGTCGGCGACCATCGTGCCGCTGCCCACCGACACCAGGTAGGGCGTCTCGTGCTGGACCTCGGTGCCGAAGTTGGAGCCGGTCTGCTCCACGTGCGAGAGGTCGTAGCCGATGGAGCGCAGGTAGTGGACGATGTACGAGCTGTCGCCGCACAGCCACTTGAAGAACTTGATGTTGGTCATGCGGGCGACCGCGCGCTGCAGCGAGTAGTGGAAGCCGTGGAGCGGGTAGACCCGGTCCTCGCGCAGCATCGCGCCCAGCAGGCGCGGCAGCAGGGACACGGCGGCGAGGCCGAGGACCACGAAGCCCGCGTAGGCGGCCAGCGAGAAGCCGAGCACCTCGCCGTAGAAGGCGGCCGAGCCCAGGTCCTGGGAGGTCGGGTCGAGCAGCATGTGGAGGGCCGGAACCACCGTCAGCAGCAGGTAGGTCCCGCCCACCGCGACGGGGACGAGGACGACCAGCGTCTGCAGCAGACCGCCGAGGCCGTACACGGCGCGGCGCAGGGTGGAGACGCGGGCCGGGGGCACGCGGACGTAGTCGACGTCGGTGGGCTGGGCCGGGGAGCCGTGCCGGCGCTCGCCCGCCGGGACCGTCACACCGCCGTACAGGGCGGAGGAGTGGCCGAGCTGGGAGCCGTCCGCCATCGTCGTGCCGATGTCCACGACCGACTTCTCGCCGATGTACACGTCCCGCCCGAGCGTCACCCGGCCGGTGCGGATGCGGCCCGCGTGCGCCTGGTAGCACAGGACGAAGGAGTCCTTGCGGATCACCGAACCGGCGCCGACCGTCAGCAGGTCGGTGCAGACCGGCACCGTGTGGGTCAGGATGGTGACGCCCTTGCCGATCTTCGCGCCGAGCGCCCGCAGGTAGAGCACGTACAGCGGGCTGCCGGTGAACAGGATCAGCGGGTTGGCGTGCAGCAGCGCCTTGACGGTCCAGAAGCGGAAGTAGGCGAGGCTCCAGACGGGGAACTCCGTCTCCTTCCACCGGCCTACCAGCAGCCACTTGGCGGCGATCGGGAGCAGACAGGCCCCCGCGAACACCGAGGCGCCGAAGACGAGCGAGCGCACGTAGATGTCCACGACCCCGTCCACGGCGGAGATCCACTCGTAGCCCTGGCCCATGACGATCCCGGCGAGCAGGCAGTAGGCGGCGAAGACCAGGAACTGCAGGGTGCCGCACAGCAGATGGAGCGAGGTGCTGCCGGGCCGGTGGGCGGGCGCCTCCGGGACCGGGGCGGGCGCGGGGGCGGCCGCAACCGTGTCGAGGGCGGCGGCCAGGCGGCGGATCGTCGGATGGCCGTAGACGTCCTTCATCGACACGGAGGGCAGATCGGGGCGCTTGCGGACCCGGGCGCAGAAGTGGGCCATGGTCAGCGAGTTGGCGCCGAGATCGTCGAAGAAGTGGCTGTCGACCGGTATGTGCTCCTTGCGTACGACGCCGGCCAGAACCTCGGCGAGTACAGATTCGGTGGCGGTGTCTATTTTTTCCAGCACGTCCGCTCCTTACTGGTTTTGCAGTCTTTACGCGCTTTGCCGGTTACCCGGTTCCGTCGGTGACAGGCTTGTTGCACGCCGCCGGTGGGCGGTCGGGAGCGGGGCGCGGACGCCGCGATCGAGGACCGGCGGTCGGCCGTCCTCGAACATCCATGCGGTCATCGGCGAGCCGTCCGCCCGGGCGGCGCGCGGCACGGCCCGGCCCGCGAGGCTGCGGCGGGCCCGTGACGGTGTACGCGTCGAAGGGTGCGGAGCAGGCATGAGAATTCCCCCGATACAAATACGGTGGAACTCCGCCCGCTGTTCACGGGAAGCCGGAATTCCATACCATTGGGATTCGAGTTCAAAATGATGCGGAAGAGTACGGAGTGGCCGCGTGAAAATGGCGCAGGGCAGCACGGCGCGATCCGCACGGGTCCCATGCGGATCACGGGTAACGCGGCTGGATCGGGCCTTGGTCCTGGGCCCTCGATGTCCCCCGTGTCGTGTACGCCTGAGTCGTTCTCAGCAGCGCAACGAATGCAATGGAAATTCTTTCGGAGAGTTCATGAACGCTTCAAGGGCGTTTCAGCCATTGGCGCGTTCCGGTCGCTCCGGAGAGCTCGGAACCCGGCACGGTTTTTCGGTGTTCCGGTGTGTGACCGGGGATATTGCCGCGGTGGCGCCGCGGGGGCCGGGCATGGTGAGGCCGAGAAGATGGAACAAACCGGCCAACGAGGACATGACAGAAGAATGGGACGGAACCGCCCGCCCGGTTTCCGGTCCGTTGCCGCCCCGTTTCCCTCCGCGCGCCCCGACGGGCGGCGGGCCAGGGGGTGAGTGCAGGGGGCAACGGCGGATACCTTTAGGGCGTGCAGCCAGCAAGTGAATCCCCTCAGGGCCCTTCAGGGCGTCTCCATCGGGCGCGTGCCCTCTACCGGAACGTCTCGAAGCGAAGGACCGCCTGGCTGCTGCTCAAGGACACCGTCAACTCCTGCATGGAGTACCGCATCCTCGGCCTCGCGGCCGAGGCCGCCTTCTTCACCCTGCTGTCCGTGCCGCCGCTGCTGCTCAGCATGATCGGCCTGCTCGGCTACGTCGACGACTGGACCGGCGCCGACACCATCGCCAGCCTGGAGAACAACCTCCTGGAGGCGTCCCGGACCGTCCTGTCCGGCCGGGGCGTCTCGGAGATCGCCCAGCCGATCCTGCACGACGTGATGAAGGGCGGCAGACCCGACGTCATCTCCATCGGCTTCCTCTTCGCCCTGTGGTCCGGCTCCCGCGCCGTGAACGTCTTCATCGACACCATCACGGTGATGTACGGCCTCGACGGCGTGCGCGGCATCGTCAAGACCCGCCTGCTGTCCTTCGCGCTCTTCATCGTCGCCCTGCTGATCGGCTCGGTCGCGCTGCCGCTGATGGTGGCCGGCCCGGACGCGGTGGTGAACGTCGTGCCGTGGTCGACGACCGTCGTCCAGGTGCTGTACTGGCCCGTCGTCATCGTCCTGTCGATCGTCTTCCTGACCACGCTGTACCACGTCTCGGTGCCCGTCCGCTCCCCGTGGATCGAGGACGTGCCGGGCGCGCTGGTCGCCCTGGCCATGTGGGTGCTCGGCAGCTTCCTGCTGCGCATCTACCTCACCAGCACGGTCGAGGGCCCGACCATCTACGGCTCGCTGGCCGCGCCCGTCGCCGTGCTGCTGTGGATCGGTGTGTCCGCCTTCGCCGTCCTCGTCGGGGCCGCGGTCAACGCCGCGATCGACCGGGTCTGGCCGGCCGCCGCGACCGCCGCGGCCCGCGCCGCCAACGAGCGGGTGCGCGAGGCGCAGCTGGCCGAGCACGTGGCCCGCGCCGCCGCGGGCGTGGAACCCGATCCCGACGACCCGGACATGCCCTCCGAGTTCCCCGAGCGCTGGTCGCGCTTCCTGCCGCCGGAGGACGTGACGTCCCGCCTGCGCACCCATGTGAAGAGCACCCACCCGCCCCACCACCACAAGCCGGACACGCCCTAGGGCTTGTCGGGCGCCCCCGTCGAGCCTGCCGCGAAGGCCCCGAATGCCCGGCTCACGCCGTCCACGTGCCCGCCGCCGCGGCCTCCCGTACGAAGTCGGAGAAGTCGCGCGGTGCGCGGCCCAGTACCTCGCGGACTCCGTCGGTGAGGCGGGCGTTGCGGCCGTCGAGCAGCCCCTCGAAGACCTCGACCAGGAACTCCGCCTCCTCGGGCGGCACCCCGAACCCGGTCAGCGCCTCGCCGTAGGCGCGCGCCGGGACCGGTGTGTAGGTCAGCCTGGTGCGGGTCGCCGCGGAGATCTCCGCGACCGCCTCCCGGAAGGACAGCAGGCGCGGCCCGGTGATCTCCACCGTGCGCCCCACGTACCGGTCCCCGGAGACCAGCGCGGCCGCGACCACGTCGGCGATGTCCCGTACGTCGACGAACGGCTCCCGCACCTCGCCCGCCGGGAACACCAGCTCACCGCGGCGCAGCCCGTCGAGCAGCGGCCCCTCGCTGAAGTTCTGCGCGAACCAGGCGGCCCGTACCACGGTCCAGTCCGCGCCCGACGTCCTCAGCGCCTCCTCGGCCGCCCCCGCCTGCTCCTCGCCGCGCGCCGAGAGCAGCACCAGCCGCCGCACCCCGAGACCGGCCGCCTGCCGGGCCAGGGCCCCGACGCCCTCCGCCGCCGCGGCGGCGCCCACGTCGGACGGATACACGAGATACGCCGCGTCGGCGCCCCGCAGGGACCGCGTCCAGGTCGCCGGGTCCTCCCAGTCGAACCCCTGGGCCCGCGAGGCGGGCCGCACGGTGAGGCCGGCGGCCCGCGCGGCCCTCGCCACCCTGCTCCCGGTACGCCCCGAGGCACCGGTCACCACAACCGTCATGTCCTGTGTGTGCGTTGCGTCGTCTGCCATGCCTCAAGTCAACGGAGCGTGCGCCCCGGCACCCCATGGCTGAACGGCTCATTCCCATGCGCGGCCGTCTACGCTGACCGCATGGACGCTCTCGCAGGCCTCCTCGAAGGCCCCCGCGCGCGGGGCGCCTTCATGATCCGCGCCTGCTTCGATCCGCCGTGGTCCGTGCGCATCGAGGACCGGGCACCCCTCACCGTCATGCTGATGGTCCGCGGCGAGGCATGGGTCGTGCCGGACACCGCCGAACGCGTGCTGCTGCGGCCCGGCGACCTCGCCATCGCCCGCGGCCCGGACCCCTACACCTGCGCCGACGACCCGGACACACCGCCGCAGGCGCTGATCCTGCCGGGCGCCGAGTGCAGCTACCCCGACGGGCGGTCGCTGAACGGCTCCATGGACCTGGGCGTGCGCACCTGGGGCGACCGGCTCGACGGCTCCGCGGTGATGCTGATCGGCACCTACCTGTGGCAGGGCGAGGTCGGCGGGCGCCTGCTGGACGCCCTGCCGCCGCTGCTGACCCTCACCTCCGAGGTGTGGGACTGCTCGCTCACGCCGTTCCTCATGGAGGAGATCGTGCGCGACGAACCGGGCCAGGAGGTGGTCCTCGACCGGCTGCTCGACCTGCTGGTCATCGCCGCGCTCCGGGCCTGGTTCTCCCGCCCGGAGGCCGCCGCCCCGGCCTGGTACCAGGCGCTCGCGGACCCCGTCGTGGGCCGCGTGCTGCGCCTGCTCCAGGACGACCCCGCCCACCCCTGGACGGTGGCCTCCCTGGCCACCAAGGCCGGGGTGTCCCGCGCCGCCCTCGCCCGCCGCTTCACCGAGCTCGTCGGCGAGCCCCCGATGACGTACCTGACCGGCTGGCGGCTCGCCCTGGCCGCGGACGCGCTCCGCGACACCGGCGACACCCTGGAGGCGATCGCCCGGCGGGTCGGTTACGGCAGCGCCTTCGCCCTGTCCAGCGCGTTCAAGCGGGTCTACGGCGTGAGCCCGCAGGAGCACCGGGGCCGGGTGGGGGAGACCGCGCCGTAGGCTGACAGACGTGTACGAGGAGAGGCCGTCCCGGCTGCCCGGAGCGGTCGTCTGGCGCAACACCCCGGCCGAGGCCGGCGTGGGGCGGGTGCTGCCCGACGGCTGCATGGACCTGCTCTGGCACGAGGACCGGCTGCTGGTCGCGGGCCCCGACACCCGCGCCTACGTCACCGACGGCGCCCCCGGCGTGTGGACCGGCGTGCGCTTCGGCCCCGGAACCGCCCCCGCCCTCCTGGGCGTGCCCGCGCACGAACTGCGCGACCGGCGCGTGGCACTCGCCGACCTGTGGCCGGCCGCGGAGGTCCGCCGCCTCACCGCCCGTATGCACGCGGCCGCCGCAGCGGCGAGCGGGCTCGACGAACTGGCCCTGCGGCTGGCGGCCGGCGCCCCGCCCCCCGACCCGCTCCTGGGGCACCTGGTGACCGCCCTCGACGCGGGCCGCCCGGTCGCGGACACCGCCGCGGAACTCGGCCTCGGGGCACGCCAGTTGCACCGCCGCTCGCTGGCCGCCTTCGGCTACGGCCCCAAGACGCTGGCCCGCGTGCTGCGGCTGCAGCGGGCGCTGCGGCTGGCCCGGCGGGGCGTCCCGTTCGCGGAGACGGCGGCCCGGACCGGCTTCGCCGACCAGGCCCATCTGTCCCGGGACGTCAAGGAGTTGGCGGGCGTACCGCTGCGCCGGCTACTGGGGTAGCGGCGCGAACAGGTCGACGCCGTTGCCGTCCGGGTCGTGCACGACCGCGTACCGCTGGCCCCAGAAGGCGTCCCAGGGCTTCAGCTCCCCGTGCTGTCCCGCTCCGGCCAGTTCCTCGTACGTGGCGTCCACCTCCGCCGGGCTGTCGCACCGGAAGGCCAGCGCGGTCCGGTATCCGCCGGTGGGCGGCCGCCACGCGGCGTGGAAGGAGCGGACCGTGTCCTCGGTGTCGAGCAACAGGCGCATCCCGCCCGGCAGTTCGGCCTCGGAGTGCGGCTCGTTCTCGGCGCCCTCGGGGAACGGCAGGCCGAGCCGGCGGTAGAAGGTGACGGAGGCCGCCATGTCCGAGACGACCAGCCCGACGGCATCGATTCGTGGAGTCATGCGGCCACCCTAGGCAGCGCCACGGCGGCCGGTCTTGAAGGAAACGGACATCGTCCGCCCGGTTCACCCGAAGGTCACCGGCCCCCGGGGCGTCTCCACCGTGAACGACAGCCCGACCGGCCCCTCGGCCACCAGCAGTTCGGCCCCGACGGCCGCCAGCAGGGGCCGCAGCTCGTCCGGGTCCGGGGCGGTGGCGGACAGCCGCACCAGGGGAGTGACGGGCAGGCCGGTGGCGGTCGGGTGGACCGACATCCCCCAGTCGATGAGGAACGGCACCAGGCCCGAGGGGTGCTGGGTGTCGCCGTCGGTCAGCCGCCACTCCAGCAGGGTGCCGTCGGGCCGGCGGCGGCTCATCGGGCGCACGTCGCCCGGGTCGTAGCCCCGGGAGCGCGCCGTGGCCACCGCCGCGTCGAGGTCGGGCGGGCTGATGGCCCAGGTCACCGTCCGCGCGCGGTCCACCTCGTCGACGTCGAACGGGCGCGGCCCGTCCGGCTCCGACTGCTCCGGGTCCGGCCCGATGATCTCCAGATAACTCGAACCGCCCAGCGACACCAGGAAGTTGCGCGTGCCCCGCCCGACATGCGCACCGCCGGGCGCGGGGGCCACACCGGTGCGGCGCGTGAAGTCGGCGACGGTCGCCGCCAGATCGGGGGTTGCGAGGACGAGGTGGTCGAGGTGTGAGGGGATCGCGTTCATCGGAGTCGAGGCTACGCAGCCCCGCCCCCGCGATGGAACACCTGTGCGGCGGCGGTGCGTCGCATACGGCAGGATGGGGGCGTGATCCGTTGCCTGCGCGCCTTGCCGCTCCTTCTGTTGCTGCCGGTGCTGCTGGCCAGTGGCTGCGGTACCGAGAGGGCCGGCGGGGACAACGGAGCCGGCGGCGGCTCGGCCGCAGCCGCCGATCCGGCCCAACTCGAGTCCCGCGCAAGGGCGCTGGGCATCGCCCCGGAACTCGTCTACGTCACCGAGTCGCCCGGATACACCCTCGCGCAGCAGTCCGTGGGCGTGTCCGGGGACGACGGCTTCTCGGCCGTGTACTGGTCGCGGAAGACCAACACGCAGATCGAGATCCGGGTGGACCGCGGCACGCTGACCGCCGCCACCTGCCCGCGGCAACCCGTCGGCGGCGCCCCGCAGGGACGGACCAGGTGCACGCGCGAGGGCGACGCCTGGTACCGCAGCGCCGGGCGGCAGCACGGATACGCGCGGCCCGGGAAGGGTTACGTCATCTGGCTCACCGGCGCCGGCGTCCCCCGCGCCACCCTCCACAAGGCGCTCCTCGCTGTGCACCACCCCAACGCCACCGAACTCGCCGACCTCCTCCCCCCGGCCCCCACCTCCACCCCCACCACCCCGATACGCCGCGGCGACCTCCCCCCGAACGGCGACGGAGCCCCGAACAACGCCGCACCGAGCGAGGGCGGTTGACGGAGCCGGCAGCGTTTCAAGGGCGCGGGGAACGGCACGACCAGCCACAACGCACCGGCAGTCGACGCACCACCGCCCGCCCCCCACCCCGCCCCGGCCAACGCTCAGCGCACGCGCCCCGTACTCGCACGTTCCACCAGCCGCGTGGACAGCTCCGTCCGCGTGCTCTCCGGCCGGTCCCCCTCCATCATCCGGACCAGCTGGTGCAGCGCCGTCGCCGCCATCTCCGACAGGGGCTGGCGGATCGTGGTCAGCGTGGGGGAGAGCCAGCGGGACTCCGGCAGATCGTCGAAGCCGACCACGCTGACGTCGTGCGGGACCCTGAGGCCGCGTTCGGCCAGGGCCTGGTAGACGCCCAGGGCCATATGGTCCGAGCAGACGAAGACCGCCGTCGGCGGCTCGCGCAGGTCCAGCAGGTCGAGCATGCGCCGGTGCGCGACACTCTCGTCGAAGCCGGCGTGGCGGACGTACTCCGGGCGGTGGCGGACGCCCGCCGACGCGAGCGCCGACCGGTAGCCGGCCACCCGCGCGCTGCTGCACATCTTGCGCTGGTGGCCGGCGATGACGGCGACGCGTTCGTGGCCGAGGGAGAGCAGGTGCTCGGTCGCCGTGACCCCGCCCTGCCAGTTGGCGGCGCCGACCGACACCACACCCTGCGGCGGTTCGAGGACCGGGTCGATCAGCACGTACGGGATGCGGTGCTGGTCCAGCCAGGCGTACTGCGAGGCCGTCAACTCGGCCAAATTGAACAGCACTCCGGACGATCCGCGCGCGATCAGCTTGTCCAGCCAGCCGCGTTCCGGCCGGGCGCCCCGGGTGCGGGTGAGCCCCGCCGAGACGACCACCTCCAGGCCCGCGCCGTGCGCCGCCGCCTCGACGCCCTGGAGCACCGCCCCCGACCACGAGCTCTCCAGGGAGTGCACGACCAGGTCGACCAGTCCCGGCACCTTCGCCGCGTCGAAGCGCGGCCTGCGGACGTAGCCGAGCCGGTCCAGTGCCTCGGTGACGCGGCGGCGGGTCTCCGGCGCCACGTCCTGCCGGCCGTTGACCACCTTGGAGGCGGTCGGCACCGACACCCCGGCCTCGCGGGCGACGACGGCCAGTGTCGGCCCGGCCGCCATGCCCGCGCTTCCCGTGCGGACCATCGGGACCACCTCTCCGGCCCGCCCGAGGGCCATGAAAAGTTTCGACCGGCGCGGAAGCAGTAAGCGCTTCCTACCCTAGGGAGACCGGCGCACGACGGGAAGAGCCCGGACTTCTCAGGTCGGCGGCCCCGACCTTTCGAAACTTCGAACGGACCGACGCGGCGGACGGCACGCCGGGACGGCGTACGCACAGTAGCCAAGGGCCCCCCGAAGCGGAACGCACAGTAGCCGCGTCCCCCGGTCGGCGGCCGAAACGCGCTCTGCACCGGAATACCGCGCCGTCCTGTGGTGCTCTGTTGTGCACGGTGCGGCAGCGCGTGAGGAAGCTGGTGGTCGTATGACGGCGGCAGTCCCTGCAGACCCCGTGGTGAACACGCCGTACGGAGCCGTCCGGGGCCGCTACGAGCACGGGATCGCCGTGTTCCGCGGTGTCCCGTACGCCGCTCCGCCCTTCGGACCCCGGCGGTTCAGGCCGCCCGAGCCGCCCGAGCCCTGGGACGGTGTGCGCGACGCGGGGTCCTTCGGGCCGACGGCGCCCAAGCCGCCGTACTCCGAGTCCTTCGCCACATACCTGTCGGACCCGGTCGTGCCCGGTGACGACTGCCTCAACCTCAACGTGTGGACGCCGGAGCCGGGCCCCGGCGCCCGGCTCCCGGTTCTGGTGTGGCTGCACGGCGGCGCCCTGACCAGGGGCTCCTCCGCCGTTCCGGTGTACGACGGGCGGGCCTTCGCCCGGGACGGCGTGGTCCTGGTCTCGGTGAACTACCGGCTGGGCGTGGAGGGCTACGGCCTCTTCCCGGACGCGCCCGCCAACCCCGGTCTGCGCGACCAGCTGGCCGCCCTGGAGTGGGTGCACGCGTCGATCGCGGCCTTCGGCGGCGACCCGGACCGGATCACCCTCGCCGGCCAGTCGGCGGGGGCGATCAGCACGGGGGCCCTGCTGGCGGCCCCGCAGGCGCAGGGGCTGATACGCCGGGCGGTCCTGCAGAGCGGGCCGCCCGAGGCGTTCGAACGGGACAAGGTGCGCCGGATGGTGCGCCGGATGGCGACCCGGCTGAAGATCCCCGCGACCGCCGCGGCCTTCGCCGAGGTCGACCGCGACCTGCTGCTGCGCACCCAGGGCGAGGTGGGCAAGCTCAGCAGCCCCGTGCTGGGCGGCCCCTCCTTCGGCATCGTCGTCGACGGCGACCTCGTGCCCCGCGACCCCCTGGAGGCCCTCGTCGAGGGCGACGCGGCCCGCGGCGTCGACCTGATGATGGGCTGGACCAGCGAGGAGTACCGCCTCTGGCTGGTCCCCGGCGGCCTGCTGGAACGCGTCGACCGGCTGGGCGCCGTGGCCCTCGCGGGCGCGATGGCCCGCTGCCACTGCGGCACGGAGGTGCCGCGCGGCTACCGCACCCTGCACCCGGACGCCGGCACCGCCGAGATCGTCGGGCAGATGGTCACCGACCATCTGCTGCGCGTTCCGCTGCACCGGCTGGCCGACGCCCGCACCGGCTCCTCGTACGTCTACGAGTTCGCCTGGCCCTCCAACCTCCCCGGCCTGGGCGCCTGCCACGCCCTGGAACTCGGCTTCGTCTTCGACACCGGGGACCTGCCGGAGTCGCGCAAGCTGGCCGGCGAGGGCGGTCCGGACGAACTCGCCCGGGCGATGCACGCCGCGTGGGTCCGGTTCGCCGCGGAGGGGAACCCCGGCTGGCAGTCCTGGGACGCGACGCATCCCGTCCGGGTCTTCGACGCGGGCCTGCCGCGCGTCGCGCACGGACCGCGGGACGCCGAGTTCGCCCTGTGGAGCGCCGACCCCCAGCCCGCGCCGGAGACCGTGCGCGTGCCGGTGCCCCCGCTCGCCGCGTCCCTGCGCGGCACGGAGCTGCGGTCGGTCGTACGACGACTGCGGCTGCCCGGCTCGGTCCGCCGGCAGTGACCACGGCACCCCGGGACGCCTGAGACACCCGAGACGCCCAAGGCACTCGGGGCCGGCCGGTCAGGCCGTGTCCGGCACCTGCGGATGCTCGCCCGGAGGCGTCCGGACCCCGCTCAGCCCCGTAGCGCCCTCGCGATGCCCGCGACCGCCTCCGGTCCCACCCGGCAGCACCCGCCGATCAGCCGGGCGCCGGACTCCCGCCAGCCCGTGACCTCGTCCGGGGCGAAGGACACCCGCCCGTCCCAGGCGCGGGCCGCGGCGTCCCAGGACTCGCCGCTGTTGGGATAGACCACGACGGGCCTGCCCGTCACGCGTACGGCGGTCTCGACCGCGCCGGTGACGTCCTCGGGGGCGCAGCAGTTGACGCCGACCGCGATGATCTCGTCGGCCTCGGCGGCGAGCGCGAAGGCCTCCTCCAGCGGCTGCCCGGCACGAGTGCGGTCACCTGCGACGGAGTACGACAGCCAGGCCGGCACGCCGAGCCCCCGCACCGCCCGCAGCAGCGCCGCCGCCTCGTCGGCGTCCGGCACCGTCTCCAGCGCCAGCACATCGGGACGGGCCGCGGCGAGCACCTCCAGGCGCGGCCGGTGGAACCGCTCCAGCTCGTCGATGCCCAGGCCGTACCGCCCCCGGTACTCGGACCCGTCCGCGAGCATCGCCCCGTACGGCCCGGCGGACGCCGCCACCCACAGCGGCCGCCCGATCCCCCCGGCCCGGGCCCGCCGCGCCGCCTCGCGCCCCAACTCCACGCTGAGGGTGAGGAGTTCGACGGCCCTGTCCTGGCCGATGCCCCGCTTGGCGAAGCCCTCGAAGGTGGCCTGGTAGCTCGAGGTGATCGCCACGTCGGCGCCCGCCTCGTAGTAGGCGAGGTGCGCCTCGACGATCGCCTCCGGCCGATCCGCGAGCAGCCGCGCCGACCACAGCTCGTCGCTCAGGTCGTGCCCGGCGGACTCCAGCTGGTTGGCCAGACCGCCGTCCAGGACGACGGTCCCGGCCGCCAGGGCCGCGGCAAGGCTGTCCGTGCTGGTCATGCCATCGACGGTAGCCGAACCGTGGAGCACACGCGGAGCCGGGCAGAAAGCGCTATCTCCTTGTCCCGCCGGACCCGTTGACCTCGTCGCGCCGCACCTCTACCTTTTCGGCGTTCGTAATGACAGATGTTGTTCGTGATCCCGAACGTCGATGAGTCTGCCCATCCCCCACCCCGCGAGAGGCAGCCGTATGAGCCGCGACGACGACCTCCCCGAGCCCCCCAGCCGCCGCCTGATGCTGAGGGGCGCCGCCCTCGCCGCGGGCACCCTCGCGGCCACCCCGGCGGCCGCGGCGAAGCCCGTCCAAGTCGCCCGTCCCCGTCTTCACCAGCAGCGACACCACCCGGCAGTACGGCCCCGGCCACAACTGCTTCACGGTCGCCGAGGACGGCCGCAGCGACGTCCTCGTCCACCACGCCCGCCCGTACAAGGAGATCACCGGCGACCCCCTGGACGACCCCAACCGCCGCACCCCGATCCAGAAGCTCGGCCGGCACCCGGACGGAACCCCGACTTCGGCGGACCTGTTGCGGACACGGCGGCCGTCGCGACGGCCGGCCGAGGCGAAGGAGCGTGAAGGAGCGTGTGTGAGATGAGACGTGCGTACGCGGTACTGCTCGCCCTCTGCCTGGCGCTGGCCGGTGCCCTCGCGACCGCGGGCCCGGCGCAGGCCACCGCCCGGACGGTCACCAACGGCGTCCAGTTCACCGACAGTTCGGGAGGTGCCGTCCACGCCCACGGCGGCGGCGTCATCAAGGTCGGCTCGTACTACTACTGGTTCGGCGAGGACCGCAACGCCGACAACACCTTCCGGTACGTCGACGCCTACCGCTCCACCGACCTGAAGAACTGGGAGTTCAGGAACCACGTCCTGACCCGGTCGTCCGCCGCGGAGCTGGGCACCGCCTACATCGAGCGGCCCAAGGTCGTCCACAACGCCTCCACCGGCATGTTCGTGATGTGGATGCACAAGGAGAACGGCGCCGACTACAGCGAGGCGCGCGCGGCCGTCGCCGTCTCGTCCACGGTCGACGGCAGCTACGCATACCGGGGCAGCTTCCGCCCGCTCGGCGACTCCATGTCCCGGGACATCACGACCTACGTCGACACCGACGGCACCGGCTACATGGTCTCCGCCGCCAACGAGAACTACGACCTGCACATCTACAGGCTCACCGCCGACTACACCGGCATCGACAGCCTGGTCGCCAACCCCTGGCCGGGCGGCCACCGCGAGGCCCCGGCGCTCTTCAAGCGGGGCGGCGTGTACTTCATGCTGACCTCGGGCGCGACCGGCTGGAGCGCCAACCAGCAGCAGTACGCCACCGCCACTTCGCTCGCGGGTCCGTGGACCGCCTGGACGAACGTCGGCGACTCCACCGCGTACAACTCCCAGACCGCGTACGTCCTTCCGGTCACCGGCACGTCCGGGACCTCGTACCTCTACCTGGGCGACCGCTGGGGCAACTCCTTCGGCGGGACCGTGAACGACTCGCGGTACGTGTGGCTGCCGCTGACCTTCCCGAACTCGACCTCGATGGCGATGTCCTGGTACCCGGAGGTCACCGTCGACACGGCCGCCGGAACCGTCACCGGCGCGAGCGCCACGTACCACACGCTGATCGCCCGGCACAGCGGAAAGTGCGCCGACGTCACGAGCCAGTCGCTGTGGCAGGGCGCCCAGATCAAGCAGTACGACTGCAACGGCGGCGGCAACCAGAAGTACTGGTTCAGGTCCGTCGGCAGCGGCTACTACCAGCTGATGGTCAGGAACAGCTCCCTGTGCGTGCAGGAGAACGCGAGCACGGTCACCCAGGAGAACTGCGACTCCTCGGCCACCACCCAGCAGTGGTCGCCGACCACGTCCGGCTCCTACGTCACGCTCACGTCCCGCGCGAGCGGCGAGTGCCTGGACGTGTCCGGCGCCTCCACCGCCAACTCCGCCGCGCTCATCACGTACACCTGCAACGGCGGCACCAACCAGCAGTGGACGCGCGGGACATGACGTCGAACCCAGCAGGTCGATCGCGCCGGCCGGCGAGCCCGCGCCCAGGAAGGACGGGGGATGGGGCGTATGAGACGTCTCCAGCTGCGTTCGCGCCTCGTCGTGCCCGCGGCGCCGGCCCTGAGCGCCTGTCCGGGCGCGGTGCCGGCCCAGGCGCACGAGGGGCCGAAGAGCCTCGGGATCGCCAACTGCACCGCCACCGCCTGCCACTTCGACGTCCCGCCCGGCACCTACGACGTCCGGGTCCTCCTCGGCGGCACGGCCGCCTCCAGGACCGCCGTCACCGGTGAGACCCACCGCTCACTGCTGCCCGGGGTGCCGGTCGCGGCCGGTGAGCATGTCTCCCGCGGCTTCACCGTGGACGTCCGCACACCGGAGGGCGAACCGGCCGGCCCGGCGGGAACTCCCGGTCTGGATCTGGCGATCGGCGGCTCGGCGCCCGCGCTCGCCGGCATCCGGGTCACCCCCGCCGACCCCTGTTCCGGATGGGACCAGCAGCTGCCGCGGTACCTCCGCGAAGGGCTGTCGGTCGCCAACTACGCGGATTCCGGCGAGAGTACGATCACCTATCTGGGGAATCCGCAGTTGTGGGACACCGTCCGGCCGCTGATCCGCCCCGGCGACCTGCTCCTGATACAGCTCGCCCACAAAGACAAGACCACCGACGAGGCGACGTATCGCGCGAATCTGGAGACACTGGTGGCCGGATTACGGGAGAAGGGCGGACGTCCGGTGCTGGTGACCCCGATCGTGCGGCGCTGGTTCAACGCCGACGGAACTGTGAACAACGGCACCGCCCTGCTGGTCAACAGCCTCGGAGTGGACCATCCTGCTGTCATCCGTTCCGTCGCGGCGGAGCACGGCGTACCGCTCGTCGGCCTGACGGCGCGGACCAAGGAGCTCGTGGAGTCCCTGGGCGTCGCGGGCTCCAAGGCGATCTATCTCCACAACGAGAAGAAGGACAACACCCACACGTCCGTCCACGGCGCCACGGTGTACGCAGGGCTTGTCCGTGACGCGCTCGTCGCCCAGCATCTGGTGCCGAAGGGCCTTGTGCGGGTGGGATGAACCCCTGGGGCGTCTCGACCGGAACCGGGGCGCCCCAGGTCTCACCTTTCGTCCGCCGCCGCACGTCCCGACGCCGTACGCCCTGAAAGAGAGCCGATGCAGCTGCCGCCCGACGACCGCACGCTCAGCCCGCGCACCGGCTACACCCGCGCCCACTGGGAGGCCGCCGCCGACGCCCTGCTCGCCGCGGTCGAGCCGTACGCGGTGGAGGGCGGCGCGCTCTACGACCTCCCTGGGGAGCACACGAGCTGGTCGGGGCGGCTCTCGGACGGCCTGGAGGGCTACGCCCGCACGCTGCTCGCCGCGGCCTTCCGGCAGGACGAGACCGTGCTCCAGCGGTACGCCGAGGGCCTCGCGGCCGGTGCCGCGGGCGTCTGGCCCCGGATCGAGGACCGCGGCCAGCCGCTGGTCGAGGCGGCGTCGATCGCCCTCGCCCTGCGCCTGACGCGCCCGCTGCTGTGGGACCGGCTCGACGACGGCGTACAACAGCGTGCGGCCGCCTGGCTCGAGGACGCGCTGACCGCCGAAGCCTGGCCCTGCAACTGGGAGTTGTTCCCGGTGACGGTGGGCGGCTTCCTCCAGGAGATCGGCCACGAACCGGAGGCCTCCCGCAAGGCGATCGAGCGCGGCCTGGGGCGGATCGAGGAGTGGTACGTCGGCGAGGGCTGGTACACCGACGGCGACGGCCGCAAGTTCGACCACTACAACGGCTGGGCGATGCACCTGTATCCGGTGCTGCACGCGTGGCTGGCGGACGATGCCGGCCTCCTCGCCCACTACGGCGGCCGGCTGTCCCGCCATCTGGCGGACTACGCGCGGCTGTTCGGCGCCGACGGCGCCCCGATGCACCAGGGCCGCAGCCTCACCTACCGCTTCGCGACGACGGCCCCGCTGTGGCTGGGCGCGCTGACCGGGCACACGCCGCTGCCGCCCGGTCAGACGCGCCGGCTGGCGTCCGGGGCGCTGAAGTACTTCGCCGAGCGGGGCGCGGTGGACTCGCGCGGCCTGCTCAGCCTCGGCTGGCACGGCCCCGACACGGCGCTGCTGCAGGGCTATTCGGGCCCCGCCTCCCCGTACTGGGCGAGCAAGGGGTTCCTCGGGCTGCTCCTCCCGGACGGCCACCCGGTGTGGACGGCGCCGGAGGAGCCGGGCCCGGCGGAACGCTCCGACGCGCTCACCGCGATCTCCGCCCCCAACTGGCTGCTGCAGTCGACGCGTTCGGACGGCGTCGTCCGCCTGCACAACCACGGCAGCGAGGACGTCCGCTACGACCCGTACTACACGCGACTCGCCTACTCGACCGTGACGCGGCCGGTCGGGTCGTACGACAACAGCGTGATCGTCGGCGGCGATCCGGGCCGCACGGAGATCGTGCCGCTGGGTGTCGGTGAGGGCTGGGTGGCGTCCCGGCACACGGCGGGCGGGGGAGCGCGGGTGACCAGCGTGGTGCTCGCGCGGGGTGCCGTGGAGGTACGGGCCCATCTGGTCGCGGACGTGCCGCCCGGGACGCCGGTGCGGGTGACGGGGTGGGCGGCGCCGGAGGGCCTGAGCGCCGAAGTCCTGCCTGCCGTGGGCCTGTCGGAGCGGGACGCGGGGGTCGCCGGCGTCACCGGGGAGGGCGACACCCTGTTCGTCGCGCTGGCCCGGCTGACCGGGGAGGCGGATCCGGTGCCTCTCGGGGAGACGGTGGGCGTACGGGCCTACGGGCAGCGGGAGTTGACGGTGCGGTGGGCCGACGGACACGAGGTGCGCGTCCGCTGGGAGGACTCCGGTGTGGAGGTCGCGGCGCCGGACGGCCGCTGAACCGAATGTCGGTTGCCCCCGCCGACCGGCGCACTTGAGAATCCCTCCCATGACCTCAGCCATTCGCCACACCACGTTCGACACCACCGACCCCTACGCCCTCGCCCAGTTCTGGTCCCAGGTGCTGGGCCTGCCGTTGCACGAGGACGACCATCCCGGCGACCCGGAGGCGCTGATCGAGGACGCGGGCCTGCTCTTCGTGACCGTGCCGGAGGGCAAGAAGGCCAAGAACCGGCTCCACTTCGACCTCCAGCCGCAGGACCGCACCCGCGACGAGGAGGTCACCCGCCTGCTCGCCCTCGGCGCCACGCTCTTCGAGGACCACCGCACCGCAGACGGCAAGGGCTGGGTCGTCCTCACCGACCCCGAGGGCAACGAGTTCTGCGTGGAGCGGAGCGAGGCGGAACGCGCGGGGTGAGGCACACCGGGACACTTCGGCCGGCGCCGAAGTGATCCGGCCCTAGCGTGGCCGTATGACCGACACTCCGCGGGAGGACCCCGCCCAGGCCGTCACCGGCATGGTCGACCACGTCCTGGAACTGGCCGCCACCTGGACGCACTGGGACGGCACCCCCGCCCACGCCGACGACCGCGTCCACACCCCGCACAAGGCGATCCGCCGGGTCGCCGACCATCTCGTCGACCACCTCGCCGAGCTGGAGGCCCGGCTGGCGGGCGAGGCGCCGCAGCCCGACCACTGGCACGCCTCCATGGTGACGACCCGGGCGGACCTCGCGCCCTTCACCCAGGAGGACCTGGACGAGGCCCGCAGCCGGCTGCTGCGTCTCGCCCGCATCTGGGCGAACCGCCTCGGCGCCCTCACCGACGAGCAGCTCGACCGGTCGCCCGGTGAGGGCTGGAGCTTCCGCGAACTGGCCGTGCACCTGAGGGGATCGACGTACTACGCCGACTCGGTGGGTGACCTGTCATGACCGGATTCGCCGCACTGCACCACGCCGCCGAGCCGTTGCTCCTGCCCAACGCCTGGGACCACGCCTCGGCCATGGCGCTCGCCGCCCAGGGCTTCCCGGCCGTCGCGACGACCAGCCTGGGCGTCGCCGCGGCCGCCGGTCTGCCCGACGGGGCGTCCGCGACCCGCGACGAGACCCTGCGGCTCGCCCTCACCCTGGGCACGGACCCCTTCCTCCTGTCCGTCGACGCGGAGAGCGGCTTCAGCGAAGTCCCGGAGGCCGTAGGCGAGTTCGCGCGCGAGCTGGCGGCCGTGGGGGCCGTCGGCATCAACCTGGAGGACGCCCTCGGGCCCGTCGGACTGCACGCGGCGAAGATCGCCGCCGTGAAGGCCGCCGCACCCGGTCTCTTCGTCAACGCCCGTACCGACACCTACTGGTCGGGCGACGGCGACGGCACCCTGCCCCGGCTCGACGCCTACCGGGAGGCGGGCGCCGACGGGGTGTTCGTCCCCGGCCTGACGGACCCGCGCGAAATCGCCCGCCTCGTCGCGCACTTGGGCGACCTCCCGCTCAACATACTCTACTCGCCCACCGGCCCCACCCTCGCCCAGCTCGCCGACCTCGGCGTGCGGCGCGTGAGCCTCGGCTCGCTGCTGTACCGGCAGGCCCTGGGCGCGGCCCTGGAGACGGTCGCGGACATCCGGGCCGGCCGGACGCCGCAGGGCACGGCGCCGTCGTACGCGGACGTCGACGCCTGGGCCCGAAGGAGCGACCCGGCTCACAGCGCCGGACGGTGACTCCTTGGTACGGTGGGTGCTTTCGTGGGTATCAGACCCTTTGGACTCATCTCCGGCGAGGGACCGAGGAACCATGGACATGGACATCCCCGGCGACAAGCGACTGGCGGCCGCCGTCGTGATGGACGACGACGGCAGGGTGCTGCTGGTCCGCCGCTCCGAGACGGAGAAGTTCCTGCCCCGCGTCTGGGGCGTCCCCTGCGGCAAGCTCGAGCCGGACGAGAGCGCCCGGGACGGCGCGCTGCGCGAGCTGAAGGAGGAGACCGGGCTCCTCGGCGAGGTCGTCCGCAAGGTCGGCGAGTCGTCCTTCGTCAGCGAGTACGGCGGCCACGAGGTCAAGAACTGGCAGGAGAACTTCCTGGTCCGGCCGCTGAGCCGGCAGATCACCCTGCCCCGCGCCGACCAGGACTACGTGTGGCTGGCGCGCTCGGAGCTGACCTCGGTCGAGATCGACGCGTACAACCTCGACATCGTGGACCAGGCGTTCACGACGTCCTGAGCAGTTCGGCGAGCCCGGCGAGCGCCTCGAGGTAGTCGTCCACGCCGAGCGGTACCTTCGCCACCGCCCCCGGATGCGGGCCCGCCGCCGTGAACACGTCGGTGTGCGGCCGCCGTTCGGGTCCCGTCTCTAGGAACAGGGTCACCGTCGGCTCGTCCGTGTCGCACCAGGCCCGGTGCAGGGTGTGCGCCGGCAGGGCGTACGCGCTGCCCGCCGCGTACTGCCCCACATGGGTCAGCCGCAGCCGTGCCGGACCGGCCGGCTCCAGCAGCCAGTCCGCCGTACGGCCGGACAGCGACTCCTCGTACCGCGTGGTGGGGATGCCGCCGTCCCCACCGCTCGCGACCTCGTACAGCTCCATCGACAGCCGTCCGCGGACGATGTGCGAGGCGAGGGCCGAGCGGTGGTTGTGCACGTCCTCCTCGCCGATCGCGCCGGCTCCCCGGTGCCACCGGTGGACGCGCAGCATGTGGCGTGGCCCGTCGTCGACGAGCAGCAGCTTGTCGAAGCCGAGGACGTGGCGGTACGACAGCCGGGCGCATCCCTCCGGATCGCCCTCCCCGGAGGCGAGATCGGTCACCAGCTCCAGCAGGCGCTCGGGGGAGCCGAGTTCGGCGACGACGGAGCGGGCCGCCGCGACCAGGCCGTGCTCGGGCAGATCACCGTCCAGCGTCCTGGTCAGCAGCCGTCGCGCCGCCACAACCTGCCGACCGCCCATGCACATTCCTCCGCCTCCGGCTCCGGTCGCCCAGGCCCGGGTTCACTGTTCCGGTTGATACATCCATACGGCATGGGCCCGCAGCGCCGAAAGTCCTTGATAGGTCATCCACATGGGCTGGCGCAGCTCGCCGCCGTCCGGCAGCCCCCAGGACCAGATGCCGTCGGTCTGCCCGGCCCACACCGCGGCGGCGGCCCCGTCCAGCCGCTCCCGCCACGCCTCCTGCAGCCCGTCCTGCGCCGCGACCTCGCGGGCGCCTGGTGTCATCAGGGCGCGCACCACCCAGGAGGCGGTGAAGTGCCGTACGTTCAGCACCTCGTGGCGTGAGGGGTCGTCGGTGCGCGGGCGGCGCACCTCCTCACGCAGATTGCGCAGGTCCTGACATCGGTGATGCGGAGCGTCCGTACAGGTCAGCAGCCAGCGGACACCGTCCTCCCGGGTGGCGCGCACCGCCTCGTCCTCGCCGAGGACACGAGCCGCCCGGTCCAGGGCCACCACGGCCTGCGCGGTGTGCAGCGCGGACGGCAGCCCGTACGGCGCATCCAGCCGGTAGCCCCAGCAGCGCAGGTGCTCGCGGCGGGCGTCGCCGATCGCGCCGTCGGCCAGGACCTCGCGCAGCAGGGGCAGTACGGCGGCCTCGGGCGCGGCGCGCAGCAGCCCGCGCAGCACGGTCGTCACGACATGTGTCGACTCCCGCCCGGCGCGGTCGCGGGCATGGGTGAACGCGTCCGTGCAGCGGTCCACCTCCTCCGCCAGCCGCTCGCCGGACACGCCGGCCCGGGCCAGCGCACCGAGCACCAGCGCCGTCACCTCGGGCCGCGCCTCGGCCCCCTGCGACCGCGCCGACCAGCCGCCCTCGGACAGCCTGAGCCGCCACAGCGTGTCCACCAGGTCGCCGGTGCGCAGCCGGCCGTCCGGCACGCCGAGGTCGAGCATGATGTGCAGGCCGTAGGCGGTGCCGACGGAGGTGGGCCGCAGCGGTGCCGACTCGCTGAGCGAGTGCGACCAGCCGGTGAGGCGGCCGCGGACCGGGTCGTCGGCCACGGCCACCTTCTCGGCGAGCGTGCCGTACGCGGAGGCGAAGACCTCGGGCAGCGGACCGGGTGCCGGGCGCTCCGCGGCGGACGGGACGCGGACGCGGGCGAGGGGGCGGGACGGCCCGGTCGCGGCCCGGGCCCGAACCAGCGCCGCCGCCAGCCAGGCGGCCACGCCCGTCCCGATCCCGCTGACCCCGGCGACCAGATACCGGGCGGGCTGGCCGCCGAGGGAGTCGGGCAGCACCCCGAACAGGAACTGGAACACGCCGTACCCGGCCGCCGCACACCCGAGACTGCCCAGCCAGCCGACGAAGCGCGCGGTCTCGCTCGGCCCGCCGTGTTCCGGTGGTGTCGTACGGTCGGTTCTCAAGGGACGGCGTCCCAGCTGCTGTTGAGACAATGCGTGCTCCCTCCCCCGGGGTTGCACGTGACTTCCGCGAAGATTCCAGTCTAAGTGGTCTGCGGGGACGGTGAGTCGCCGACCGGAACGAGTGTCTCCGCGAGCAGTCCGGCGAAATCCACGGGATGCTCGGCCACGCCGACATGCCCGCCGGGGAACTCGACGAAACGGCTGCCGGTGACCTCGGCCAGGAACTGGGCCGTGCGGTACAGCAGTTGCCCCCGGGAGTCGGCGCCGGCCGCGAGGGTGAGCCGGGCGGAGGAGACGGCGAGCGCGGTGAGGTCGGGGGCGTGGGCGGTGAAGCTCCGCAGGATGCGGGAGAGGAAGAGCGCCATGGGATTGGCCGACTCCTCCTGCGGCGTGAGTGGTTGGGGGTCCATGTGCGGCTCCGGTTCGCTCTCCGTCAGCACGGCGCCGAGCCGGGCGCCGGCCGCCTGGAGCCCGGCCGCGCGATAGGTGTCGTACACCTCGCGGAACAGGGCCTGGTGCCGCGCCCCGTCCGGCAGCACGCCCACGCACGGCGGCTCGTGCGCGACGACGTGGCTCAGCCGCTCCGGATGCCGGGCGAGCAGGTCGAGGACGGCGATCGCGCCGGAACTGGTCCCGAGGACGTACGCCGACTCGCCGGCGGGCAGCACCTCGTCGAGCACCCGCCGCGCCCCGTCGCTCCACCCCTCCACCCGCTGGTCGGACACCGGCTCCCCGAGCCGCCCGTGGGCGAGGCCCAGAGGGTCGTAGGTCACGACGGTGAACCGGCCGGCGAGCGCGTCGGTCATCGGGCCGAGCCCCATGGGGTGCCCGGCACCCCCGGGGACGACGAGGAGGACGGGCCCCGTGCCGCGGACGTCGTAGTGGAGGTCAGTCATGGTGGTGGTCCTTCTCCTCGCGAGGCCAGTGCTCGAGCGTGATGTGCAGGGCGTGGACGGCCTTGTCCCAGGACGCGCGCACATCGCGCGGGGCGCCGAAGCCGCCGGCGGCCTCCAGGGCGCAGTAGCCGTGGAAGGTGCTGCGCAACAGGCGTACGGCGTCGGTGAGATCGGGCTCCTCGAGACCGTAGGCGCGGAGCATGCCGTAGGTGATCTCGGCGGTGCGCCGCAGGACGGGGGAGTCCGCGATCAGCGACTGGTCGATACGGATCTGCGTCGCGGCGTACCGCCCGGGCCGCTCCAGCGCGAACGCGCGGTACGCCCCGGCGAAGGCGGCCAGCGCGTCCTTGCCGGCCCGCCCGGCGACGGCCGCCGCGATCCGGTCGATCATCTCGGCCCCGGCGAGCAGCGCCATCCGCGTCCGCAGGTCCTGAAGATTCCTGACGTGCGAGTACAGACTCGCGTCCTTGACCCCGAAGTGCCGCGCCAGCGCGGAGAGCGAGACGTTCTCGAACCCCACCTCGTCGGCGAGGTCGGCGGCGGCCGCGACGATGCGGTCGGGGGTGAGCCCGGCTCTGACCATGGGACGCCTTCCTGGGTGGCCGAACCTAGAGGCTCTAGGTTCAGCCCTAGTGTAGGAAGGGAGCCGGCCGTGGTCGACCGTTTTCATGGCCGCACCGGCTCCGGCATCGGCATTGGCACCGGCCTCGGCCTCGCTGGGGGGTGGCGTCAGCCGATCGGTGCGTACAGGACGCCCAGCTTGTCGATCTCCTCGCCCGCCCGGCCGGTGAAGCCGGCGATCTGCCAGCCGGTCGGGGCCGTGAAGGTCACGGCGTCGGCGGTGGGGGTGCCGGAGGCGAGGGTGCGGGACCGGTCCGTGGTGAAGGCGGCCGAGAAGATGCGGGTGTGGTCGTCCTTCCGGCCCGCCGTCAGCTTCACCGAGGTGAGGTGTTCGCCGGAGGCGAGGGTCAGGGACCTCGCGGTGCCGCCCGTGCCGCCGTGGGTCACGGTCGTGCCGCCGTCGTGGGTGAGGGACACCGCGTCCAGGCGGGCGCCGCCGCGCAGGGTGAGGGTGCGGGGCGCGGGGGCGGCCGGCAGGTCGTCGGCGTCGTTGAAGGCGGTGCCGTGCGGGCCGCCGAAGAAGTCGCTCGCCCGCAGGGAGGAGTTGAGGGTGTACGAGAAGTCCACCGTGTGCGGGAAGTGGTCGGAGAGGTTGCCGCCGTCCGCGTCCAGGAACCTGGCCCACTCGTCGTTGTAGCGGGTCGCGTCGAGGTCGAGCAGCCTGCTGCCGCGGTAGAGGACCTTGTCCACGACCTCGCAGTCGTTCGTCGGCGCCGACGTCGGGCACAGCAGCGGGTCCGCGCCCTGAGCCGGAGCCGTGCCGCCCTTGACGAGCTGCACCCACGCGTCCGTCAGGCCGTTGTCGTCGACCAGGGTGCGGATGTTGTCACCGGTGCGCGTGTACCGGGTGTTGGTGTCGCCCATGACGATCACCGCGTTGCCCGCCGAGTTCGCCCGGATGAAGGCGGAGAGCTGCGCGATGTTGGCGCGGCGGGCGGCCAGCGCGTCGTCGGTGTCGTCCGCGTTGGGGTGCAGGTTGTACAGGTCGACGAACACGCCCTCGGCCAGCCGCACGCGCGCCAGCGAGAACCCCTTCGGCGTCAGGCAGTTGGTGCCGGTGCAGTCGTTCCACCGCACCCGCTCGAAGTCCTCGAAGGGGAAGTCCGAGAGGGTGTTGAGACCGTCGCCGATGCCCGCGCCGCCGCTCGTCGCCGTGCGGTAGGGGTGGTGGTCGTCGGCGTACAGCGCCGCGTGGTAGTTGAAGTCCTCCTGCACGTTCACGATGCCGTAGGGCGCCAGCCGGGGTGAGATCAGCGGGGTGTTGGCCGCCGGGTGGCTGGAGCTGAGGCCCTCGGGGAGGCCGGCGACGTTGTACGTGAGCACGTTGAACGAGCCGGTGGCGGGCGCCTCCGTGTCCTCGGAGGGGGACACCGTGCCGGTCGCCATCCGGCCCATGAGGGTGGGCGCGACAGCCACAAGGGTGCCGACGAGTCGTCTCCTGGGGGGGGGGTTTCCCCCCTG
>NZ_JBHVGU010000012.1:196810-250266 GCF_042800575.1 Streptomyces sp. NPDC057616
GTGGGGGGGGGGGGGGGGGGTTGGGGGGGGGGGGGGGGGGGAGGGGGGGGGGGGGGGGGAGGGGGGGGGGGGGCCCCTCCTTGGGGTGGGGGGGGGGGGACCCCGTGCCGGTCGCCGTCAGGCCCGTGAGGGTGAGCGCGACGGCCGCGAGGGTGCCGATGAGTCGTCTCATGGTGGGGGTGTCTCCGCTCGGAGGGAGTGGGGAAGGGGGGAGGAACGAGCGTCGGTAACCTGAACGTTGCTCATGTTCGGTGTCAACCAGTGTGACCGGACAGGGCAGTTGGGAGAACAGGGCGGGACGAGTTCACAGCTTCGGCCGAGTTCCTGGGCGGACTCGGCGTGATGCTCTTCGACGTCGGCCTCAACTCGCCGCAGGCGGCGGTGATTTCGGACGGTCTCCGGCGGTGCGCTCGCTCGGTCAGGTGCCCGCCGTGGCAGGGACGGAGGACATGCGGCGCGGACATAGGGTTGCCGGAGCCGGCGAGGGGGAGTGGGGGGACGCGTGACGAGTGAGGCGCGTACGGACGGCGGTGAACCCGGTGGACGGTCGCTCGACGGTGCGTCCGTCGCCGGGCAATCCCTGGGGCGGAACAAGGACTTCGGGGTCTTCTGGGTCGCGCAGACGCTTTCCGTGCTCGGTGACTCGTTCGCTCTGATCGCTCTGCCCCTGCTGGTGCTCGAGGCCACCGGATCGGTCGCCAGGATGGGGCTGCTGACGGCCGCCGGGTCGGTGGCCGCCGTGGGTGCGGCGGTGTTCGCCGGGGCGCTGGTGGACCGGGCCGACCGCCGGCGGCTGCTCATCGCCTGCGATCTCGTGCGGATGGTGCTGTACGGCGTCGTCCCGGTGGTCTGGCTGTTCGGGCCGCGGATCTGGCTGCTGTACGTCGTGCTGCCGCTGTGCGAGGCCGTCGGGATGCTCTTCGCGGTCGGCTATGTGACCGTCGTACGCAGTCTGGTCGGTGGCGAGCGGCTGACCGAGGCCAACGGCCGGCTGAACGCGACGGCCGCGGCGGCCGGGGTGCTGGGACCGCTGGGCGCGGGAGTCGTCGCGGGATGGACCGGGCCGGCCGCCGCGGTCGGCGTCGACGCGGCCAGCTTCGGGGTGTCGGCGGCCTGCATGCTGCTCGTGCGCTTCCGCGCCCGCCCCGCCGACGACCGCGCGGCGCGCGGCGCCGGGCTGTGGCGTGACCTGCGCGCGGGCGTCTCCTTCCTGCGCGGCCACCCGGTCCTGCGCTCCCTCACCGCCCTCCTGTGCGCCTTCAGCTTCCTCACGCTCGGCCTGACCGACCTGGTCATCTACCACCTCAAGCACGACCTCGGCCACGACGACGGCACGGTCGGCACCGTCATGGCGTGCGGCGCGCTCGGCACCATCGCCGGCTCCCTGCTGGTCGCCCGCATCCGCCGCCGGCTCGGCTTCGGACGCACCTGGACGGGCGCCGTCGCCGTGTGCGGACTCGCCTTCGCGGGCCTCGGCCAGGTGCACGGCGTCCCTCTCGTGGCGGCGCTGAGCGCGGCCTTCCTGGCCTGCGTCGGGATCGCCGGCACCTGCTCCATGTCCCTGCGCCAGGAGATCACCCCCGAGCCCCTGCTCGGCCGCGTCACCTCCGCCTTCTGGACCCTCCAGTACTCCGCCGCCCCCCTCGGCGCCGCCGTTCTGACCTGGTCGGCGGAGCATCGGGGGACGGCGGCGGTGAGCCTGGTGGCGGGCGGCTGCTGCGTCCTGGTCGCGGTCGCGGCCCTGTTCACGCCGGTACGGCGCTCAGGGCGCCCCGCGTGACCCGCTGCCCGTGACGCTCAGCCGATCTCCGTGAACACGAAGGAGAACTCGGCCGGTTCGGCGGTCAGCCGGTACTGCGGCAGCACGCCCGGGCCGCAGGAGCCCGAGCCGATGCCGTGCAGGCCGTGGTCGAGATGGACCCAGACCGTGTCGCCCGGCGTGAGGTCGGTGAGATGGGTGGCCGCGTCCAGCTGCTCCGTCGTCCAGCGCCGGGCGCTGAAGGAGAACTCCGGGTCGCCCTCGACGCGCAGCCCGCCGATCTCCGCCCAGCGGACGTCGGCGCGCGCGCCGTTCTCCTGCGGGCGTACGTACGGCGTCTGCAGGCCGTCCACGGTGGACTCCCAGCGGCCCAGCCTGGACGCCGACTTGGTGTCCGGATAGCCCTCGCAGGGACCGCCGCCGAACCACCGCACGGCGTCGGCCCGCGCCAGCCCGAGGCGGATGCCGAGCCGGGGCAGGGGCATCGTCCACTCGCCGTCCGGCCCCACGGACACGGTCAGCTTCAGCGCGGTGCCGTCCGACGTCCAGCGGTACACCGTGCGCAGGCCGAACTCCCAGGCGGCCGGCGCCACCCGGGTCCGCACGGTCAGCGCGTCGTCGCCGAGCTCCACGGCGTCGAGCCGGTGCCGCATCCGGTGCAGGCCGTACGTGCGCCAGACCGTCGCCCAGCGGGTGTCGGACTGCCACGCGGCGCCCGCGTCGTTGTCGGTGGTGGCGCGCCACACGTCCAGGCGCAGCCCGCTCACCCCGACCCCGCCGATCGTCCGCAGCGCACCGGTGCGGGCGTCGAAGGAGGCCGGGCCAAGGGTGATCACCCGGTCCCCGAGCACCGGTCCGTCGGTCGCGGCGACCGCGGGCAACGACCGTACGGCGACGGGGGCCTGTCCCCACGCGATTTCGTGCCCCCGGGGCGCCCAGGCGGTGTCCGCCGCGAGCAGCGCCCGTACCGTCCACCCGGTCTCGGCACCCCGCGGCGTCTCCACGGGCGGCTCCGGCAGCTTGACGTCGGCCGAGGCGCCGGGTGCGAGCGCCGGGACCGGCAGCGTGCCCGTCCCGGCCGTCTCCCCGTCCACCTGGTACGACCACTCGAAGGCGAGGTCGGACAGGTCGGCGAAGTCGCGCCGGTTGGTGATCCGCACGGTGCCGTCCGGATGGTCGGACGCGATGGTGACCGGCTCGACGACCTTCTTGAACTCCAGCAGGCCGGGGGAGGGCCTGCGGTCAGGGAAGACCAGGCCGTCGCAGACGAAGTTGCCGTCGTGCAGCTCCTCGCCGAAGTCGCCGCCGTAGGCGAAGCCCAGCCGCGGGTGGGTGATGCCGTGGTCGATCCACTCCCAGACGAAGCCGCCCTGGAGCCGGTCGTGGGCCTCGAACAGCCGCTGGTAGTCGGCGAGGCCGCCCGGGCCGTTGCCCATGGCGTGGGCGTACTCGCAGAGGATGAAGGGGAGTTGGCGCCGCCTGTGCGTCCCGCCGTCGAGGTTCCGGCCGATGCTCTCGACCTCGGCGTGGGCGGCGTACATACGTGAATAGACGTCCGTGTCACGGCAGTCGATGTCGCCCTCGTAGTGCACGAGGCGTGCGGAGTCGCGTGTGTGGATCCACTCGGCCATGGCGGTCAGGCCGCGTCCGGTGCCGGCCTCGTTGCCGAGCGACCAGATGACCACCGACGGATGGTTCTTGTCGCGCTCGACCATGCGCGCGGCGCGGTCGAGCAGGGCCGGGGTCCAGCGGTCGTCGTCGACGGGGTTGTCCCGCCAGGCCTGTTCGGTGAAGCCGTGGGTCTCCAGATCGCACTCGTCGATCACCCACAGGCCGTACTCGTCGCACAGGTCGAGGAAGGCCGGGTGCGGCGGATAGTGCGAGGTGCGGACGGCGTTGAGGTTGTGCCGCTTCATCAGCAGCACGTCCTCGCGCATGGTCTCCAGGTCCAGGGCGCGGCCCTTGTCCGGGTGCCACTCGTGCCGGTTGACGCCCTTGAAGAGCAGCGGCCTGCCGTTGACCTTGACGAGACCGTCCTCCAGGGCGACCGTCCGGAAGCCGACGCGCAGCGGCACGCGTTCGCCCGCGGTGACGAGCACGCCGTCGTAGAGCTTCGGCGTCTCGGCGGTCCACGGCTCGACGGGGACGGTCACCGGGGTACCCGTCTCGACATCGATGTCCAGCGCGGGCACGGACACCCGCCCGTCGACGTCGGAGTCGACGCGCAGGGTGCCCTCGCCCGTGCGGTGGTCGTAGGAGGCGTGCACGAAGAAGTCGAGCGCGCTGCCGGCCGGGCGGTGCAGCAGCGTCACGTCCCGGAAGATGCCGGGCAGCCACCACTGGTCCTGGTCCTCCAGGTACGAGCCGGCCGACCACTGGTGCACGCGGACGGCCAGCACGTTGCCGCTCGGCTTCAGCAGATGCCCGACCGCGAACTCGTGCGGCAGCCGGGAGCCCTTGAACTCGCCGATGTCCGTGCCGTTGAGCCAGACGCGGGCGCAGGACTCCACGCCGTCGAAGCGGATCACCGCACCGCCCTCGGACAGGTCCGGCCAGTCCGCGGGCAGGTCGAAGACGCGCAGGTGGTCGCCGGTCGGGTTCTCCGTCGGGACGCGCGGCGGGTCCACCGGAAAGGGGTAGAGGTGGTTGGTGTAGATCGGCAGGCCGAACGCGCCGTCGCCCTGGAGCACCCAGTGACCCGGGACCGTGACCTCGGCCCAGTCCCCGGCGTCGAATCCCGGCTCGGCGAACGAGTCGTCCTCTGCGTCGGCGGTCGGTGACCACCGAAGCCGCCAACTGCCGTTGAGTGAAAAGGACTTCGCGTCCGAGGACGCGTACCAGGCGCGCGGCGGCAGAGCCCCGCTGCCGGGGGAGACGTCCTCGACGTAGTCGATGGCCGTGGTGCGGAAAGACATCGGTCTCCAGGTCGTGGAAGGAGGGTCAGCCCTTGATGCCGGTCTGCGCGATCCCCTGGACCAGCCAGCGCTGGAGGAAGAGGAACACGAACACCAGGGGAAGGATGGAGATGGCGGTGGCCATGAAGATCAGATGGAAGTTGACGGTCTGGTTGGTCATGAAGGAGGAGAGCGCCACCTGAACGGTCCAGGAGCTCGGGTCCTGGCCGATGACCAGCGGCCACAGGAAGGCGTTCCAGCCGCTGATGAAGGTGATCGTGGCGATCGCCGCGAAGAAGTTCAGCGAGTTGGGCACGACGATCCGCCAGTACGCCCCCCAGTAGCCGAGCCCGTCCACGCGCGCCGCCTCCTCCAGTTCCTTCGGGAACCCCAGGAAGTACTGCCGGAACAGGAAGCAGGTGAAACCACTGAACAGGCCCGGGACGATCAGACCGCGGTAGGTGTCCACCCAGCCGAGGGAGGAGACCAGCACGAAGCTCGGCACGAACGTCACGGCCGTCGGGACCATCAGGGTGGCGAGGACGGCGTAGAAGACCTTGTTGGCGTGCCGGTACGGGATGCGGGCCAGGCCGTACCCGGCCAGGGAGCACACCAGGAGGGTGCCCACGGTGGTCAGCAGGGCGACCACCGTGGAGTTCCACAGCGAGCGGCCGTACTGGACCGTCGTGTCGTCGAACAGCTCGGAGATGTTGCCCCATTGGAAGGACGGAAGCCACTTCCAGGTCTCGCCCGTGATCTCCGGGTCGGTGGACAGGGAGTTGCGGACGATCAGGTAGAAGGGGATCAGGAACAGCAGGGCGGCGACGACGACGGCGAGGTACAGGCCGGTGTTGCCGAGGACGCCGCCGCGCTTCCCGCGGCCCTGTGTGCGGATCCGCGGTGCGGTGCTGGTCACTGGGAGTCCTCCCCTCGTCCGAAGCCCAAGAGCTTGCCCTGGAACAAGGTGACGAGGCAGATCAGCAGCGACAGGACGACCGCGCCCGCACTGCCGGCGCCGTAGTCCTGGTTGGTGCCGAGGGCCGCCTTGTAGAGCTCCATGAGCGGTGTCTGGGCCCAGGTCGCCTTGGTCGTGATGATGTTGAAGAACTCGTCGAACGCCTGGTACGCGGCGATGAGCAGCAGCAGGATCACCGCGGTGGAGGTGGCCCGCAGCTGCGGCAGCGTGATGTGGCGGAAGGTCTGCCAGCCCGACTTGGCGCCGTCGATGGCGGCGGCCTCGTACAGCTCCGGCGGGATGTTCTGCAGCGCGGCCAGGAACAGGATCATGTAGAAGCCCGACTGGATCCACAGCCGCAGGGTGACGATGACCAGCCAGTACCAGGGCGGGCTGGGGTTGGCGAGCCAGGCGATGTTGTCGACGCCGAACCAGCCGAGGACGGTGTTCGCCAGGCCGAAGCGGACGCCGCTGAAGATGGACATCTTCCAGATCAGCGCGGCGGCGACGTAGGAGACGGCGGTCGGCAGGAAGAACACCGACCGGAAGAACGCCCGCATGAACCGCAGCCGGTTCACCAGCAGCGCCAGCCCCAGCGACAGCGCCCATGTCGTCGGCACGATGAAGGCCGCGAAGACGGTGAACGTCAGCAGCGAGCCGGGGAAGTTGCTGTTGGTCAGGATCTGCCGGTAGTTGTCGAGGCCGACGAAGCGGCTCGGCGTGACGGTGTACCGGGCGTCGAAGAAGCTGAGCCAGACGCTCCAGCCGATCGGCACGAAGACGAAGATCACCAGGCCGATCAGGAACGGCCCGGTGAAGAGCCAGAAGTTCAGGGTGGCATTGGCCCGCAGGCCCCGCCGCGGCCGGGCCGCGGGGGCCTCGGCCGAGGCGGGCCCGGCGACCCCGCGCGTGGTGGTGGTCGACATGACGTGGTCTCTCCGCCGGCCTATCCGAACAGCTTCTTCAGCTCGACGTCGACCTTCTTGTCGCAGGTGTCGAGCGCGGACTCCGGGTCGCCGCCCTTGCGGACGCAGGAGGCGATCACGTCGTTGAACGCCGTGATCATGGTCTGGTCCCAGCCGATGTTGTCGAAGTGGCCGAAGTCGTTGAAGAGCTTGACGCCCTCGGCCGGCAGGCCCGACTTGAGCTTGGTGGCGCCGCCCGCGATCGAGGTGCGCGGCGGGATGTGGAAGCCGTAGGACAGCGACCAGTCCTCCTGGTACTTCTTCTGCTCGATCCACAGCCACTTCACGTATTCCTTGGCCGCGTCGACGTTCTTGCCCTTGGCGTTGACGAACATCGACCAACCGCCGTTGTAGACCGACTGCTTGCCGCTGCCGCCGATCTTCGGGAACGGGAAGATGCCCAGGTCGTCGCCGAGCGCTTTCTGCATCGCCGGCATGGACCACATGCCGCCCCACTGGATGGCGCACAGGCCCTGGTCGAGCGAGGACGGGTCCCAGAAGTCGGTCGGCGCGTCGAGGAGCACATGGCCGCTGGTGAACAACTGGCGCAGCTGCTTGAGGCCCTGGACGACCCCGTCCGTGTGGTACGCGATCTTGTTGCTCGCGTCGAGGGTGTCGGCGCCGGCCGACCAGATCACGTTGGACTGGACGGCGGTGAAGTCGTTGCCGAGGTAGACGCCCTTGACCTTGTCGGTGGTGAGCTTGGCGGCGGCCTCCAGCAGCTCGTCCATGGTGGTCGGCACACCGACCTTGGCCTTCTCCAGCATCGACTTGCGGTAGTAGAAGAACTGCGGGTCGTCGATCATCCGGACGCCGTAGATCTTCCCGTCGACCGTGTGCGACGTGATGTCGTTCTGGTTGAAGTCGTCCTTGACCGGGTCGATGATGTCGCTCAGGTCGGCCACCTGGCCGCTCTTGACCATCTGCAGCTGCGGGTGGAACTCGAAGACGTCCGGCGCCTGCTTGGTGAGCAGCGCCGAGAAGAGCTTGGCCTCGAAGTTGTTGCCCGTGATCCAGTTGGTGCTCACGTGCGCGTCCTGGTACGCGGCCGCGTACCGCTTGATGGCCTGCTCGGTGCCGGCCTCGCCGTAGGCGTGGAAGTACTGGACGAGCTGCTTGCCCGAACCGGAGCCGCCCCCGCGGCCGTTGTTGCTGCCGCACGCGGCGAGCGTGCCGGCGGCCGCCATGCCCGCGGCGGCGCGGAAGAGGGATCGGCGGGACCAGGTGCTGTTGCTCATTGCCGACATGCTGACGTCCTTGTCTCGTGTGCGGCTGCGGCTCCACGGCTTCAGCGCGACGTGGCTCGAAATGCGGTGCGGTGCGGGGACGTTATTCTTCTGCTAAGCCTTCGGCAAGGGGTTGGACGAAGTCTGCGCGAAGCGTTGTACACGGTTCGGGATGCCGAACGGATGGTACGGAGGTGCTACGGCTTCTCTGCCTGCTCCAGCTGAAGTCCGCAAGTCGTCGTCAGGCCTGAACTCCCGTCCGTCAGGTACCCGTTGGCGCCCCTGAGGCCGCCCTCCGAACTGCCGTGGCCCTTCCGGTCGAAGACGTGTCGTGGGAGCCGTCGGGCGCCGGGAAGTCCTCGGCTGCGCGGGCGGGCGTGGTGACCGCGGCACCGCCACCGCCGATGGTGTAGCGGTACGCGAGAGGTCGAGGCCCTGCCTCGAGAAGAGCAACCGGGCCACCCGGGCCTGCACTTCGGGCCGGAAGTGCTGCAGGTCGTCGACCCACCAGGCGCCGGACGCGCCGATGTCGTCGATGGTCTGGGCGGCGTGCGGGGAGACCTCGGCCGCCGCGGGGGGCGGCCGAGACGGGCGGGGCGGAGGTCGGGGGTGCCGCGAGGGCGAGCGCGGCAGCGGCCGTCGGCAGGAACGGTTTTCTGCGGTGGGTCACGTGCATCCCCGCCGTCGTCATGAAGGTGGTGCGGTACGGCTCCTTGCGGGGGTGGTGCGGTTCTTCGCGGGCTGTGCCGTCTGCCCGGGGCGCGTCTGCAGCGCCCCTTCCAGCGCGAACGTCGCCGCGCCCAGGCAGACCGGGTCGGTGGGGATGGGGGAGAGGACGATCTCGGTGGCCGCCATCGGCCGCGGCAGCGCGTGCCGGGCGACCGCCTCGCGCACCTCGGCGATCAGCGGGTCGCCGAGGGCGCTCGCGACCCAGCTGCTGAGCACGACCACCTCGGGGTTGAACAGGTTGACCAGATCGGCGATGCCGGCGCCGAGGTACTTGACGGTGTCGCGGACCACCTTGAGCGCCACCGGGTCGCCGGTGCGCAGCCCCAGCGCCAGCGCGTCGACGGTGGCCGTCTGGTCCTCGGTGTGCAGCAGCGGACTGTCGGGGCTCAGCTCCCGCAGGGTCAGCATGATCCCGGACGCGCCGACGTAGGCCTCCACGCAGCCGTTCTTGCCGCACCGGCACAGCCGGCCGTCCAGGACGATGGTGGTGTGGCCCCACTCGCCGGCGCTGTTGCTGACGCCCCGGTGCAGGGCGCCGCCGAGGACGAGTCCGGCGCCCACGCCGGTGCCGAGGTTGACCACCACGGCGTCCCCGCGCCCGCGCACCGCCCCGAACCACAGCTCGGCGACCGCGGACGCGCGCAGCGGGTTGTCCAGGTACAGCGGGTAGGCGATGTGCTCGGTCAGCAGGTCCAGCAGCGGCACGTCGTGCCAGTTCCAGTTGGGCGCGTACTCCGAGAAGCCGGTGGCGCGGTCGACCTGGCCCGGGACGCTCACGCCGACCCCGAGCACCCGGGCGCCCTCGATTCCGGCCTGCGCCACCACCGAGCCGACGGCGGCGGCGACATGGCCGACCACCTGCTCGGGCAGGCTCTCGCCGGGGCGGACGTCCTCCTCGGCGCGGGCCAGCACGTTCAGCGCCAGGTCGAACAGCTCGACATGGACGTACGTCTCCGCGATGTCGACGCCGATCAGCGCGCCGCCCGAGGCGTTGACGGCGACCAGGCCGCGCGGGCGGCCGCCCGCCGAGTCCTCGAAGCCGACCTCGGTGATCATCCGCAGCTCGAGCAGCTCGCCGACGAGCGTGGCGACCGTCGCCAGGCTCAGCCCGGTGGCGGCCGCCAACTCCTGCCGTGAGGTGGGAGACTGGGCGATGATCTGGCGCAGCACCTCGTAGCGGTTCGCGGTGCGGATGTCCCGTGATGTGCCGCGCTTCATCGAAGTCCCCTCCCTGCCGGGCCCCTCCGGCGCGGCGCAAGGCTATGGCCTGCGGAGGACTTTCGACAAGGGGTTAGGAAAGGGGTCCGGAAAAGTCCTGGCCCCGGGCCCCGGAGGGCGCGACGGGCACGCGACGCGTGGCGGAGAACCGACGCGTACGAGCCCGGACGCGCCGCGGAGCCCGGACGCGCGCCGGCGCCCGGACGCGCGGCGTAGGTCAGCCGTCGAGCACGTCCCGCACGAACGCGTTGCTGAACTTCCCCGCCGGGTCCAGCGCCCGCGCCAGCGCCCGGAAGTCGTCCAGCCGCGGGTACAGACCCCGCACCGCCGGCGCCGGCAGGGTGAACACCTTGCCCCAGTGCGGGCGGGCGCCGAAGGCGTCCAGCGCCTCCTCCAGCCGCCGCACCACCGGCAGCACGGCCTCGGTGTCCTCGATCCAGGTGAAGTGCAGCGCCACGGTGTCCCGCCCGTACGCCGGGCTCAGCCACTGCGTGTCGGCGGCGACGGCACGCACCTCGCAGGTCTGCGTGACGGGTGCGAGCGTCGCCCGGACCGCGTCGACGGCGTGCAGCGCGTCCAGCGCGTGCGGCCGCGGCAGCAGGTACTCCGACTGGAGCTCCGCACCGCTGCTCGGCACGAACTCGGCCCGGAAATGCGGCAGTCGCTCGTGCCAGGGCCCGGGCACGCCGAACTGCTCGGTGCAGTTGACCGCCGGCATGCCCGGCACCGGGTGCAGCTTCTCGGTCGCGGGCGGGGCCCACGGGAAGTCCGGCAGCGGCTGGTCGGTACGCCGCTTGCGCCACACCTGGCGGAAGCCCGGCGCCCGCCAGTCGGTGAACAGGCTCACGCTGTACGCCGACGCCATGATCGTCTCGAACGTCCCGAAGTCCATTCCGTCCAGGGGGAGTTCGGTGAACAGGTGCTGCTCGACCTCGTAGGCCGGCTCCAGGTCGAGGATCAGGGCGGTCACGACACCCAGCGCGCCCAGCGAGGTCACGGCGCCGTCGAAGCGGTCGTCGCCGCGTGCGATCCGCAGCGTCGACCCGTCCGCCACGACCAGCTCCACCTCCCGTACGGCCGAGGCGAGCGAGCCGTTGGCCACGCCCGAGCCGTGGGTGCCGGTGGCCACCGAACCGGCGACGGAGATGTGCGGCAGCGACGCCATGTTGGGGAGGGCGAGCCCGTGCGCGTGCACCGCGCGGGCCAGTTCCGCGTACCGGACGCCGCCCGAGACCCGTACCGTACGGGCGGCCGTGTCGACGTCGAGCACCGGCGGCAGCCCGGCGATGGAGACCAGCGCGCCCTGCGGGCCCGGCTCGGCGATCTCGTTGAAGGAGTGGCCGCTGCCGAGCACGCGCACCGTCGTGCTCGCGGCCACCAGGGTCCGGAGCGCGTCGAGCGAGTGCGGGCGCAGCAGCTCCTTGGCCGTGTAGGTGATGTTGCCGGCCCAGTTGGTGACCGTGTCCGTCATGCGTGCCGTCCCTCCGCGGAGTGTGTGCGCGTTGACCCTCTCATCCGCACCCGCCTACTTTAGAGAGCGTTTTCCACGCGGTTTCCGTGCCCCCGGCCTCGTGCCCCGGCGTGCGCGCCGCCCGGCTGGAGGGTCACGTCGTTGCCCGAGCGTCCCCAGGCGCTGTTCGCCATGACCGCCGAGAACGTTCCGCAGGTCTTCCCGCCCCAGGTGCTGGCGCGGCTGCGCGAGTCCGTGGACGTCGACCCCGCACTGGTGGTCCAGGACGTCACCGGTCCCGCGGCCCGCGACGCGCTGGCCCGCACCGAGATCCTGATCACCGGCTGGGGCTGCCCCCGGCTGGACGCGGCCGCCCTCGACGCGGCGCCCAAGCTGCGCGCGATCCTGCACTCGGCCGGGTCGGTCAAGGGCTTCACCACGCCCGAGGTGTGGCGGCGCGGCATCGCGGTCTCCTCGGCGGCCGCCGCCAACGCGATCCCGGTCGCCGAGTACACCCTCGCCATGATCCTGCTGGCCGGCAAGGACGCCCTCGGCGCCCGTGACCGGCTGCGCACCGGGCGCGCGTTCCCCGGCTGGGAGGTCGTCCCCGGCATCGGCAACCACGGCCGCCGGGTGGGCGTCGTCGGCGCCTCCCGCATCGGCCGCCGCCTGCTGGACCTGCTCCGCCCCTTCGACCTGCGCCCGAGCCTGACCGACCCGTACGTGGACGAGGCGCAGGCCGCCGCGCTCGGCGTCCCGCTGCTGCCCCTGGACGACCTCCTGCGCACCTCGGACGTCGTGACGCTGCACGCCCCCTCGACCCCGGAGACACGACACCTGATGGGCCGCCGCGAACTGGCCCTGATGCCCGACGGGGCGGTCCTGATCAACACCGCGCGGGGCGCCCTGGTCGACCACGAGGCGCTGACCGCCGAACTGCGCACGGGGCGCCTCGCCGCGATCCTCGACGTCACCGACCCCGAGCCGCTGCCGCCCGACTCACCCCTCTACGACCTCCCGAACGCCTTCCTCACCCCGCACCTCGCCGGCTCCCAGGGCAACGAGGTCGCGCGCCTGGGCGGCGTGGTGGCTCAGGAGGCGGACCGGTTCGTCAGGGGTGAGGGACTGGCGTACGCGGTGGACCCGCGGATGCTGGAAAGAGAGGCTTGAGCTACGGATTTCGTAGCTCAAGCCTCAAGTGATGGGTGATATCGAATCCCCGTAGCCATCTCGATGCGATATCAGTAGCGTACGGACCATGGCTCCCGAACCGTTGCCCCCGGCCCTCCCGCAGACCGGCCTCACTCGTCATCGCCGCCTGCGCGAGCAGGGCAGTCTCGACCGGGCCGACCTGGAGGCGATCCTCGACGCCGGATTCGTCTGCCACCTCGGTGTGGTGGTCGAGGGGCGGCCGCTCGTCGTCCCGACGGTCTACGGACGGGACGAGCGGCAGCTCTACGTCCACGGGTCCGTGGCCAGCCGCAGCCTCGCCGGCGGTACGCCGGTCTGCGTCACCGTCACACACGTCGACGGCCTGGTCCTCGCCCGCTCGGTCTTCGAGCACGGCGTGAACTACCGCAGCGCGATGATCCACGGTGAGGCCCGCGCGGTGACCGACCCGGAGGAGAAGCTGGAGGGCCTGCGACGTCTCACCGAGCACGCGGCGCCCGGGCAGTGGTCCTACGCCCGCCGCCCGAACCGCAAGGAGCTCGCGGCCACCACCCTGCTCGCCCTCTCCCTGGAGGAGGCCTCCGTCAAGATCCGCACCGGGCCGCCCGACGACGGCGACGGCCCGGACGCGGAGCTCGGCCTGTGGGCCGGCACCCTGCCCCTGACCTCGCTCTGGGGCGCTCCCGTCGCCGACCCGGCGCTGCCGCCGGGCACCCCCGTACCAGGACACATCGCGCACCGTGGGGGGACCCGGCACGGCTGACGCGCGGGCGAAGGCATACCGTGAGGAGTCGAACGTCCGAACCGGGAGGAGAGTGGGGATGGGCAGCCGTACCGCACTGGTCGAGGATCTGATGGAGCGCTTCCCGCACGTGCCGCGGGAAGCCGTCTTCAAAGAGGACCTGCTGCGAGGAGGCGTGGCCTTCGACCCGTCCGCGCTGAGCGACAACGAGTCCGGCGAGGTCAAGCCGAAGTCCTACTTCATCTTCTCCTTCGACCACGGCACCCTGCCGGAACTCGGCGAGGCCGCTCTGCGGCGTCCGCCGGAGGAGATCATCCTCACCGGCGGCCCCTACGACCTGCGCCGCACCGTCGTCTCGGTGCGCGTGAACCCGGCCTCGCCGTACCGGGTCGCCGCCGACGAGCACGGCGTGCTCGGCCTCTACCTCGACGGGAAGCGCATCTCGGACGTCGGCGTGCCGCCCATGCCCGAGTACTACCGGCACACCCTCTCCAACGGGAAGTCGGTCATGGAGGTCGCCCCGACCATCCAGTGGGGCTACCTGATCTACCTCACCGTCTTCCGCGTCTGCCAGTACTTCGGCGCCAAGGAGGAGTGCCAGTACTGCGACATCAACCACAACTGGCGCCAGCACAAGGCGGCCGGGCGGCCGTACACGGGCGTCAAGGACGTGGAGGAGGTCCTGGAGGCGCTGGAGATCATCGACCGGTACGACACCGCCAAGGCGTCCACCGCCTACACGCTCACCGGCGGCGCGATCACCAAGACGGTCTCGGGACGCGACGAGGCCGACTTCTACGGCCACTACGCCAAGGCCATCGAGGAGCGCTTCCCCGGCCGCTGGATCGGCAAGGTCGTCGCGCAGGCGCTGCCCAAGGACGACGTGCAGCGGTTCAAGGACTACGGCGTGCAGATCTACCACCCCAACTACGAGGTGTGGGACGAGTATCTGTTCAAGATGTACTGCCCGGGCAAGGAGCGGTACGTCGGCCGGGACGAGTGGCACCGGCGCATCCTGGACTCGGCGGACGTCTTCGGCGCGCGCAACGTGATTCCCAACTTCGTGGCGGGCGTGGAGATGGCCGAGCCCTTCGGGTTCAAGACGGTCGACGAGGCGATCGCCTCCACCACCGAGGGCCTGCGCTTCTTCATGTCGCACGGCATCACGCCCCGCTTCACCACCTGGTGCCCGGAGCCCACCACCCCGCTCGGCAAGGCCAATCCGGCGGGCGCGCCGCTGGAGTACCACATCCGGCTGCTCCAGGCCTATCGCCAGACGATGGAGGACTTCGGCCTGTCCTCGCCCCCCGGCTACGGCCCGCCCGGACCCGGCCGCGCCGTCTTCTCCGTCAGCTCCTTCATGGACAGCCTCCCGGCGCAGGAGGCGGCGCAGACGGCGCAGGTGTGAGCCAGAGCTTCGAGTGATCCCTGGGCACGGTGAGTCGAAGCGTGGTCTCCTTGCGTACATGAGGCTGTAGTTGCGCCGCGCGGCCGGTTCCCCAGGGGTCTGTCAGGACAACTGAACACAGCGCTTGTCAGTTGTGAGAGAAACGTGAAAGGCTCCTGCCCTGCCGCGAGGTTCCCCCCAACTCCTTTGCCGTCATGGTGAGTTGACCTCGCTTGTGGATGCAGGAGACCCATGCCCGACCTGCCGACCCCGAAGGACGCCGCCGAGGCCGCGCTGTTCTCCGAGTGCTGGGACGCGGTGCTTTCCTACGCGGACCTGTGCACCGCCGGCGCTGCGGCGGCGACGCAGCTGGCCACCGAGGCGTTCGCGCTCGGAATCCGTGAGGTCCGCGCGTCCGGGGCCGCCGCGGTCCGCGACAGCGGCCGCCGCCGGCCCCGGCTGCCGGTGATCCCGCTGCTGCTGACCGCCGTACGCACCACGGCGACGGCCTGGGAGTCCGGCGGCCAGGGGTCCGACCTCGACCCGGACCTGCGGCTGTGGCTCAACTCCGACAAGGCCGCGCGCTACACCGGACTCCCACTGCGCCGCCCGCTCGCGCTGCGGGCCCTGCGCGATCTCCAGGAGCCCGACGCGGCGCTGCTGTGGCTGGCCGAGGTGGAGGCGCTGCCGCTGCCCGTGGTGGCCCGCCGGCTCGGCCTCGACCCGGACCTGGTCGGCGACGAACTCGCCCAGGTGCGAGGCCTGTTCAGGGACCGCTGCCACCGCGCCCACCTCGACACCCCGATGGACGCGCAGTGCCGCAGCTACGCCCGCCTTCTCGACGCGGTCACCCGCTCGCCGGCCGCCGACGTCCCGCCTGACCTCTCGCGGCACCTGGCCACCTGCGTGGACTGCGCCGAGGCCGCCGCCTGTCTGCGCCCGCAGGGCGGCGGGCTGCCCGCCGCCCTCGCCGGCGGCGTCATCGGCTGGGGCGGCCTCGCCTACCTGGAGCGCCGGCGCCGCGCTGCCGAGGTGCGCCTGGGCGCCGGACGCCCCGAACGGGCCGACGCCGAGGGCCGCGAGCCGAAGAACGGCACGAACCGCGCACGGGTGCTGCGCGGTGGCCTGCTCGCCACCGCCGTCGTGGTGTCGCTGCTCGCGCTGGCGGTGTCGCTGATGCCGTTCGGCTCCGGTGACGAGGGCGCCGCGGGCGGCGACACCCCGGCCGACAGCTCGCCGGTGGCGGCCCCCGCGCCGTCCCTGCCCGCCCTCACGACCTCGCCCGCCGCCTCCCCGACGCCCACCCCGACCGCGACCAGGACCCGCGGCAAGGCGAAGAACCCGGACCCGGAGCCGCAGGGCACCACCTCGTCCACGGCCGCGAGCAAGCCGGTGCCCGACACGAGCGAACCGGCCTCCTGCGAGGTCACGTACCACCTCGACAGCCAGTGGCCCGACGGCTTCCAGGCCACCGTCTCCGTCACCACCGCCGGTGCGCTCGACGGCTGGCAGGTCGCCTGGTCCTTCCGCGACGGCCAGCAGGTCGGCCAGATGTGGGACGCGAGCGTCGCCCAGACGGGCTCCCGCGTCACCGCGTCCAACGCCGACTACAACAGCTCGGTCGCCGCGAACGGCACCCTCACCTTCGGCTTCCTGGCGTCCTGGCAGGGCACGAACTCACCGCCCTACGCCTTCACGCTCAACGGGCGTGCCTGTACGAAAACCGGTTGACGGGCCACCGCCGCGACGGGCTACTGTGGCGGCGGTTCACACGGCGGCCCCCGGCCGCCGTGCCGAGACAAGTGTGTGACCGAGGAGGTGTCGACCGATGGCTGTCTTTGCGACGAGCGCTGCCCGCATCCAGATCATCACGTCCACCTCCGTGGCCGCCGGCTGACGACCTCTCACCTCGCCGGGGCCGCCCTTCGAAGGGTCACCCCTTGACTTCCAGCTCTGCTGCTTCCGTTTTCTCCGCGCTCACTCCCTACGGCTGGGACGACGCATGGGCGGACGAGTTCGCCCCCTACGACACCGAAGGACTCCTGCCCGGGCGGGTGATCCGGGTCGACCGCGGTCAGTGCGACGTGGTCACCGCCGGCGGAATCGTCCGGGCCGACACCGCGTTCGTCACCCCGCACGACCCGATGCGGGTCGTGTGCACCGGCGACTGGGTCGCCGTCGAACCCGGCGGGAACCCCCGCTACGTCCGCGCGTATCTGCCGCGCCGTACCGCCTTCGTGCGCTCCACCTCCTCCAAGCGGTCCGAGGGGCAGATCCTCGCCGCCAACGTCGACCACGCGATCGTCGCCGTGTCCCTCGCGGCCGAGCTCGACCTCGGGCGCATCGAGCGCTTCCTGGCCCTGGCCTGGGAGTCCGGCGCGCAGCCGCTCGTCGTGCTCACCAAGGCGGACCTGGTCCCGGACCCGGTGACGCGGGCGCACCTCGTGCAGGACGTCGAGCTGTCGGCACCGGGCGTGCAGGTGCTGCCCACCAGCGCCGTGGACGGGGGCGGGCTCGACATCCTCGTCGCCACCGTCTCGGGCGGCACGTCGGTGCTGCTCGGCCAGTCCGGCGCGGGCAAGTCGACCCTCGCCAACGCGCTCCTCGGCGCCGAGGTCATGGAGGTGCAGGCCACCCGGGACGTCGACGGCAAGGGACGCCATACGACGACCACGCGCAACCTGCTCGCCCTGCCGGGCGGGGGCGTCCTCATCGACACACCCGGCCTGCGCGGCGTCGGCCTGTGGGACGCCGAGACCGGTGTCGGGCAGGTATTCGCCGAGATCGAGGAACTGGCGCAGCGGTGCCGCTTCCACGACTGCGCCCACGAGGCGGAGCCGGGGTGCGCGGTGCTCGCCGCGCTGGACTCCGGTGACCTGCCGGTCCGCCGGCTGGAGAGCTACCGCAAGCTCATGCGGGAGAACCAGTGGATCGTCGCCAAGACCGACGCGCGGCTGCGGGCCGAGCTCAGGCGCGACTGGAAGCGGAAGGGGGCCGAGGGCCGCGCGGCGATGGAGCTGAAGCGCGGCCGTACCCGGTAGAAGCCGGGACGGTCCCAGTGTCGCGTCCGATTTCCGCCAGACCGGTGGGCCGCCAGGGCGGAGACTGGAGAGCGTGATGGACGAGGACACACGCTACGAAGCCGTACGCAGCCGCGACGCCCGTTTCGACGGTGAGTTCTTCTTCGCCGTCGAGACGACCGGGATCTACTGCCGGCCCAGCTGCCCGGCGGTGACGCCGAAGCGGCGCAACGTGCGGTTCTTCGCGACGGCCGCCGCCGCGCAGGGCTCGGGGTTCCGGGCCTGCCGGCGGTGCCGGCCGGACGCCGTGCCCGGATCGGCCGACTGGAACGTCCGCGCGGACGTCGTGGGGCGGGCCATGCGGTTGATCGGGGACGGCGTCGTGGACCGCGAGGGCGTCTCCGGGCTCGCGGCACGGCTCGGCTACAGCGCGCGGCAGGTGCAGCGGCAGCTGACCGCCGAGCTCGGTGCCGGGCCCGTCGCGCTCGCCCGGGCCCAGCGCGCGCACACCGCGCGCGTGCTGGTGCAGACGACGCGGCTGCCGATCACGGAGATCGCGTTCGCGTCCGGATTCGCCAGCGTGCGGCAGTTCAACGACACCATCCGTGAGGTGTACGCGGCCACCCCGACCCAGCTGCGGACCACCGCACCGGACGGGGGCCGGGCCGGGCGGCGGGGGACCCCCGGCGCCGAGATCCCCCTGCGGCTCGCGTACCGGGGGCCGTACCGCTCCGGTGCCGTCTTCGACCTGCTGGCCGGCGAGGCCGTGCCCGGGGTCGAGGAGATGAGCGGGGAGCGCGGGCGGCGGACGTACCGCCGCACGCTCCGGCTGCCGCACGGCACCGGCATCGTCGCCGTCGACGAGCGGACGGGCAGCGCCCGGTCCGCGTCCGGGCCCCACCCCGGCGGCTGGCTGGACGCCCGGCTGCACCTCACCGACCCCCGCGATCTGACCACCGCCGTCGGACGGCTGCGGCGGCTGTTCGACCTCGACGCCGACCCGTACGCCGTCGACGAGCGGCTCGGCGCCGACGACCGGCTCGCTCCCCTGGTCGCCGCCCGGCCGGGGCTGCGGTCCCCGGGCGCCGCCGACGCCGAGGAGCTGGCGGTGCGCGCGGTGGCCGGGACGGCGCAGGCCGAGCGGCTGGTGCGGCGGTACGGCAAGGCGCTCGACTCGCCCTCCGGCGGCCTCACCCATCTCTTCCCGGAGCCGGCCGTCCTCGCCGGGGCCGAACCCCACGGCGCGCTCGGCGCGCTCACGGCCGCCCTCGCCGACGGCGCCGTACACCTCGATCCCGGCGCCGACCGCGACGACGCGGAGGCGGCCCTGCTGGCCCTGCCCGGCCTGGACGCCGCTACCGTCGCCGTGATCCGCACCCGCGCCCTCGGCGACCCGGACGTCGCCCCGCCCGGCCCGGACGTGCCCGACAGCTGGCGCCCCTGGCGCTCCTACGCCCTGCAACACCTGCGCGCAGCAGGAGAGTTGGACCGACCGTGATGACCACCCTCTGGACCCGCGTCGACAGCCCGGTCGGCCCCCTCCTCCTGACCGCCGATCCGAGCGGCGCCCTGACCTCCCTCTCGGTGCCCGGGCAGAAGAACGGCCGCACGGTGCAGGACGGCTGGCGGCACGAGCCCGCGCTCCTGCGCCCCGCCGAGGAGCAGCTGGCGGCCTACTTCGCCGGTGAACTCAAGGAGTTCCGGCTGGAGTTCAGCACGCCGGGCAGCGAGTTCCGCGAGCGGGTGTGGGCCGCCGTCGAGTCCGTGCCGTACGGGGCGACCACCACGTACGGAGAGATCGCCGCCCGTATCGGTGCCTCCCGCGCCGCCGTGCGGGCCGTCGGCGGCGCGATCGGCGCCAACCCGCTGCTGATCGTCCGCCCGTGCCACCGGGTGATCGGCGCGGACGGATCGTTGACCGGCTACGCGGGCGGCCTGGAGCGCAAGGTGCGGCTGCTCACCCTGGAGGGGAGCCTCCAGGGCGTGTCCGGCTCTTAGGACGTGCCGTCGTCCTCCAGGCCCCAGCTGTGGATCCGGCGCGGGTGGATGCGGATCACCTCCTCGCTGAAGTGCGGGCCCAACTCGTGCGGCCCGGTGAGGAGTTCGGCCTCGCCACGGATGTCGATGCCGCGGACCCTCCAGGGGCGCAGGCTGACGATGTCGTCGACGACCAGGGCCACCTTGGGGTTGTGCCGGAGGTTGCGCCACTTCTTGGTGCGGCCCATGGCATGGCCGCCGACCAGGATCGTGCCGTCGTCCTGCGGGAAGAAGCCGACCGGGTTCGCCTGCGGCTGCCCGTGCGGGTCGACGGTGGCCAGCCGCCCCAGCCGCTGCGATCTCAGATACGCGCGCTCGGCCTCGCTGAATTCGGTCATGCCCGCCAGCCAAACACGCCACCCCGGCGCGCACATCGGTCCCCGCCCTACGCCGCCGGACCTACGCCCGCCCCATTGGCTCGGCGCCGCGTCAGCCCCGGACCCGTCAGCCCCAGACCACCGCCCCCAGCCACGCCCCCGCGATCAGCAGGCACGTGAACAGCTCCGCCAGCAGGCTGGAGCCGCCCGAGCGCATAGCGGTCCGCAGCGCCGCCATCGCCTCCCCGTGCCGTCCCAGGCGGTGGCGCTCGCAGAGGTAGATGCCGCCCATGAAGCCGGGGATCGCGCCGAGCACGGGGATCAGGAGGAAGCCGAGGAACGCGCCCGCCCCCGCGCAGGCCCAGGTGCGGGCGGTGGCGTCGCACGCGCGCAGCCGTCTGGGCGGCAGGGCCCAGCGCACCACCTGGGCGAGAAACAGCGCGACGGTCGCCCCCACCAGCACGAACCACGCCACCGGCTGCGGATCCTTCAGCGCCCACCACAGCAGGGCGGCCCACACGAGCCACGACCCCGGCAGCCCGGGCACCAGCACTCCGCACAGGCCGAGCAGGAGGACCAGTCCGACCAGCAGGAGGTCCCACACTCCCATCTGACCAGGGTGCCGGAGGAGCGCGGAAGCCGCAGATCAGCCGTGATCGGCCGTGCTCAGCCCGAGTGGTCCCGGGCCACCCAGCCCCGCTCGTACGCGTGCCAGCCGAGCTGCAGCCGGGTCGTCACGCCCGTCAGCTCCATCAGCCGCTTGACCCGGCGCTGCACGGTCCGCAGCCCCAGGTCCAGCTGTTTCGCCACGCTCGCGTCCGTCAGGCCGGCCAGCAGCAGCGACAGCACCTCCAGGTCCGTGGCGTCGGGCCCGTCCGGCTGCTGCTCGGTGACCCCGTCCGCCCCCAGCCGCAGTGGCAGCGCGTCCCGCCACACCGACTCGAACAGCCCGGACAGCAGCTCCAGCAGCCCGCTCTCGTGGACGACCAGCGCGGCCGGCTCCGCGGTGTGCGTGGTCAGCGGGACCAGGGCGAGCGTCCGGTCGGCCACCACCAGCTTGGTCGGCACCCGGTCCACCACCCGCACCTGCTCGTCGCGGCCGAGCGCGGCGGACAGCTCGGTGATGCCGTCCGGCAGGTCCAGCACCGAGCGCTCGACCACCACCCGGTAGCGGACCCCGCGCCCGGCCGCCTGCTCCTCCGCCTCGTTGTCCGGGCCGGTGACCACGACCGGGGCGCCGGTGACCAGGGCGCACACCTCCTCGCTCGCCCCGAGCTGAAGCTGCAGGAAGCGCTGGGCGACCGCGGCCGCGCCGATCACCACCTCGACCAGGTCGTGCACGGCGGGCTCGGCCGCGGCCGCCCGGTACTCCTCCGCGAGCAGCGCCACCGCCAGCTCCGCCTGCTCCAGCTCGTGCCGCTGCTGGGTGAGCAGGGCGCCCAGCGCCACCGCGGGCGGCGCCGCCACCCAGCGCCCCGGCCGGGCCGAGGACTGCGCGGCGAGCCCGTGCCGCTCCAGCCGGCGCAGCGCGCGCTCGGTGTCCTGTTCGCCGAGCACCAGCCGCCGCGCGAGATCGGGCACGTCCGCCGCGCCCACGGACACCAGCGCCCGGTACGCCGACTCGTGCGTCTCGTCCAGCCCCAGCACGCCCAGCATCGGTCTCCCGCCCTCCCCGACGTTCCGCGCGGGGTGCGCGGTGGCGGAAAACAGCCACGGCGCAAACCCGCCTCGGCACATCATCGCCGTATCACCCGGCACTCTGCCAAGGTGTGGGCACGCCTGGGTTGATCAGCACGTGTGCGAGGCGGAGGGGGCGCGTCCGCGCCGCACGGCGGATCTTCAGGTACATCGGTCACACTCGGGTCCGGTCGACCGGGACCTTGGCGTGATCCGGGCATCCAGAGCGTGATCCGGGCCCGAGACGTGCCGTCGGCGCAGCGCCGGCACGAAGGGGATTCGGGCCCGGGTCACTCCCACGTCGCCGGGCGGTTCTCCCGTGGGGGGTGGAACCGCCCGGCGGCCTTGACGCACGGCCGTTCGACGGCCCCCCCGACGCGCCGTTCGAGGCGGACAGCGCGCCGTTCGAGGCGGAGTGCCGTGCCCGATTTTCCTGATGCCCCGTTTTCATACGGCCCGGTCGGTGGACAATTGGGGGCATGAGCCAGCAGGGGGGAAGTCCCACCGGTCACGACGACGACTGGTGGGGGCAGTTGTACGACGAGGCCACCGAGGACACGGGGCCCACACCCGCGCCCGACAGCCTGGACGACCGGTTCGCCTCCGCCTCGGGAGCCGTCGGCGGAGCCGAGCACGAGGGCGCCGAGGCGCCCCCGGCACCGCCCCGCGCCGCGATCGCCCCGCAGCGCGCCCCCTGGGAGCCGCCGCCGGCCGCACCCGCGGGCCCGGCACCGGTCTCCGCGCAGTCCGGCGTGCAGTCCGGCGCCCGAAGCGGGGTCGAGTCCGGCGCCCCATCCGGTGACCGCACCTCGACGGAGACCCCCGCCACGACGGCCCCCGCCTCGGCCGCCTCCGTCGCTCCGGCCGCTTCCGCAGCCTCGGCCGCCTCCGTGACGGACACCGTCGCGGACACCGGTGGTGCCGGCGCGGAGCCGCCGCCGGAGCCCGCGCCCGACGGACAGGCCGCCCGCACCGCCACACGGCTGGACGTCCCCACCCTCCCGCCGTCCCCGGTCGACTACGTCGGCTCGGGCCCGCCCACCTACGAGGCCGAGCCCACCGCGCTGCCGCCCGCCGACCCGGACGACCTCGACGACCTGGTCGCGGACACCGTGCTCGACGGCGCCCGCTACGGCGCCTGCGTCCTGCGCGCCGCCTCCGTCCGCGGGGACTCCGCGCGCTACCGCGGCGAGCCGCGCCGCGACTCCCTGCTCACCGCCCGCTTCGGCACCGGCGAACAGGCCCTGGTCCTGGTCGCGATGGCCACCGGCGCCCGCGCCACCCCGGGTGCGCACCGGGCCGCCGCCGAGGCCTGCCACTGGATCGGCCGGGCCGTCGGCCGCAGCCATGCCCGGCTCGCCGAGGACATCAGGGCCGGCCGGCGCGGCGACCTCAAGTCGGGCCTGCACCGCCTCACCGACCGCAGCCTCGGCAAGCTCCGCGCGAGCGCAGCCGAGCAGGGCATCGAGCCGGAGGAGTACGCCGCCACCCTGCGCTGCCTGCTGCTGCCGGCCGACCCGGAGTGCCGCACCCGCGTCTTCTTCGGCGTGGGCGCCGGCGGACTGTTCCGGCTGCGCGACGGCGACTGGCAGGACATCGAGCCGCGCGTGGGCGAGGTCGCCGGCGAACCCGTCGTCGGCTTCGGCTCCCTGCCGGCCGAGACCCCCGAGGGCGACCGGCTCACCATGGACCTCGGCATCCCCACGCCCCCGAGCCCGTACGACCCCGCACCCGAACCGCCCCGCGAACCCTTCCGGTTCCGCGCCTCCGTCGCCCGCACGGGTGATGCGCTGCTGATGTGCACCGGAGGTCTCGCCGAACCCCTGCGCGGCGAGCCCGACCTGTGCCGCCACCTGGCGACCCGGTGGTCCGGGGCCAACCCGCCCGGTCTCGCCTCCTTCCTCTCCGACACCCAGGTCAGGGTCAAGGGGTACGCGGACGACCGGACGGCCGCGGCGGTTTGGGAGGCGTGAGGGCCCGCGCTGTGAATTGATGGAACCCGGAGGGATCCGAAAGACGCAGACCGCGGAGACCGAAGGGCACTGACAGCCATGGCCAAGCAGAACGTCGCCGAGCAGTTCGTCGACATCCTCGTCCGCGCCGGAGTCAAGCGCCTCTACGGCGTCGTCGGCGACAGCCTCAACCCGGTGGTGGACGCCGTACGCCGCAACGCCGCCATCGACTGGGTGCACGTCCGCCACGAGGAGACCGCCGCCTTCGCGGCCGGTGCCGAGGCCCAGATCACCGGACAGCTGGCCGCCTGCGCCGGCTCCTGCGGGCCCGGCAACCTCCACCTCATCAACGGCCTGTACGACGCCCACCGCTCGATGGCGCCCGTCCTCGCCCTGGCCTCGCAGATCCCGTCCAGCGAGATCGGCCTCGGCTACTTCCAGGAGACCCACCCCGACCAGTTGTTCCGCGAGTGCAGCCACTACAGCGAGCTGATCTCCAACCCGAAGCAGATGCCCCGCCTGCTGACGACCGCCATCCAGAACGCGGTCGGGCGCGGCGGCGTCAGCGTGGTCTCCCTGCCGGGCGACATCGCCGACCAGCCCGCCCCGGAGCGGGCCGCCGAGACCGCGCTGGTCACCTCCCGGCCCAGCGTCCGCCCCGGCGACGCCGAGATCGACCGCCTCGTCGACATGATCGACCGCGCCGAGAAGATCACCCTGTTCTGCGGCAGCGGCACGGCGGGCGCCCACGCGGAGGTCATGGAGTTCGCCGGGAAGGTCAAGTCGCCCGTGGGACACGCCCTTCGGGGCAAGGAGTGGATCCAGTACGACAATCCCTACGACGTCGGCATGAGCGGACTGCTCGGCTACGGCGCCGCCTACGAGGCCACCCACGAGTGCGACCTGCTGATCCTGCTCGGCACCGACTTCCCGTACAACGCCTTCCTCCCCGACGACGTCCAGATCGCGCAGATCGACGTACGGCCCGAGCACCTGGGCCGCCGCTCCAAGCTCGACCTGGCCGTGTGGGGCGACGTGCGCGAGACGCTGCGCTGTCTGATCCCGCGGATACGCACCAAGCAGAACCGGCGCTTCCTGGACCGCATGCTCAAGAAGCACGCGGACGCGCTGGAGGGGGTGGTGAAGGCCTACACGCGCAAGGTCGAGAAGCACGTGCCCATCCACCCCGAGTACGTGGCGTCCGTGCTCGACGAACTCGCCGACGAGGACGCCGTGTTCACCGTCGACACCGGCATGTGCAACGTCTGGGCCGCGCGCTACATCTCGCCCAACGGCCGCCGCCGCATCATCGGTTCCTTCTCCCACGGCTCGATGGCCAACGCGCTGCCGATGGCGATCGGGGCCCAGTTCACCGACCGCAGGCGGCAGGTCGTCTCGATGTCAGGGGACGGCGGGTTCTCCATGCTGATGGGCGACTTCCTGACCCTGGTGCAGCACGACCTCCCGGTGAAGGTCGTCCTCTTCAACAACTCCTCGCTCGGCATGGTCGAGCTGGAGATGCTGGTCGCCGGTCTTCCCTCCTACGGCACCACCAACAAGAACCCCGACTTCGCGGCCGTCGCCCGCGCCTGCGGGGCCCACGGTGTGCGGGTCGAGAAGCCCAAGGACCTGCACGGCGCCCTGAAGGACGCCTTCAAGCACAAGGGCCCGGCGCTCGTCGACATCGTCACCGACCCCAACGCCCTGTCCATCCCGCCGAAGATCAGCGCCGAGATGGTGACCGGCTTCGCCCTGTCTGCGTCGAAGATCGTGCTGGACGGCGGGGTCGGGCGCATGGTGCAGATGGCCCGCTCCAACCTCCGCAACATGCCGCGGCCGTAGCGCCCCGACGGCCGTGGGGCTCAGCTGTCGTAGGGGACCCAGGCGCGGTCGCCGGCGCCGTTGGTGCCGTACCAGTAGCGCGGCATGCCCTTGATGCCGCTCGTGCGGAACGGGCGGCCGTGGTCGTCGATGCGCAGCGTGCCGCTGCTGCCCTGGCAGGACCAGTCGAGCTCCAGGTACCAGCGCACGTCGTAGGCCTGCGTGGTCGCGTCGACCAGCAGCACCTCCGGGTCCTCGGCCGAGACGCGGTAGGGGAAGTGCACGGCGGGGATGGTGTGTTGGCTGTCCGCGCCGTCCTTCGGGCGGGCCACGGGGCGGTCGGCGTCGAGGTTCACGGTGAAGCTGCGCGGGGTGAGCTCGCCGCCGCAGCCCTGGTCCATGGCGTACGCGCTGCCGGCGGCCGGGGTGCCGCGGCTGACGACGCGCACCCGCAGCGCCTCCAGGACCACGGCGGTGGAGGACCGCCCCTGCACGGAGATCTGCACCATCGTCTGCCGCCCGTGCACCGCGCCCTGCGTGGCCGCCCAGGTCCCGGCGTCCTGCTGCACCGGGGGCGGCGGGACCTGCGCGGGCGGCTTGTCGACGACGTAGTCGTGGCCGCAGCCGTTCTGCCAGACCTGGGAGTCCGCGTGCCAGGCGAGGGGCACACCGGTGACCGGCCGGCCGGCGCCGGTGGGGTCCTGGCCCGGACCGGCGGACGAACCGGCGGACTTCTTCCCGGCGGCGGACGCGGACGCGCTCGGAGTGCCGCCGGGAGACGAACTCGCGGACCGCTTCGGCGTCGGCGAATCGTGGGGTGCCGCGGGAGCACTCGTCCCCGGCACAGAGTCGGAACGCGGCCCGGCCGTGTCCGAGGAGTGATCGTCCGACAGGGCCGACAGCCCGCCGAGGGTGGCGAGCAGCGCACAGGCGACGGCGGTGGACACGAGCACGCGCCGGCGGCGGTACCAGGGGCGGGCGGCCGCGGCGGGGGAGGGCGCGGGGTGTTCGGCACGCTCCGGCGAGGCACCTTCGGCAGGTCCGGCGTCCCGTGGCGACGCACCGTCGTCGGGCCCTGCCCCCTGCGGAGAGACCCCTTCATCGGGCCCGGCGTCCTGCGGCGAGGCATCGTCGGTGTCGGACCCGCCGTTCTCGGGCGAGGCACCTTCGGTGGTCGTGCCCGTGGCCCGGGGCCGCTGACGTGCCGCCACGGCCAGCAGCCACAGGCGGTGCAGTTCGAGGCGTTCGTCCGGGGCCGCCTCGCAGAAGGCCGCGAGCCGCTCGACGGGCGCGAAGTCCTGGGGTACCGCCTCGCCCGCGCAGTACCGGTGCAGCGTGGAGGTGTTCATGTTCAGGCGGCGGGCCAGTGAGCCGTAGCTCCGGTCCGTACGCGCCTTCAGCCGGCGCAGCAGAGCCGCGAACTCCTCGACGTCGTCCCGAGTCTCCACTCTTCCCCCGTCGTCCACCGTGTCCCCGTATCCCAGGCACTCATATACCTGCACGTCAGATGGGCTGGGATGGTTCCACCGTCGCCGATGGGCCGTCTGTCGTTGCGCCGGGCCCCGGTGGCGGCCGATGCTCTTGGTGTCGCACCGACCGGGGCCGGACGGACCATCCGCCGGCGGGGCGGCATCCCGCACCCATGCACCGATTCTCGACCCATGCACTCATCCACGGGGGGACATCCATGCCCAAGCGCACCCGAGCAGGCGCGCTCCTCGCACTCTCCGCCGCGGGCCTCGCCCTCGGCACCGCTCTCGCCGCCCCGGCGAACGCGGCGACCACCGCGCCCGGCTTCCTCGCGGCCAGGGACCTGCCGCCGCACCCGTCCTCGACCTGGACGGCGGACAAGGCCGCCGCCGGCGTACCGGAGGACACGGAGTGGGACGCCTGTCTGCGGGCCCTGCCGGGGCACGAGCGGGCCTGGCACCGCGACTTCCGGACGGACCTCGACACCAACGCCCGCCAGATCACCGTCGTGCTGCCCGACGTCCGCTCGGCCAAGGCCCTGGTCTCGGCCCTGGACAAGGACATCAGGTCCTGCCCGCGGCGGATCGAGGCGGCCGACCCGGAGACCGAGGCGACGGGGAAGGACTACGGGAGGCTCGCCGTCGAGGAGGGCGCCCACGTCTACGGGCTGCACACCGAGACGTCCTGGGGGGCCACCGACGTCCGGCTCCTGGCGGCCGGCCGGGACGGCCGGACCGTCACGGTCGTCAACTGGGCCCAGCTGGGCGGCTTCGAGGGCGCCCCGGTGAAGGCCTTCAAGAAGACGGCCGTCACGGCCGTGAACAAGCTCCACTGACCGCAGCACCGGGGCCGCCCTCCCGCCACGGGGGTCGGGAGGGCGGCCGGCACGACCATCTCATCGACCACAGCACACACCGAAAACGGGGAACACACATGTCCGGCAAGACCCGCACCGTCCTGACCGCCGGCGTCCTCGCCGTCGCCCTCGGCCTCGGCGCCACCGCCACGGCCTCCGCCGGCACGCCGCGCAGCGTCAGCGGCAAGCCGTCCGACGACATCACCCGCATCGCGAACTTCTACGGCGCCTACATCGACGCGGTCACCGACGAGGACAGCGGCAACCTCGGCACCGCGCTGCGCAGCCACTACCTCAGCGCCGGCTTCCAGAAGGAACTGGCCGCCTGGGAGGACAGGGAGCACGCCGACGGCGTCCTGCGCGCCCAGAACGTGCCGCTCGCCTGGAAGGTCACCGCCAACGGCAGCACCGCGAACCGCACGGAGGCCGTCGTCACCCTCACCTGGAGCAGGAGCAGCACCACCAAGCTCGTGGTCGACATGGCCCGCGACAGCCGCAAGATCGTCCACATCGGCGAGCAGGGCGCGGCGGCCAGGTAGTCACTGCGGCCGCAGCCGCACGGTGAGGATCTGGAACGGCCGCAGCTCGAAGGCCAAGTCGCTCTCGCGCAGCGGCCGTTCCAGCAGATCCGTCACCTCGGACCCGGCCACCGGGAACCCGGGCGTCAGCGTGGCCCGCGCCCGTCCGCCCCGGGACTCGTAGAGCCGTACCACCACGTCGCCGCTGCGGTCCTCGGCGAGCTTGACCGACTCGACGGTCACGGCCGGGTGGTCGACGCGGACGAGCGGCTCCACGGCGGGCGCGGGCGCCACCCGCAACGGCAGGTTGAGCGCGAGCCCCTCGGCGACGGCGTCCCCGACGTCCGCGCCCGGCAGCAGCGCGTACGTGAAGCGGTGCGTGCCCAGGTCCGTCTCCGGGTCGGGGCTGTGCGGGGCGCGCAGCAGCGTCAGCCGTACGGTCGTGCCGAGGCCGGCCTCGTGCGGCGTACGGGTCACGTCGTGGCCGTACGTCGAGTCGTTGAGGACCGCCACGCCGTAGCCGTCCTCCGCCACCCTCAGCCAGCGGTGCGCGCAGATCTCGAAACGGGCCGCGTCCCAGGAGGTGTTGGCGTGCGTCGGGCGGTGCACATGCCCGAACTGGATCTCCGCCGTGGAGCGTTCGGCGTGCACGTCGACCGGGAAGGCGGCCTTCAGGACCTTCTCCGACTCCTGCCAGTCGACGTCCGTCACGACGTCGACGCGGCGGCCCGCGGCCGCCAGCCGGATCTCCTGCGTGATCCGGGACTTCCCGAACAGGCGGGTCACCCGCACCGCCGCCGCCAGTGGCCCGTCCGCCACCAGCTCCACCGACTCGACGTCGGTGAGATCCGTGTGCCGGCGCCGGTAGTGCCGGTCGATGTCCCAGGCGTCCCAGGCGTTGGGGTGGTCGGGGTGCAGCTGGAGCAGGTTGCCCGGGCCGCACAGCACCTCGCGGCCGGCGGCCAGGTCGCGGACGGAGGACAGCAGGCCCCGCTCGTCCACGGTCACCCGCAGCCGGGAGTTCTCCAGCACGTACGCGCCGCCGTCCTGCCGCGCCCGTACGGTGTCGTCCGCGGTGTCCGTGACCGCCGCGCCGCCCAGGCCCGGCACCGTCACCAGCCCGCTCGCGACCACCTCCGTGCGCGGATACGGCGAGGCGTTGAGCACCACCGGCCCGCCCGTCCCGAGCGCGGCCACCGCCTCGGCGGTGATCTCCTCGATCTCGGTGAGCACCCGCGCATAGGTCTCGCGCGCCTCCCGGTGCACCCAGGCGATGGACGAGCCGGGCAGGATGTCGTGGAACTGGTGCAGCAGCACCGTCTTCCACAGGCGGTCCAGCGCGTCGTACGGGTAGGCGTACGACGGATCGTGTACGGCCGCCGTCGCGCACCACAACTCGGCCTCCCGCAGGGCGTGTTCGGAGTGCCGGTTGCCCTGCTTGGTCTTGGCCTGGGTGGTGTAGGTGGCCCGGTGCAGCTCCAGGTACAGCTCGCCCGACCACACCGGCGCCTGCGGCCCGTACTCCTGCTCGGCGGCGGCGAAGAAGGCCGCCGGCTTCTCCACCTCGACGCGCGGCGACCCTTCCAGCGACCGCAGCCGGCGGGCCCTCTCCAGCATCTCGCGGGTCGGACCGCCGCCGCCGTCGCCCCAGCCGAAGGGGACCAGCGAGCGGGTGGCACGGCCCTTGTCGGCGAAGTTCCGCTCGGCGTGGGCGAGTTCGCGGCCGTGCAGCTGGGAGTTGTAGGTGTCCACGGGCGGAAAATGGGTGAAGACGCGGGTGCCGTCGATGCCCTCCCACCAGAAGGTGTGGTGGGGCATCTTGTTGGACTGGTTCCAGCTCAGCTTCTGGGTCAGGAACCAGCGGATTCCGGCCAGTTTCGCGAGCTGCGGAAAGGCCGCGGTGTAGCCGAAGGAGTCCGGCAGCCAGATCTCCTCGGTCTCCACGCCGAGTTCTTCGGCGAAGAACCGCTTTCCGTGCACGATCTGCCGCGCGAGCGCCTCGCCGCCGGGCATGTTGGCGTCCGACTCCACCCACATCGAGCCCACCGGGGCCCAGTTGCCGTCCCGCACCGCCTTCTTGATCCGCTCCCAGATGTGCGGCTGGTTCTGCTGCACCCAGGCGTACTGCTGGGCCTGCGAGCAGGAGAACACCAGCTCCGGGTAGTCGGCCGCGAGCGCCGTGACGTTGGCGAAGGTGCGCGCGGCCTTGCGGACCGTCTCGCGCAGCGGCCACAGCCACGCCGAGTCGATGTGCGCGTGCCCGGTCGCGGAGATCCGGTGCGCGCTGGCCGAGGCGGGACGGGACAGCACGTCGGCCAGCGCGGCCCGGGCCGCAGGCGCCGTACCGGAGACGTCGTGCAGGTCGAGGGCGTCGAGCATGTCCTCCAGGGCGCGCAGGATCTCGTGCCGGCGCGGCCGGTCCATCGGCAGCTCGTGCATCAGCTCCGACAGCACCTCCACGTCCAGCACCAACTGCCACACGCCTTCGTCGAGTACGGCGAGGTCGGCAGAGCGGAACCGGTAGATGGGCCGATCCCCGGCGGTCAGCACGTCACCCAGGCGCGTAGGTGCGAAGCCGTGCAGAACAGCCGGATTGGCGGCCGCCTCCAGAAGCAGATGCACCGGTTCGCCTCCGCTCGCCGGTGAGCCGACGGCCAGGTGCCGGTTGCGCGGGTGAATGCCCTTCAACGGCACGCCGGAGGCGTCGTGGAGGAGTCCCTCGGCCTGGAAGCCGGGGCCGTCGCCGGAGAAACCGGGGTCGATCACCGCCTCGACGCGGCGGCCCGCCCACCCCTCGGGCACCTGGCCGGTCAACCGGAACCAACTCGTCGACCAGGGCTTTCCCCACGCCGTTCCGGCGGTGAAGGGGGCGAACTCGGCCTGCAGCGCCTCGTGCACGGGAACCGGCTCGCCCGGCACATGCCAGACGGACAGGACCAGGGGCACACGCTCCGCGTACTGGGCGGGTCGCACGAACTGTCCCATGGCGCGCTCCAGCCGCGCCTCCACCAGCAATCGGTCGTCGTGCACGGCGGCTCCCTCGGCGCTCGGACGGCACTGCCCAGGGTGGCACCTACCCGGCCGGAATCGTCGCATCCGTGGCCGAACGCCTGGTCGTTGAGCAATCGACATGACTGGCGCGTGCGCAGAGGGGCAAGCATCCCCCGTGAACGTGTTCGACACGGAGGGGACCGACATCGGCACGCGGGCGGGGGTCATGAAGAGGCAGGCGCGAGGGGGCGGTCCCATGGCGATCGGGGCCTTCTCGGCGAAGACGGCGGAGGTACAGGACGACGACGGCACGGGGCGGACGGAGCCGTCCCAGCTGCGGCAGAGACTCGGACGGTCCGACCTGAAGGCGGTGCCCGAGGCACGCAGGGCACTGCGCGAGCTGCTCACGCAGTGGGGCAGGCCCGGCCGTTCGGAGGTGGCGGAGCTGCTGACCAGCGAGCTCGTCACCAACGCACTCATCCACACCGACACCGACGCGGTCCTGACGGCCACCGTCTCACCCTGCGGCCTGAGGGTCGAGGTACGGGACTTCGTGGCCCGCAGACCCAGGCTGCGCGTCACCAACACCGACGACGGCACGCACGGCAGAGGTCTGCTGCTGGTGCAGTCCCTCGCCGACGCCTGGGGGGTCCGCACCCACGGCGTGGGGAAGGTGGTGTGGTTCGAACTGGACGCCGGGGCGGCCTAGCCGGCCCGGCGGCAACGGGAAGGGGGCGCGGCCCGCAGGCCACGCCCCCTTGTTCCGTCACACCACTGCTAGCCGAACTGCTGCTCCAGGTCCTTGAGCTTGCGCTCCAGGGAGTCGAGGCGCGGCAGGGCCATGGTGTCGTCCTCCGCGGTGAGATCGACGGTCACCTGTTCAGAACCGCCCTTGCGGACGGGCTGCAGGGACGGACGCGAGCGTACGGGCAGCGGCTCCGGGTTCGCTATGGCAGGCTCCGCTGAGACCGAGGCGGAGGAGCCCCGCTCCAGCGCCTGCGGTTCGGTCTGCCGGCCGCCGCCACGGCCGATGAACCCGCGGTGCCCACGGCTGATGGCCTTGAGCTGGGCCCGCTCCAGACGCTCCTGCTCGCGCCGGCGCAGCCGGTTGGACTCCTTCTGCCGCTCGTCCTCGCGCACCTCCTCGACCGCCTCGTCCAGGCTGCGCACGCCCTCCAGGAGCATGAGCGACCAGGCCTTGTAGGTCTCGCGAGGGGCCCGCAGCCAGCGGACGATGCGGATCTGCGGCAGTGGACGCGGCACCAGGCCCTGCTCGCGCAGTGCGGCGCGGCGGGTCTGCTTCAGCGCGCGGTCGAACAGGACGGCCGCGGACAGCGACATGCCGGCGAAGAACTGCGGGGCGCCCGCGTGGTCGATGCCCCTCGGCGCGTGCACCCAGTTGAACCAGGCCGCGGCACCCGCGAACGTCCACACCAGTATCCGGGAGCCGAGCGCCGCGTCACCGTGGCTGGCCTCGCGCACCGCGAGCACGGAGCAGAACATGGCCGCGCCGTCCAGGCCGAACGGAACCAGGTACTCCCAGCCGCCGGAGAGGCCGAGGTTCTGCTGGCCGAAGCCGACCAGACCGTGGAAGGAGAGTGCCGCGGCGACCGCCGCACAGCAGAACAGCAGGACGTAGGAAGCGGTGCCGTATATGGCTTCCTTGCGCCTGCGGCGCTCCTCGCTGCGCTCCCACGAGTCGTCCGTCTTCGCGTGCTCCCCGGACCGCTTGCTGCGCGCGAGCACCGCCACCGCCGCCAGCATGCCCAGGAGCAGTACGGCGCCCGGAAGCAGCCAGTTCAGCGATATGTCGGTCAGTCTCATCTGGGGTCCCTTGCATTGGGATAGGGCGTAACGCCCGCCATAGTGGCCCAATCCCTCCGGCCCTCAGGGGGTTTCGGGGCAAGAGGCCGCCAAGGAAGTGCAAGGGGATGCCCATGGCAGCGATCTGCTCGAACTGCCGCTTGAGGGGCGGGAGTTGAGTTCGAATAAGACTACCCGTACGGGTGGTTCCACGGAAAGTTCCTGCGGCAAGTGAGGAAGTTGTGAATTGCCGGTAACCGGGCGGGCGCCTCGTACCGCGGCCGATCCTACGGGACCGGCGGCGTCCGCGGCGCCTGAGGGTGCCTCAACTCGCGGCCGTGGCCAGCAGCTTGGTCACCCGGTCCGCGTCACAGGTGCGCGGGCAGGTGGCACACGTGTCCTGGGGGCGCACGGTGTAGAACATGCAACAACTCGCCCGGTCCCGGGTGGGCAGCGCCTCGCCGTCCGGCCCGGTCAGCTCCCGGAAGGCGGCGGACCCGGCGTACGGCTTCGTGGCGCCCGGCAGCAGCGCCTCCAGCTCGCGCATCGCGCGCCGCTCCTCGCCGAGCAGGTGGGCGACGTACCACAGACCCTCGACGATCTCGTCGGTCGCCATGCCCCACAGGGCGCGGCCGCGCCGGCGCATCCGCGGCCCGAACCCGGCCAGGACCGGTTCGAGGTGCTCGGCGACCGCGGCCCGCACCTCCGCCCGCAGCGCCTCCTCGCCGGCGACCACGCGTGCGCCGGGCAGGGCGGCGGCCGGATCGCCCGGCAGACAGGCGAAGCCGGCCGGGCGCACGGCCAGGCGGCCGGCGGAGAGGCCCGGCGCGGTGCGGTCGTAGGCGACGTGCGTGACGGGGAGGCGGGGCACCCGGCGCAGCAGGAACCACGGCACGGTGATCAGCAGGCAGGCGGGCCAGGCGTAGCGGTGCAGGCCGAAGCTCGCGACGACGTCCGGGCGGGCTCGCGTTCCGTAGTCCCGCCGCACCTGTGCGTCGTCCCACTCCAGGAAGGCCGTGAGGCCGGTGCCGCCCTCGGCGAGCGCGTCGGCGCCGACCCAGCCCCCGGTCCTCGGCGCCGGCTCGTCCGCGCCGAGCTGGGTGATCTCCAGGCCCGGAAAAGCGGTGGTCAGCCGGGTGTACGCGGCCGCGAGCACCGACGGGGGCACGGGGGTGTGCACGGGCATGCGGAACCGCCGATCCGGGATCGTTTGGAGGTAAGCCTTACCTTACCCGTATTCGTAGAGGTTTGAACTGACGGCTCCTGCGCCTATGGTGCTTGACGGACGAGTAACAACCCGTCGTAATGGCCCCAAGTACCGATACGTCCGAAGGAGGACCCGTGAGGCAGAGCGCACAGGGCTCGGCGGAGACGGGGACTCCCGAGGTGTGGACGGCGGCCGTGCCGCGGGTGCCGCAGCAGCCCGCCGCGGCGGACGTCGACCGGGAGCGCTGGGGCCCCACCCGCGCGGGCGGAGGCGAGCGCGCGGGAAGCGCCGAGCGCGGAGACGACGCCTCGGGTGCCACGCGCGGCGAGCACACGCACAGCGAGCCCCCGATCCCGCGCCCCCGCCCGGTGCAGCGTGCCTCCGTGCGCGGCCAGATCCTCGCCGCGCTGCGCAAGGCGCTGGTCGCGGGCGAGCTGGCCCCGGGCGAGGTCTACTCGGCCCCGGCGCTGGGCGAGCGGTTCGGGGTCTCCGCGACGCCCGTCCGCGAGGCGATGCAGCAGCTGGCGCTCGAGGGCGCGGTCGAGGTGGTCCCCAACCGCGGCTTCCGGGTGATCGAGCGCGGCACCCGTGAACTGGCCGAACTGGCCGAGGTCCGCGCCCTGATCGAGGTCCCGGTGGTGCTGCGGCTGGCCCGCACGGTCCCGGTCGAGCGCTGGGCGCAACTGCGCCCGCTGGCCGAGGCGACGGTCCGCGCCGCCTCCTCCGGCTGCCGCGCCACGTACGCCGAGTCCGACCGCGCCTTCCACCGCGGCCTGCTCTCCCTCTCCGGCAACGAGCAGCTCGTCCAGGTCGCCGACGACCTCCACCGCCGGGCCCAGTGGCCCCTCGTCGGCGCCCCGGCGTCCCGCGGCCGCACCGCGCTCCTCGCGGACGCGGCCGAACACGCGGCCCTGCTCGACGCGTTGATCGCCCGCGACCTCGAGGTGGTACGGGGACTGGTGGGGGAGCACTTCACCTCAGCGCCCTGAGGGACGGGCCGCCGTCACGGAACGGTGGGCTCCAGGTGACGGTTCCCGACGCGGCGAACCCGCACCGCGCGCCGTGCGTGGACGTCCGCACACGGCACGGACAGTGCGTGCCGGCGACGGAGGTGACACCGATGCCCGACCCGTCCTTCTACGCCCAGCAGGCCGCGCAGCAGGCCCAGCAGCAGGCGCGACAGGCTCACCAGCAGGCCCACCAGAGCGCCATGCGGGCTCATCAGCAGGCCGTCCAGGACGCCGTGCGGCGCGGCCACCGCCCGCCTCCCGCGCCGGTCCACACGGGGCACGGGGGACGGGCCGGCGGTCTCGTCCCGTTCCTGCTGCTGGTCGTCGTGGCCGTGGTCCTCTCCCGTGACGCCGCGCTGCGCCACTCCGTCCTGGGCTCGCTCCACCACCTGCTCACGACGGTCCTGCACCGCTGACGGGTCGGGCCGCACCGGGTGAGGGTCAGGCCGTCGCCGCTCCGGCGGCCGGTGGGGCCAACTGTCGTGCCAGCCACGTCGGTACGCCCCCGAGCAGCCGGAACAGGCGTCGCGCCTCCTCGCGCAGGCGGGACGCCTCCGGCTCCGGTTCGGTGTCGGCCAGCGAGACCAGCGCGGGTGCCGTGCCGACCAGGTAGCCCAACTCCTCGCGGATGCGCAGGGATTCGGCGAAGCCGTGCCGCGCCTCGGCCAGCTCGCCCTCCCGCAGCGCGAGTCCGGCGAGGTGGCGCCAGGTGAAGGACAGCAGCAGCGGGTCGGAGTGGGCCGTGGCGCCCGCGTGCGCCCGCCGGAACGCCGCCCGGGCGGCCTGCGGCGACCCGGTGAGGTTCTCCGCGAGCAGCCCCCGCCGGAAGTCCAGCACGGCCCGGCCCGCGGCGCCCGGCGCGATCAGTGCCGCCGCCCGCCCCAGCGCCGCCCGCGCCTCGTCGGCCCGGTCGCGCACTCCGTGCAGCGTCGCCGCGTACGCAAAGTGCCCGCGTTCACAAGCGGCCGCGCCCCGCTCGTCGTCGGTGTGGGCCAGCGCCTCGGCCGTGCGCAGCGCGTCCTCGGCCTCTTCCCAGCCCTGCTCGGTGTAGAGACACCGCTCGACCAGCAGCGCGGTCCGCTGCAGAGCGGCATCCGCGGTGCCGGGCGGGAGCAGCGCCGCCGCGTCGGCCCAGCAGGCCCGCGAGCGCAGCCGCCATACCGCGGTCTGGAGGGGATCGTCACCAGCGGTCGTTCCGTAACCAGACATGGCGGTATGCGCCACGTTGCCCTCCCCGAGCACGCCATCGAGCTATGAGTGGTGGCGGCATCTCAGCACGAATTCCGGCGCCCGGCCAAGGGGGTGGGTGAAGGATTTCACAAAGTCGTGGGCGCCGACGGCACTTGGTGCCACAACGCCCGGGGCGCGTGTGACCTCAGCTCATCCGCAGCGCCAGGAAGAAATCGAGCTTGTCCTCGAGGCGCGAGAGATCACGGCTCGTCAACTGCTCGATCCGCCCGACCCGGTAGCGCAGCGTGTTGACGTGCAGGTGCAGCCGGGTCGCGCACCGCGTCCAGGAGCCGTCGCAGTCGAGGAACGCCTCCAGCGTGGGGATCAGCTCGGCGCGGTGGCGGCGGTCGTAGTCGCGCAGCGGATCCAGCAGCCGGGCGGTGAAGGCGCGGCGGACGTCGTCCGGCACGAACGGCAGCAGCAGCACGTGCGAGGCCAGCTCCTGGTGGCCCGCCGCGCACACCCGTCCGGGCCGCGCCGCGGCCACCCGCCGGGCGTGCCGTGCCTCCTCCAGCGCGCCGCGCAGCCCCTCCGCCGAGTGCACGGCGGCGCTGACGCCGAGCGTGACCTGCCCGTCGTCGTCCAGGCCCGCCGACAGCGGGTCCCGGACGGACTCCAGCAGCGTGTCCGCGAGGATCCCGGCCTCGGAGCCGTCGTGCTCGGCCGAGACGGCGGGCAGCGGTACGAGCGCGATGGCCTCGTCGCCCGTGTGCGCCACGGCGATGCGGTCGGACGGCTCGGGGCCCGTCGCGAGCGGGTCGACCAGGATCTCCTCCAGGAGTGCCTGCGCGACCGGCCCCGCCTCGATGTCCGAGCCCTCCCACTCGACCCGGGCCACCACCACCTGCCAGTGCGGGGCGGCCCCGAGCCCGGGCAGCAGCACCGGCGCGGCCACCCGCAGCCGGGCCGCGATCTCGGCCGGCGCGGCGCCCGACTGCACCAGCTCCAGGACCTCCTGCGCCAGCCGTCTGCGCACCGTGCGGGCCGCGTCCCGGCGGTCCCGCTCGACCGAGATCAGCTGGGTGACGCCCTGGAGCAGGTCGAGCCGCTCCGCGGGCCAGTCCCCGGCGTCGGCCTCGACGGCGAGCAGCCAGTCGGAGAGCACCGTCTCGCGCACGTCCCGCGAGGCCTGTGCCGCGCGCCCGCCCCCGGCCGGCGCCGGGCGCTGCCCCCAGGACCGGATCGGGAAGAGGCTGTACGTGGCCGGGCCGAGCGTCACCCGGTGCGGCCCGCGCCGGCCCGTGCGCGCGGCGGCCAGGTGCTCCGCGGCCAGCTTGGCGCAGAGGTCGGCGGGCATCCCGGGCCCCGCGACCTTGGGGCCCGCGATGAGCCGCCCGGTGGGGGAGAGCACCCAGGCCCGCAGGTCCAGGTCGGAGCCGAGCAGGTCGAGGACCACGTCCGGGCCGCCGCCCGTGGGGCCCGAGGTCATCATCCGCCGGTGCCGGTCGACGACGGCCGCGAGGTCGCCGGCGCGCTCGCCGGACACCTGCCGCACCACGTGCTCGGTGATCGTCGCGAACGCCACCGACTCGTGCACCGCGAACAGCGGGAGCCGGTGCCGCACGCAGGCCGCGACCAGGTCCTCGGGGACGGCCCCCAGCTCCGCCTCACCGGCGGCGAGCGCGGCCACCCCGGCCTGCGCGAGGATTCGTACGAACGGTTCCGAGTCGTCGGCGTCCCGGCGCCAGGCCAGCCCGGTCAGGACCAGCTCGCCGCCCGAGAGGTAGCGGCTGGGATCGCGCAGGTCCGTCGTCATCACACCGCGCACGGTGCGGTCGAGCTCGTCGTCGCCGCCGAGCAGCCGCAGGCCCAGCGCGTCGGTGTCCAGCAGTGCGCGCAGCCGCATTCTCGTCGCCGCCGTTCTTTGTCTCGAAATCTACGATGTGGGGTGAGGAGGGCCGGTGGAAGGTGCCCGCTGACCGCCGCGTCCGGCGCATCCTTCGATTGCCAGGCTGTTTCCTGCGTTTCTACAGGAAAACGAAGAGGTTGCTGATGACCTCCGTTCATACGAATCTACAAGATGCCCGGCTTGGCCAGCCAACTCCTTCATGGTTTCCGTGACTGACCCCGGCGGAGTACGGCGCTGTGTACTGGCTCCACTTCGCGTAAACAGCACATGAACGAGCCGCGACCGCCGCACCCGATCTGGCTCGATCCGTACGACCACGAGACGAAGAAGAGAGCCGGCAATGGACTTCCTTCGCCCCGCCAGCTGGCAGGAGGCGCTCGCCGCGAAGGCCGAGCACCCCACCGCTGTGCCGATTGCGGGTGGCACCGATGTGATGGTCGAGATCAACTTCGACCACCGCCGGCCCGAGTACCTCCTCGACCTGAACCGCGTCGGCGACCTCTTCGAGTGGGAGGTCGGCGAGGAGAGCGTACGGCTGGGCGCCTCCGTCCCGTACACGCAGATCATGGAGCACCTGCGCGCCGAGCTGCCGGGTCTCGCCCTCGCCTCGCACACGGTCGCCTCCCCGCAGATCCGTAACCGCGGCGGTGTCGGCGGCAACCTCGGCACCGCCTCCCCGGCCGGCGACGCCCACCCCGCCCTGCTGGCGGCCGGCGCCGAGGTCGAGGTCGAGTCGGTGCGCGGCAGCCGCCGTATCCCGATCGACGAGTTCTACACCGGCGTGAAGCGGAACGCACTCGCCGCGGACGAACTCATCAAGTGGGTGCACATCAAGAAGGCCGACGGGCCGCAGCAGTACTCCAAGGTCGGAACCCGCAACGCGATGGTCATCGCGGTGTGCGCCTTCGGTCTCGCGCTGCACCCGCAGACGCGGACCGTTCGCACGGGCATCGGTTCGGCCGCTCCCACACCCGTCCGGGCCAAGACCGCCGAGGAATTCCTGAACGCGGCGCTCGAAGAGGGCGGCTTCTGGGACAACGGAAAGATCATCACCCCGTCGGTCGCCAAGCAGTTCGCGGAGCTGTGCTCCGGTGCCTGCAACCCGATCGACGACGTCCGGGGCACGGCGAGCTACCGCCGGCACGCGGTCGGCGTCATGGCCCGCCGCACGCTCACCTGGACCTGGGAGTCGTACCGCGGCGCCCGCCGCATCACCGAGGGAGCTGCGTAATGCGCGTCAACTTCACCGTCAACGGACGCCGGCAGGAGGCCGACGACGTCTGGGAGGGCGAGAGCCTGCTCTACGTCCTGCGCGAGCGCCTGGGCCTGCCCGGCTCCAAGAACGCCTGCGAGCAGGGCGAGTGCGGCTCCTGCACGGTCCGCCTGGACGGCGTCCCGGTCTGCTCCTGCCTGGTCGCGGCCGGTCAGGTCGAGGGCCGCGAGGTCGTCACTGTCGAGGGCCTGGCGGACTTCGCCAAGCAGCGCTCCGAGGGCGGCTGCGCGAGCGGCGCCTGCGGCACGTCGCTGCAGGACGCCCAGCAGTGGGCCGCCAAGGGGCAGGACTCGCAGACGGGCGAGGGCGGCGAACTCTCCCCGATCCAGCAGGCGTTCATCGACGCCGGAGCCGTCCAGTGCGGCTTCTGCACGCCGGGTCTGCTGGTCGCCGCCGACGAGATGCTCGAGCGCACCCCGAACCCGAGCGACGCGGACATCCGCGAGGCGCTGTCGGGCAACCTGTGCCGCTGCACCGGCTACGAGAAGATCATGGACGCGGTCCGCCTCGCGGCCGCCCGGCAGGGAGAGGCGGTCTGAGCCCGATGCCCACCAACGGAGCTCCCACCAAGATCACCCAGGGGTCGCAGACCAAGGGCGGCATCGGCGAGTCCACGCTCCGCCCGGACGGCACCCTGAAGGTCACCGGCGAGTTCGCGTACTCGTCCGACATGTGGCACGAGGACATGCTGTGGGGCCAGATCCTGCGCTCCACCGTCGCGCACGCCGAGATCGTCTCCATCGACACGGGCGAGGCCCTCGCCACCCCGGGTGTCTACGCCGTCATGACCTACGACGACCTGCCGACCGAGGTGAAGAACTACGGCCTGGAGATCCAGGACACCCCGGTCCTCGCGCACGGCAAGGTGCGCCACCACGGCGAGCCCGTCGCGATCGTCGCCGCCGACCACCCGGAGACCGCGCGCCGCGCCGCCGCCAAGATCAAGGTCGAGTACCGCGAGCTGCCCGTCATCACCGACGAGGCCTCCGCGACCGCGCCCGACGCGGTGCTCGTGCACGAGGGCCGCGACGACCACCACTCCGGCCACGTCCCGCACCCGAACATCGTGCACCGCCAGCCGATCGTGCGCGGCGACGCGGACGAGGCGGCGCGGCGCGCCGACGTGATCGTGCGGGGCGAGTACACCTTCGGCATGCAGGACCAGGCCTTCCTCGGCCCGGAGTCCGGCCTCGCCGTACCGGAGGAGGACGGCGGCGTCCACCTCTACATCGCCACCCAGTGGCTCCACTCCGACCTGCGCCAGATCGCGCCCGTGCTGGGCCTGCGCGAGGACAAGGTGCGGATGACGCTGGCCGGCGTCGGCGGCGCGTTCGGCGGCCGCGAGGACCTGTCGATGCAGATCCACGCCTGCCTGCTGGCGCTGCGCACCGGCAAGCCCGTCAAGATCGTCTACAACCGCTTCGAGTCCTTCTTCGGGCACGTCCACCGCCACCCGGCGAAGCTCTACTACGAGCACGGGGCCACGAAGGACGGCAAGCTCACGCACATGAAGTGCCGGATCGTGCTGGACGGCGGCGCCTACGCCTCCGCCTCCCCGGCCGTCGTCGGCAACGCCTCGTCCCTGTCGGTCGGCCCGTACGTGATCGACGACGTCGACATCGAGGCCGTCGCCCTCTACACCAACAACCCGCCCTGCGGCGCGATGCGCGGCTTCGGCGCGGTCCAGGCGTGCTTCGCCTACGAGGCGCAGATGGACAAGCTGGCGGCGAAGCTGGGCATGGACCCGGTGGAGTTCCGCAAGCTGAACGCCATGGAGCAGGGGACCATCATGCCGACCGGGCAGCCGGTCGACTCCCCGGCCCCGGTCGCCGAACTCCTGCGCCGCGTCAAGGCGATGCCCATGCCGCCGGAGCGCCAGTGGGAGTCCAGCGAGGGCGCGGACGTACGGCAGCTGCCCGGCGGCCTGTCCAACACCACCCACGGCGAAGGCGTCGTCCGCGGCGTCGGCTACGCGGTCGGCATCAAGAACGTCGGTTTCTCCGAGGGATTCGACGACTACTCCACCGCCAAGGTGCGCATGGAGGTCGTGGGCGGCGAGCCCGTGGCCACCGTGCACACCGCGATGGCGGAGGTCGGCCAGGGCGGTGTCACCGTCCACGCGCAGATCGCCCGCACCGAGCTGGGCGTCGCGCAGGTGACCATCCACCCGGCCGACACCCAGGTGGGCAGCGCCGGTTCGACGTCCGCCTCCCGGCAGACCTACGTCACCGGCGGCGCCGTGAAGAACGCCTGCGAGCTCGTGCGCGAGCGGGTGCTGGAGATCGGCCGCCGCAAGTTCGGCACCTACCACCCCGCCTGGGCCACCGCCGAACTGCTCCTGGAGGGCGGCAAGGTCGTCACCGACGGCGGCGAGGTCCTCGCCGACCTGGTGGACGTCCTCGACGGCGAGGTGGTGGAGCTGGAGGAGGAGTGGCGCCACCGCCCGACCGAGGCCTTCGACCTGCGCACCGGCCAGGGCAACGGCCACGTCCAGTACTCCTTCGCCGCGCACCGCGCCGTCGTCGAGGTCGACACCGAACTCGGCCTGGTCAAGGTCATCGAACTGGCCTGCGCGCAGGACGTCGGCAAGGCGCTCAACCCGCTCTCCGTCGTCGGCCAGATCCAGGGTGGCACCACCCAGGGCCTGGGCGTGGCGGTGATGGAGGAGATCATCGTCGACCCCAAGACGGCGAAGGTCAGGAACCCCTCCTTCACGGACTACCTGATCCCCACGATTCTCGACACGCCGACCATCCCCGTCGACGTGCTCGAACTCGCCGACGACCACGCCCCGTACGGGCTGCGTGGCATCGGTGAGGCACCGACCCTGTCGTCGACCCCGGCTGTCCTCGCGGCGATCCGCAACGCCACCGGACTCGAGCTGAACAGGACCCCGGTCCGGCCCGAGCACCTCACCGGCACCGTGTGAAAGACCTCCGGGCGGCGCACGGAACGTCACACCTTCCGCGCCGCCCGGAGAACCCAGTTCGTTCGTCTCGGGCCGTCCCCCGGGTCGTGCGGCCGCAGCACCATCCCAAATCCCGCAGTCGCCCCGTGGCGCTGCCGGGTGCCCCTGTGAACCTTGGGAGTAGGCCCACATGACCCAGCAGTCACTGGAGCCGGCGACCACCGCCGACGACGCGGGTGCAGGATCCCGCGTCCCGGCCGGCAGGTCCTGGCTCGACCGGTACTTTCACATATCCCAGCGCGGATCCTCCGTCGCACGCGAAGTGCGCGGCGGCGTCACCACCTTCATGGCGATGGCGTACATCCTGCTGCTCAACCCCCTGATCCTGTCCGGCAAGGACGCGGCGGGGGACACGCTCGGCCAGAAGGCCCTGATCACCGCCACGGCGTTCGGCGCGGCCTTCACCACGCTACTCATGGGTTTCGTCGGCAAGGTGCCGCTTGCCCTCGCCGCGGGCCTGTCCGTCTCCGGCGTGCTGTCCTCGCAGGTGGCTCCGCAGATGACCTGGCCGCAGGCCATGGGCATGTGCGTGATGTACGGCGTGGTCATCATGCTGCTGGTCGTCACCGGCCTGCGCGAGATGATCATGAACGCGATCCCGCTCGCGCTCAAGCACGCGATCACCATGGGCATCGGTCTGTTCATCGCCCTGATCGGCCTGGTGAAGGCCGGCTTCGTGCACCAGGGCAAGGCGACCCCGGTCACCCTCGGCCCGACCGGTGAACTCGCCGGCTGGCCGGTGCTGCTCTTCGCCGTCACCCTGCTCGCGATCTTCATGCTGCAGGCGCGCGGCGTCCCCGGCGCGATCCTGATCGGCATCGTCGGCGGCACCGTGACCGCCGTCGTCCTCAACGCGGCCGGGGTCATCGACCCGAAGCAGTGGGCGAGCGGCGCTCCCGAACTGCACGGCAGCGCGGTGTCCATGCCGGACTTCTCGCTCTTCGGGAAGGTGGAGTTCGGCGGCTGGGGCAGCGTCGGCGCGATGACCGTCGGCATGATCGTCTTCACGCTCGTGCTGGCCGGCTTCTTCGACGCCATGGCCACCATCATCGGCGTCGGCACCGAGGCCAAACTGGCCGACGACCAGGGCCGGATGCCGGGCCTGTCCAAGGCGCTGTTCATCGACGGCGCGGGCGGCGCGATCGGCGGCGTCGCCGGCGCGTCGGGCCAGACGGTGTTCGTCGAGTCCGCCACCGGCGTCGGCGAGGGCGCCCGTACGGGCCTGTCCTCCGTGATCACCGGCCTGTTCTTCGCGGCCTGCCTGTTCTTCACCCCGCTGACGGCGATCGTCCCCGGCGAGGTCGCGGCCGCGGCCCTCGTGGTGATCGGCGCGATGATGATGATGAACGCCCGGCACGTGGACTGGGCCGACCGCGCCACCGCGATCCCGGTCTTCCTGACCGTCGTGATCATGCCGTTCACGTACTCCATCACCGCGGGCGTCGCGGCCGGAGTCGTCTCCTACGTCGCCATCAAGATCGCCCAGAGCAAGGCGCGGGAGATCGGGGCGTTCATGTGGGGCCTGACGGCGATCTTCCTGATCTACTTCGCACTCAATCCGATCGAGAGCTGGATGGGCGTGCACTAGCCGCCCGTGGACAGCCCTACGCAGCAACCCCGTGAGGAGACCGACAGATGCTGGACATCGCCGAGGAGCTGAACCGGTGGGTCGAGCAGGGACGTGACTTCGCCGTGGCCACCGTGGTGGCCGTCGGCGGCAGCGCACCCCGCCAGCCCGGCGCCGCCCTCGCGGTGGACGCCGACGGCACGGCGATCGGCTCGGTCTCCGGGGGCTGTGTGGAGGGTGCCGTGTACGAGCTGTGCCGGCAGGCCCTGGACGACGGCGACACCGTCCTCGAGCGGTTCGGGTACAGCGACGAGGACGCTTTCGCCGTCGGCCTGACCTGCGGCGGCATCATCGACATCCTCGTCACGCCGGTACGGGCCGGGGATCCCGCCCGCCCGGTGATCGCGTCCGCGCTCGCCGCCGCCGCCCGTGGGGAGGCGGCGGCGGTGGCGCGGATCGTACGGGGACCGGCCGAACTGCTCGGCCGGGCCCTCGTGGTGGGCCCCGGAGGCTCCACCGAGGGCGGCTTCGGCGGCCGCCCCGAACTGGACCGCACGGTCGCGGCGGAGGCCGGTGCCTTCCTGGACGCCGGGCGTACCGGCACCCTGGAGATCGGCGAGCAGGGCTCGCGCTGCGGCGCCCCGCTCACGGTCCTGGTCGAGTCGTCCGTGCCCGCCCCCCGGATGATCGTCTTCGGCGCGATCGACTTCGCGTCGGCGCTGGTGCGGATCGGCAGGTTCCTGGGCTACCGGGTGACGGTCTGCGACGCGCGCCCCGTCTTCGCGACGAAGGCGCGCTTCCCCGAGGCCGACGAGATCGTCGTCGAGTGGCCCCACCAATATCTGGAGCGCACGCCGGTGGACGGCCGGACGGTCCTGTGCGTGCTGACCCACGACGCGAAGTTCGACGTCCCGCTGCTGCGGCTGGCGCTGCGCCTGCCCGTCGCCTACGTCGGCGCGATGGGCTCCCGCCGCACCCACCTCGACCGCAACGAGCGCCTGCGTGAAGTCGGCGTGACGGAGCTGGAACTGGCGCGCCTGCGCTCCCCGATCGGCCTCGACCTCGGCGCCCGTACGCCCGAGGAGACGGCCCTGTCCATCGCCTCGGAGATCGTCGCCGACCGGCGGGGGGGCAGCGGGGTCTCCCTGGCCGGCGCGCACACGCCGATCCATCATGACGGTGCGTCGGTGGGGGTGGGGCGGATCGGGTCGGTGGCGTGAAACTCGCCGACGCGGACCGCCCGGCGGTGCATCATCTCGAGTCCGGTTGGACCGCCTCGGTCACAGGAGCCCCTTGCGGGGAAGCACCCACAGCTTCCCCTTGCCCAGTAGCGGAGAGAGGGAAGCATCGGCCGTTGGCACCAGAGTGTCCACCGCTGCCTGTACCGCCACCCACGCGTCGGCGTTCTCGATGGGCGAGACCCCGTGCGCGTCGAGGTAGCGGCGGTGCTGGTTCAGATGACTGGTCGACTGCCTGCTGAGCCGACGTCCCGCCACCAGCCCCACGACACCGCGCAGTGCGTCGAGGAACACGGGGTTGGTCGTCTGCGCGTGCAGCGCGGCCAGCCCAACCCCCATTCCCAGCAGGCCGACCACTACGTCCTGCTCGCGGACGGATAGCGGCAGAGTCACGCCGCACAGCAGGACGTTGGACGCGTACTGGCCATCCTGTCCGGCGGCGGTGCCCCATGCCGGATAGAACTTGATCTTCGAAGCGGAGTCCGTCATGGACCCCAGCTCGCGACAGGCGCGTTCGGCGACGCTCAGCGCGTCGCCGATCCGCCCCGCGCGGCGCAGCGCGGTGATCTGGGCCGTGCGGAAGCTCAGCCGTCTGGGCGAGGCGATCACCGCGGCCTCGGCTGCCGCCACGGCCTCGTGGGCGAACCGTTGCTCCTGCGCCGCTGACAGCCGCAAGGACAGGTAGGCGGTGGAGTGGAGGTCATCGTCGAAAGTCTTCGTCTCCTGGGATATCTCCACGGCCGCGGTGACCAACCTCCGTACGATCGAGGCGAGTTCCTTCGGATCCCCTTCCTGGCTGATGTCGAGGGCGGCGTTTGCGATGGACTGGTGACGGACCCACAGCGCGGGTCCGTGCCCCGACGCCGCGGCCTCCCTGCCCAACGGGTTCATGACCTCCCACTCGACGGCGTCCGCGGACTTCAGCCCCACGGCCCGCGCGAGGACCCGACGGGACAACGGGGACCCGTTGCCCCGGCCAAAGCGGCAGGCGGAGTGGAGCAGCGAGATCATCAGGAAACACTCGCGCAGTGAGCAGTTCCCGACGGGACTGTATGCACGGAGCCGCTGCAGCAGCTCCATGACGTGGCTGCGCAGCAGGGGCCCGTACCGGACCTGCAGCATGGCCCCGACGAGCGCGCTGTCCTGGCGGCCGTAGGAGGCCTGGGCCAGTCGAATCAGCCGGGCGGCCCGCTCCTCCTGTGGCGTCTCGGCGAGTTCGCCCAGGGCGTTGAGCTCCTCCCACGCGGTGACGAGGGCTTGACCCTCCGCTTCCGAGAGACCGGTGCCCACGAGGGTCTCCAGGGCCGGCCGCAGTCGGCCGGCTGCGCCCTGGTCGCGCCACTCCCGTTCCTGTGCGGCCAGCAGCACATGGATGTCCGTGCGGCCGCGGTTCACGCACGCCGTCATGAGCCGCTGGAGGTCGTCGATGACGAGGGCGCCGTCGTCGCTCACCAGGAGGATGCGGTGGTCCGGCCGCTCTGGCAGGGCCAGGACCGCGTCGGGGTCGATGCCGGCGCCGGCTTCCCGCCAGTACACCGTGATGTCGTCGTGGCTGCGCACCAGGTCGACCGTCGCCTGGCGCAATGCGATGCTCTTCCCCTCGCCCATGGGGGCCACGGCAGCCACGATCTGCTTGTCGAGCGTGCCATCAATGCAGTCGCGCACCCGGTCGGACAGTTCCCCGACGAGGGCGAGGCGGGGCACCCGGGTGTCGAGTGCGGTGCGCCAGCCGGGTTCCGCACCGTCGAAGAACCGAACGACGTCGTCCTCGCCGTGCTGAGCCCGGGATTCCTTGTCGAGAAAGGCGCGGTCCACGCGCCGCCAGCCGGTCAGGCCGGGCTGGGGCAGGGCCGCCAGGTAGTCATCGAGCAAGCGCGGGAGCAGTTCGTTGGCGTCGATGCCGTCGTAGAAGTACGTCCTGCGCAGCGAGCGCAGCTCTTGGAAGAGCCCGGATTCGAAGTCGCCGGGGGTGAGCTTCGGATACGAGCACCAGATCAGATCGCTGTCCTGGGTGTTCTGCTCCAGCACCCGCTCGCGCAGCGTCCGGGAGAAGGCGTCGTCCCAGCCGCTGTAGCCGATCACCACTACGACATGACCATGCAGCGACTCCCGTAGGCTGCCGTGAAGTTGGGGACGCTGTCGCTGCAACTGGGTCGCCGTGTGCAGGGTGTCGCCCCAGGACCAGTACCCGTGCACGTGCGCGATGTTGACCTGCTGTTGGTGATGGGGCTGGATCAACCGGCCATCGAGGTCGAAGTACTGGAAGTTCGGTTGGCCGCCGGCTTTGCGCACGGCGATCTCCAACAGTGGATCGAAGTTCGTCGTGATCACGGGGCCGCGGCGCTCAGCGGGCAGATGGCGCAGAAGCCGGCCCAGCGCCTCCACTCCCCGGGGCAGCTTCCACAGGCCGGTCTGCTCTTCGAGGGCGGTGAGTTCCTGCGGGTTGTTGCGCCTGTACAGGGCCGACCGGGCGGCGGCATTCTTGCCGGTGCAGGCACCTAGGACCGCCCGCCGGATTACCCTGTTGAGATGGTCCTGACCGAGGTTGTACTCCACGAAGTGGGCGGCCTGCTGGTACTTCTCGCCGTCCGTGGGGCCGACGACCTTCCGGTCGAACCGATCCCGCTCCACCTCCTCGTCGAGCAGCTTCCGCATGGTCTCCACGATCCTGCCGACGCCGTCGACGGCCCCGATGCTGATGCCGGAGCCGGTGATGAAGGCGACAGGCTTGTCGCCCTTGACCAGCAGCGTCTTCAGGCGTGTGACGAGATCGTCCGCATCGCCGGTGATCACCTCATCGATCGCCAATGAACCTTCCCCCCGCATGCGTTGCACCCCGAGTCTCGGCAGTGTAGTCGCCGCTGCGCCGGCACAGTCAGCGCCGCGACTTGCAGGGTGGCCGGCGGGGCGGCAGGGTGGGGTGACCGAGAGCAGGGGTGCCCGTCGGGCAAAAGCACATCGGGGGCCGGCAGCTGAGCGGGTCGGCGAGTGGAGTGGGCGCGGAGACGGGGCGCCGTTTGTCGCCGGTGGCGACCACGGTGCTCGGCGCCGGTCTCCTGGCCGGACTGGTTGTAGTGTTCGGCGGCCCGGTGAGTCTGTGGCCTTGGAGCTCGAACTAGTTCAGTCCGGCACCGACGAGGGTGCCGTCACGTCCCGGTGTCGCCGTTCGAGATCGGGACGTGGTCGCTGACCGCCGACAGCGCGATGCTGTTCGCGGTGATCCTGTGCAGCGGGCCGGGCAGCTTCGTCCACGGTGACATCGTTCGCGACCTATCTGGGCAACAGGCGGTTGTACGCCAGCTGCTGTGGTGTACCTGCTCCGGGCCGGTATCGGGGTGGCGCTGGTCGTGTTCGTGTACTTCCTGCTTCGCGATGGTCTCTTTGCGGGGGGTTCGGGTGCCGGTGCCACGAATCCGTACGGCTTCTCCGGCATCGCGGCCTGTGTGGTCTGTTCTCGAAGCAGGCGACGGACAGGCTTCGGGAGGTCTGCGACACGATCCTCAGCGCCAAGAGCGACGGCGACCACGAGCGCGGCGACAAACTGCCCGCCGTCGCGACCGGGGACCCCGACCGCGGCCAGGCGCGAACGGGTCCACCGGTCTTCGATCGTGAACATGCCGACCGTTCCGCGCGGCCGCAGGTGCACGGGGCACCCCGGAAGCGGCCCTTACTCCATCCGCAGAAGGCGATTCACCGCTCTCCCGAACATGTATACCGCCGCACTCCGCAGCAGCGGGTCGAACAGCCCCGGCAGCCACAGGACCGCCAGTTCCTCGCGCCAGACGACCCGGCTACGTCCCCCCGGCCCAGTACGTACCTCCATCTCCGCCCAACCCGTCACCACCCGCCCCCGCTTCTCCAGCCGGCACAGGCCCGCCGCGGTGTCCGTGGGCGGACGCCAGACCGTGACCTCCATCGGGTCGTCGAAGGCGAGGGGCCAGATTCCCGAACGGGCCACGACGAGCGTGCCGACCCGGGTCGGCGACGGCGGCACCACTTTGACCCGGGTCAGCGGGACCACGTCGCCATGGCGGCGCCACTCCGTGAGGCGGCGCCACGCCTCGTCGAGCGGGAGCGGTGCCGTGCGTTCGAGAAGAAAGTTGACCACACGACGAATCGTAGGCAATCCGCGCTGCTCACAGGCGTGTTCACCCGCACGTCATGCGCGTGGGCGAGCGCATGGGCGCCGCCGTCGGCGCCTGGTTTCACTCCTTGTGCCTCACGGCGTCAGGCGGCTCACGCGGTGCGGTACAGGTGGTCCATCACCGAGAGCGTGTCCGAGGCGCTGCCGACCTGCAGCGGCGACGTACGGAAACGTCCGCCGACGACCACCGTGGGCTCCTCCACCACCTGGTAGCGCTCCCGGAGCGCGGGCGCCGCCTTGACCTTGGCGTCGACGGCCTTGGACCGGTAGGCGGTCCGCACCGCGTCGACGTCGAGGCCCCGCGTGGCCGCCCAGGCCAGCACCCTGCGCTCGGTGGTGAGGTCCTGGTGCTGGTCGCGTACGGCGCGGAAGACCGGGAGCGCCTCCCGCTCCGCGAGGCCGAGCCGGTCGAGCGTGTAGAACAGGCGGGCGTAGGCGAGCTGGCCGGGCTGGTCCGTCCAGGCAGCGGGGATGCGGACCACCTTCACCCGCGGGCTCTGCCGCGCGGCCCAGTTCTCCAGCGGCTTCTCGAACGCGTAGGAGTCCGGGCAGTCGTACCAGAACACCTCCACCACCTGGCGGGCGGCCACACCGGTGACCGGGTGCTTGAGCCGGAAGTACTGCTCGCCCTCCTTCGGGCCGCCGGAGGCGGCGCCGAGCAGGCAGGTCAGCACGGTCGTCAGCGCCAGCAGGCGCATCGTCTTCTTCATGGCGGCCACCCTGGCGCCCCGCTACCCCGCGCGCCCCGCTGACACACGCAAGGTCCCTCGTTCGGCCGCCCGCGGCGTGGCGCCGGGCGCTGCCGTCAGAGCCAGCCCCGCCGCTTGAAGATCACGTAGAGGCTGAAGCAGACCACGCCCATCAGGCCGATCGCGAAGGGGTAGCCGAAGCTCCAGCTCAGCTCCGGCATGTCGTGGAAGTTCATCCCGTAGATCGTGCCCACCAGCGTCGGCGCGAACAGGATCGCCGCCCAGCTGGAGATCCTCTTGATCTCCTCGTTCTGCTCGAACCCCGCCTGCGCGAGCGCCCGCATCTCCGCGTTCTGCTGCTGGGTGACCAGCGTCGCGTTCACCGTGAGGATGTCGGCGAGGGCCTGGCGGAAGCCGTCGACGCGCTCGCTGGTGTGCGTGACGTGGTCGGCGACGTCGCGCAGATAGCGCTGGAGCTCCTCGTCCGTGCCGTACTTGGAGAACCCGGCGATCAGCCCGTGCAGCATGCCGACCAGGGGGCGGGTGGCGCGCTGGAACTCGACCATCTCGCGGGAGAGTTCGTAGATGCGGCGGGATACCTCGGGGTCGCCGCGGAAGACCTCGGTCTCGATCTCGTCGATGTCGTTCTGGACGCCGGCGACCACCGGCGCGTACCCGTCGACGACCGCGTCGAGGATGGCGTACAGGACCGCCTCCGGACCGAGCTTCAGCAGTTCCGGGGAGTCCTCCATACGGTGGCGGACCGCGGAGAGGTCGGGGGCGGCGCCGTGCCGGACGGTGATGAGGAAGTCGGGGCCCACGAAAACGTGCAGCTCGCCGAAGTCGACCTCCTCGGGGGCGTCGAGATAGCGGGCCGCACGCAGGACCACGAACAGGGTGTCGCCGTAGCGCTCCAGCTTCGGGCGCTGGTGGGCCTCCATCGCGTCCTCGACCGCCAGCGGATGCAGGTCGAACTCGGCCGCCAGGGAGAGCAGTTCGTCGTCGGTGGGGCGGGCGAGGCCGATCCACGCCATGCCGGCCGGCCGGTCCCGCAGCTCGCGGTAGGTCTCGGCGAGGGTGGCCGGCGAGGAGACCCGGACGCCGTCCCGGTACAGCGCCGCCTGGACGACGCTGGCCACCTCCGCCGGCTCCGCGGACGCCGGCGCGGCCGCGGGGGGCGCGGTCGTGGACGACGGCGGCTGCGGCGGGGTCAGCGCGCGGCGCCAGACGGACCTGCGCCCGTTCGCGTGCTCCGGACGGGCGCGTCGCTCGGACATGCGGCTGCCTCCCGGTTCGTGCCTGCGGCCTGCGTGATCCCGGGCAGGATATCCGGGCCGTGCGAACGCGCGGTGGCCGGCGCGTCCGGGATCCGGTGAGAGTTGCGGACAGCCGGTGTCCGCAAGGACGGCTAGCGTGCGGAGCATGACGAAGCCGAGCAGGCCGAGGACGACGACCGCGACGAGCCCCGTGCTCACCGCCCGCGCGCTCAACCGCGCAACCCTGCAACGGCAGTTGCTGCTGCACCGGTCACCGCTGGACGCGAAGGCCGCCGTGGCGCATCTCCTCGGGCTCCAGGCGCAGAACGTGAAGCCGCCCTACTACGCGCTCGCCGCCCGGCTCGACGGCTTCCGCCCCGAGGACCTCTCCGCGCCGATGGCGGACCGCGAGGTCGTCCGCATCGTCACCATGCGCTCGACCATCCACACCCACACCGCCGACGACTGCCTCACCCTGCGCCCGCTCGTCCAGCCGGCCCGCGACCGCGAACTGACCGCCTTCCGCAAGGGGCTCGCGGGTGTCGACCTCGGCCGGCTCGCCGCGCTCGCCCGTGAGCTGGTCGAGACCGAGCCGCGCACCATGAAGGAGCTGCGCGAGGCGCTGCTGGCCGAGTGGCCCGACGCCGACCCGCAGTCCCTCGGCATCGCCGCCCGCTGCACGCTCCCGCTCGTCCAGGTCACCCCGCGCGGGCTGTGGGGCAGGAGCGGTCAGGTCGCCCTGACCACCGCCGAGCACTGGCTGGGCCGGCCCGCCGAGGCGGCGCCGGACGTCGACGCGACCGTCCTGCGCTACCTCGCCGCCTTCGGACCCGCCTCCGTCAAGGACATGCAGACCTGGGCCGGGCTGACGCGGCTGCGCGAGCCCTTCGAGCGCCTGCGCCCCCGACTGGCCGTCTTCCGCGACGAGAACGGCGTCGAGCTCTTCGACCTCCCCGACGCCCCCCGCCCCGACCCGGACACTCCCGCCCCGCCGCGCTTCCTGCCCGAGTTCGACAACCTGCTGCTTTCGCACGCCGACCGCACCCGGGTCGTCCCCGCCGCCTACTGGGGCCGCAGCTGGGTGGGGAACATGGTGCACCGCACCTTCCTCCTCGACGGCTTCATGGCCGGGGTGTGGAAGCTGACGGACGACGCGCTCGTCATCGAGCCCTTCGGCACGCCCGGCAGGCGCGAACGGGAGGAACTGGCCGAGGAGGGCGCGCGGATGCTCGCGGCCATGCATCCGCAGGCGCCGTACGACATCCGGTTCGGGACCGTGATCCCGCGGGGCTGACCGGCGCTGCGGCGGGCGTCAGTCGGCGCGGCCCGTCACCGCCACCGTCAGGCCCAGCCCGATCATCGTGAACCCGCCCGCGCCGCCGATCAGCGACAGCCGGCGGTCGGAGCGGGCGAACCAGGCGCGGGCCGCCGACGCCGTCAGGCCCCAGAGGGTGTCCGTGACCAGGCCGATCGAGATCGGGATCAGGCCGAGCAGCAGCATCTGCAGGGGGACGTGGCCCGCCGAGTGGTCGACGAACTGGGGGAGCACGGCGGCGAAGAACACCACCCCCTTCGGATTGGTGACCCCGACCAGCACACCGTCCAGCACGGTGCGCAGATCACCCCGCGCCGGCTCGTCCGCACGGGTGCTGATGGCCGACGCCTTCAGCTCCCTGCGGTGCCGGAAGGCGTGGACGCCCAGGTACACGAGGTAGGCGGCGCCGGCCAGTTTCACCGCCAGGTAGACCGTCACCGAGCGCTCCACCAGCGAGCCGATGCCCACCGCGACCGCCACCACCAGCAGGTACGAGCCGAAGACGTTGCCGATCGCCGTCGCCACGGCGGTGCGGCGGCCGTGGGCGAGCGCCCGGCCGATGACGAACAGCACGCTGGGCCCCGGGATCACGATGACCAGCAGGGACATCGCGGCGAAGGCGAGGAATCGGTCCGTGGACACCATGCGTATCACTCCCATCCGGGCGCTCATTGAAACAGAGCCCGCCGACTCCCCTCCAGGGCCTGGGGGGGGGGGGGGGGGGGGGCACCCCCCCCCGGAGCCCTACGGCGC
>NZ_JBHVGU010000013.1:0-28597 GCF_042800575.1 Streptomyces sp. NPDC057616
GCAGCAGTGCGGGGTGCTCATGAATGCCACGTCATGAGTCTACGAGCATCGGCGAAGCCCCTCACGCCCCAACGGAGTTGGGAGACACGACCTAGTTCCTGTCGGCCAGGCTCTGGGTGCCGAGGACCGAGATCAGCTCCAGCTTCTCGGCCGCCTCGGTGCCCGGTTCGGCCGAGTAGACGAGGATGTGCAGATCGTTCTCCTCCACCCGCAGCAGGTCGCAGTCCAGCGTGACCAGCCCCACCTGCGGGTGCTCGATCGTCTTGCGGGAGGCCTCGAGCCGGCCCACGACACCCGCGTCCCACAGCTCCGCGAACCGCTCGCTCTGCGTCCTCAACTCCGCGATCATGCGCCGTAGTTGACGGTCGGATGGATAGCGGACCACTGTCGCCCGCAGTTCGGCGACCATGCCCGCCAGGAAGGCGCGCTGCTCCTGCGGGGTGTGCCGCACGCGGGTCGGCCGGTCCAGGAAGTTGCGCCACACGCCGTTGCGCTCGAAGCCGCGCAGGCCGGAGAAGTCGCCCATCAGCGCCGCGTACATCGGGTTGGCCAGCAGCAGCGTCATGGCCGCGTCGGAGACCGCGACGGGCGTGCCCACCAGCCGGTCCAGCAGCCGCTGGACACTGGGCGTGATGTACTGCGGCACCACCTCCGGGCCCGGCGGCACCAGCTCCGCCAGCCCGTACAGATACGCCCGCTCGTCCCCCGACAGCCGCAGCGCCCGCGCCAGCGCCTCGACGACCTGCCCGGAGGGGTTGGCCGCCCGGCCCTGTTCCAGACGCGTGATGTAGTCGACCGAGATCCCGGCCAGCAGGGCCAGCTCCTCGCGCCGCAGCCCGGCCGCGCGCCGGTGACCGCCCGCGGGCAGTCCCGCCGTCTCGGGGGAGACGCGGTCGCGCCAGCGTCGCAGCGCCTTGCCGAGTTCCGTGGCCGTCATGTCCCCCAGTGAACACCGCGGGCCGCGCCCGTGCCTGGTACCCGCAGTCCCAGGAAGAGGGGTCTCCTGGCTGACCGGGCCGCCGCGCCGCAGGCTGGACGCATGACGACAACACTGATCACCGGAGCGAACAAGGGCATCGGCTACGAGACCGCCCGCAGGCTCGTCGCCGCAGGCCACACCGTCTACGTGGGCGCCCGTGACGCCGAGCGCGGACGCCGGGCCGCGGAGCAGCTGGGCGCGCGGTTCGTCCTGCTCGACGTCACCGACGACGCCACCGTCGACGCGGCGGCCAAGACCGTCGAGGCCGACGGCGGGCTCGACGTGCTCATCAACAACGCCGGCATCGAGACCAGGGCCGAGGGCAATGCCGTCCCCACCGCCGAGACCGTGACCGCCGACCAGATGCGCAACACCTTCGAGACGAACGTCTTCGGCGTCGTCCGCGTGCTCCACGCCTTCCTGCCGCTGCTGCAGCGCTCGGCCGCGCCGGTCGTGGTCAACGTCAGCAGCGGCCTGGCCTCCCTGGCCCACCTCTCCGACCCCGACCACCCCGCGCACTTCTACCCGGGCATCGCCTACCCGACGTCGAAGACCGCGGTCAACATGCTCACCGTGCAGTACGCGAAGGCGTTCCCCGCGCTGCGGATCAACTCCGTCGAGCCCGGCTTCACCAAGACGGACCTGAACGGCAACACGGGCATCCAGACCGTCGAGGAGGGCGCCGAGATCATCGTGCGCATGGCGCAGATCGGCCCCGACGGTCCCACCGGCGGCTTCTTCGACGTCAACGGCCCGCTGCCCTGGTGAACCGCCGACCCCGGTGACCGGGGTGGTCAGATCCGGTCCAGGCGGGCGATGGCCTCCGGCGGAAGCAGAATGCCTCCCGCCGCGACGTTCTCCCGCAGATGGCCCGGGTCGGCGGTCCCCGCGATCAGCAGGGTGCGATCGTAACGGGCCAGCAGCCAGGCAAGGGCGACCTGGGCCGGCGTGCAGCCCAACTCGTCCGCCACGGCGATGACTTCAGGGTGGCCGGTCGCCTTGGGCCGGTTGGGGAAGCGCGAACCGAGCGGGCAGAACGGCACCCATGCGATGGCGTGCTCCCGGCACAGGCCGAGCACCGGCTCGGCGGTCCGCTCCAGGACGCCGTAGTCGTTCTGCACGCAGACGATGCCGGCCGGCAGGGCCTGCCGCAGCTGGTCGGCGGAGACGTTGCTCAGCCCGATGCCGCCGATCTTGCCGGCGTCGCGCAGCGCGGACAGCTCGGCGAGCTGGCTGTCGAGGTCGACCTTCTGGTCCCCCTCGGCGATCAGCCCGGGCGGAGCGTCGGCACGGCGCACGTTCACCACGTCCAGCTGTTCCACGCCGAGGACGGAGAGGTTCTCCTCGACCTGGGCGCGGAGCTGCTCGGGGCGCTGGGCGGCGACCAGCCGGCCGCCGACGTCGTCGGCCCCCACCTTGCTGACCAGCACCAGGTCGTCGGGGTAGGGGGTCAGCGCCTCGCGCACGAGCTCGTTGCAGGGGCCGTAGAAGTGGGCGGTGTCCAGGTGGTTGACGCCGAGGTCGATCGCCTCGCGCAGCAGTGCGTGGGCGGCGTCGCGGCCGTCCGTCGCGTAGTGCAGCTGCATCACGCCGAAGCCGATACGGGCGACCGTGCGCCCCGCGAGCAGGGCTGTGCCGCCGGGCCGGGTGGTCGTCGGATCTGCGGGTGACTGGGGTGCCGTCATCGGAGAGTGCTCCCGTCAGGACGAGGGTGTCGCGTGGCAGGCGACGAGGTCGCCAATACGGAGGCTACCATCCGATCGGAGGATCACCTCCGCATTGGGTTCACCCGCCGCTGCGCCGCAGCCGCACCCGGTAGGAGTAGTGCTCGGGCAGGAAGTGGCTGATGGCCAGTTCGACGAGCCGGCCGGCGGCCGTCTGGTAGACGCGGTCGATGCGCAGGAGCGCCTGGCCCGGCTCGCAGCCGAGGTGCTTGGCGAGGTCGGCGGTCGCCTCGGCCACGGTGATGCTCTGCTCGGCCTCGGCGATCGGCTCGGGCAGCCGCTGGTCGAGCAGGCCGATGACGGTGAAGTCGTGGGGCGTGCCGGGCAGCGTCAACTCATCGACGGACTCCAGCAGTTGCCCGACGGAGGGCGGCAGCCACACCGAGGTGTGGCAGAACGCCACGTCGTCGTGCAGTCGCAGGAAGGCGAGTTTGTGCACCCGGTCGGTGTGCAGGCCGAGCCGTCCCGCCGCGTCGACGTCGACCCTCCGGTGCAGCGGCGTCACGACGTGCATGCGGGTGTCGATGGACAGCCCCATCAGGTCGTCCACCGAGCCGAACTGCCGCAGGTACTGCTCCTCGCGGGGCGTGGCGAAGGTGCCGCGCCCCGGCACCCGGTACACCAGCCCCTCGGCCACCAGGTCCTGGAAAGCGCGCCGTACGGTCTGCCGGCTCACTCCGTACGTCGTCGCCAGCTCCGCCTCCGTGGGCAGCCGGACCCCGTCGGGGTAGTCGTGGCGCAGGATCGCCGCCCGCAGCTCCCGCGCCAGCCGGACGTACGTGCTCTCCCGCTGCGGCTGCTCAGTCATCGAGGCCGCCCCTGGCCACCAACTGCGCCGCGATCACGTTCCGTTGGATCTCGTTCGTCCCCTCGCCGACGATCATCAGAGGTGCGTCGCGGAAGTAGCGCTCCACGTCGAACTCCGTCGAATAGCCGTAACCGCCGTGGATCCGCACGGCGTTGAGGGCGATCTCCATCGCCGTCTCCGAGGCGAACAGCTTCGCCATGCCCGCCTCCATGTCGACCCGGCGCCCGGCGTCGGCCTCCCGGGCTGCGTACAGGGTGAGCTGGCGGGCGGCCGTGAGCTTGGTCGCCATGTCGGCCAGGTGGTTGCCGACGGACTGGTGGCGCCAGATCGGCCTGCCGAACGACTCACGCTCCTGCGCGTAGCGCAGCGAGTCCTCCAGCGCCGCCCGCCCGACGCCGAGGGCCCGGGCGGCGACCTGGAGCCGGCCCGTCTCCAGCCCCTTCATCATCTGGCCGAAGCCGTGTCCCTCCTCGGTGCCGAGGAGAGCCTCCACCGGAACGCGGTAGTCCTCGAAGGACACCTCACAGCTCTCCACGCCCTTGTAGCCGAGCTTGGGCAGGTCGCGGGAGACCACCAGGCCGGGCCCGTGCTCCGCCAGCAGCACGGAGACACCCCGGTGGCGCGGCTCGGCGGCCGGGTCGGTCTTGCACAGCAGCGCGATCAGGCCCGCCCGCCGGGCGTTGGTGATCCAGGTCTTGGCGCCGTTGACCACGTACTCGCCGCCGTCGCGGCGCGCGACGGTCGTCATCGCCTGGAGGTCGGAACCGCCGCCGGGTTCGGTGAGCGCCATCGTCGCGCGGACCTCCCCGGTGGCCAGCTTCGGCAGATGGCGCCGCTTCTGCTCCTCCGTGCCGTACAGCAGCAGGAGTTTCGCCACGACGGTGTGGCCGCCCATCGCGCCCGCGAGGCTCATCCAGCCGCGCGCGAGCTCCTCGGTGACCAGGACGAAGCAGGGCGTGGAGACCGGGTTGCCGCCGTACTCCTCGGGGACCGCCAGGCCGTAGACGCCGAGTTCCTTCATCCGCTCGATGAGATGTTCCGGGTAGGTGTCGCCGTGCTCCAGCTCCCGGACGACGGGCCTGACGTCCTTGTCGACGAACTCGCGTACCGTGCGCACGACGAGGCGTTCGTCGGCGGAGAGGATGTCCAGGACGCTCATCGGGCGGATCTCCAGATCGTCGGGTTCGCAGGGGATTTCGGCGGGTCAGACGACGGCGTCGGCGCGCAGCGACGCGATCGCGTCGGGGGACAGGCCGAGACCGGTGAGGATCGCGTCCGTGTGCTCGCCCACGTCCGGTACGGGATCCATCCGGGCCGGCACGCCCGCGAGATCGGCCGGCGGGCGCAGCGCCTGGACGGTCGCGCCGGGCACGGCGACCTCCTGCCAGCGACCGCGGGCGGCCAGCACCGGATGGTCCAGGAACGCGGCGACGTCGTTGACCCCGGCGCAGGCGATCCCGGCCTCCTCCAGGTCCTTGAGGATCTCCTCGGCGTCGGAGCGGGCGAAGCGCTCGGCGACGATCGCGTTGAGCGCGTCGCGGTGCGCGACCCGGTCGGAGCCCGTGGCGAAGCGCGGATCGTCGGTCAGCGCCGGTTGCAGCAGGAAGTCCGCGCACAGGCGGGCCCACTCGCGCTCGTTCTGGATGGAGAACAGCACCTGCTTGCCGTCGGCCGTGGTGAAGGCGCCGTACGGGGCGATGGTCGCGTGCTGGGTGCCGAGCCTGGCGGGCTGACTGCCGCCGTGGCGCGTGTAGTTGGCGGGCTGGCCCATCCACTCCGCCAGCGCCTCGAACAGGGACACCTCGACGGGGTGGATCCGGCCGGTGGTGGCGCGCGTGTACAGCGCGGTCAGGACGCCCGTGTAGGCGTACATGCCGGCCGCGATGTCGGCCACCGAGATCCCCACCCGGGCGGTCTCCTCCGCGGTGCCGGTCAGGGAGACCAGGCCGGTCTGGCACTGCACCAGCAGGTCGTAGGACTTGCGGTCCGCCCACGGGCCGGTCGTGCCGTAGCCGGAGATCGTGCACGGGATCAGCCGCGGGTGGCGCTCGGCGAGCGCGTCGACGCCGAGGCCCAGGCGGCCGGCGCCGCCGGGCGCGAGGTTCTGGACGAACACGTCGGCGCCGGCGAGGAGTTGGTGCAGCACCTCCTTGCCGCGCGGGTCCTTGACGTCCAGGGTGAGCGACTCCTTGGACCGGTTGAGCCAGACGAAGTAGCTCGAGTGGCCGTGCACCGTCGTGTCGTAGCGACGCGCGAAGTCCCCCTCGCCGGGCCGCTCCAGCTTGATCACGCGGGCACCGAGGTCGGCGAGCTGGCGCGTGGCGTACGGGGCGGCCACGGCCTGTTCCAGGCTCACCACCGTGATGCCGGACAGCGGGAGTTCGTGCACCGTCATGCCTCCTGGCCCTCGTGCGGGAAGTGCGTGCGAAGGATCTGTGCGGCGCCGGACCAGGTCAGCCCGTTCAGCAACGCCGGTACGTCCGGACCGCAGGCGGCGGCCTTGGCGCGCAAGTCCGCCTCCGACAGCGGGCGTTGGGGAGCGCCGGGCGGCAGCGCGAGCGCGGCGCGCACCTCACCGCCGTCGGCGAGGTCGATACGCAGGTCCACCCGGCCGTCGAGCAGGGTGCTCGTCGCGCCGGGCAGCCGCTCGACGTGGACGCGCTCGACCAACGTGCGTGCGGCCGGCCGCCGTACGGCCTCGTCCGTGAAGCTGTCGAAGCCCGGGTAGTCGTCGAGCAGTGCGGCGGCCACCGCGTACGGCAGCGAGAACTTGCCCTCCAGACCGGTCGCCGGGCGGTCGTGGATCAGCGGATGCACGGTCCCCGCGGGCGTGCTCACATGGACGGCGGTGACCTCGCCGCGCACCCGCTCGCGCACCTCGCGCAGGGCGGCGATCGGCCGCTGCATGGCGTAGCAGCACGGGAAGAGCTTGACGGCCAGGCCCCCGGGGACGGCCGGGGCGGCCGGGACGTCGGACGCGGGCTTGCCGCCGACCCGCTCCAGCCAGGCGTCCAGCACCCGCGGATCGGCGCCGGCACCCGCCCGCGCCAGCCGGGCGGCCCGAACGCCCGCGTCGGCCGCGAAGCCGACCTGGAGCGACTTGCCGTGCGTCCCGAAGGCCTCCTGTCCGCCACCGGCGGCCGGGACGGCGAGCGCCATCGCGGTGGCGAGCCCGTCCGCGTCGAGCCCGAGGGCCGTCCCGGCCGCGACGGCGGCGGCCGGGGCACCCGCGGTGCACGTCGCGTGCCAGCCCGCCGCGTAGTGCCCCCAGCCGAGCATCGCCCCGAGCCGGGCCATCGCGCCCGCGCCGGCGAGATAAGCGCGGGCGTCGCCGCCGGACGCGAGCACCGCCGGGACGGTGACCACAGAGATGTGCGTGGTGGTGTCGGTGTGCAGGTCGTCGAAGTCGAGCACGTGCGCCATGGCCGCCCACCGGGCCGCGTCCGGCAGGGGAGCGGCGATCGTGCGCAGCGGATGCGCGCGGGCGGCCAGCGCGACGGCCACGGTGTCGGCCAGCGCCCGCTCGGCGAGCGCCAGGTCGTCCGGCGTGGCGCGATGGTCGTGAGCCCACCGGGCGAGGGCACGGGCGGCTGTCAACGGCTCCCCCGGGGATTCGTCGCCTGCTCCTGGTCGTTCTCGGTCCGTTGCCGGTCCGTACGACGGTACGTCCTGTGTCGAGATTTGTACGGCCAAATGGAAGACCCTGTCAATGGTGCCCGCATCCCTGTCACCAGGCCGTCGCCAGGCCCTTGCTGCGCCCTCCTTGACCGTCCCGGCCGAACATCCGCACAATGCCGGGGATTTGTACGCATCAATGTGGCCCTGGTCCGGCACGCCCCCGGGAGTTCCGTTGCCCCGTTCCGATTCCGCACCCGCCGACTTCGCCGCCCTCGAAGAGACCGCCCGCACCTGGCGTCCCGACGACGTACGGACGACCGACGCGCTGGACCCCGGCCCGGCGGCGGCCCTCTCGGCCGTACTGGACCTGCCCGCCTCCGCCGCGGCCGACGGCGAGCCGCTGCCGCCGCTGTGGCACTGGCTGCACTTCCTGTCCTGGCCCCGGCGCTCGGACCTCGGCGTCGACGGGCACCTCCGGGACAGCCACTTCCTGCCGCCGCTGCCGCAGCGGCGCAGGATGTTCGCGGGCGGACGGCTTCAGGTGGCGGCGCCCCTCGTCGTGGGGCGGCCGGCCGAGCAGCACAGCCGGGTGAGCCGGGTGGCGCCGAAGCGCGGACGCAGCGGCGACCTGCTCTTCGTCACCGTACGCAGCGAGTACCGCCAGGACGGCCGGCTGCGCATGACGGAGGAACAGGACCTGGTGTACCGCAGCGGAGGACCGGCGCCCGTCCCGGCCGCGCTCACCCTGGACACCGGGGGCCGCCCGCGTGACGACGCGTCCCCCTGGCAGCAGGAGTGGGACACGGACCCCGCTGTGCTCTTCCGCTTCAGCGCCCTGACCGCGAACGCCCACCGCATCCACTACGACGCCCCGTACACGACCGGCGTGGAGGGCTATCCGGGCCTGGTGGTGCACGGTCCGCTGCTGGTGCTCGCCATGCTGGAGCTGGTGCGCAGGCAGCAGCCCGGACGGCGGGTGCGCACCGTGTCCTACCGCCTGAACAAGCCCGCCTTCTGCGGTGAGCGGCTCCTCGCCTGCGGCGGTCCGGAGACGGGCGGGACCGCCCGGCTGCGGATCGCGAGCCACCGTGCGGAAGCCCACGCCGGCGCCGACGTGGGCTTCGCCTGAACTGCTGCGGTCAGGACTCGCGCACCGCGGTGGTCAGGACTCCCGCACCGGTGCGGCAGAGGGCCCGCGGCGGGGATCGCACAGCACCATGACCGCGCGCGCGACGAGTTCGCCCGCGCCGCCGAGTTCCCTGCGGTAGCGGCCCGTCGTACCGCGGACGGCCGCGGCGAAGTCCGGGTCGGCGGCACGGGCCCCGGCCGGTGCGGGGCGTTCGAGGGCCATGGCGCGGCGGCGGGCGAGGAGCGCGATGATCTCGTCGTCGAGGCGCTCCAGCCGGTCGGGTGACAGGTCCGCGGTCGGTCCGGGCGCGGGGTGCGTGGTCCGTCGGTCCGCGTGGTTCGTCGTCACGAAGGATCTCCGTTTCGCCGGCGGAAGCCGGATCGCGGCTTCCGTCCTCCTCGTCGCAGTGGGTCCTTCAACACCTTGCCCAGGCCGCCGGGCGGCAACTCCTCGTCCCCGCACGGCCGAAGACGCCCGCAGCCGCGCGTTCGGGGTCAGGTCGCGGAGGAGGGCGCGGGCTCCGGGACGGCCCGCGGCGCCCGGTCGCGGCGGGGGAGGGCCAGCGGTGTGGCCAGGATGAGCAGACCGGCGAGCGCGATCGCGATGCGGACGCCCGCCAGGTCGGCCAGCACGCCCCACACCGCGGTCAGGGCCGCGGTCGTCCACTTGGTGGTGACCGACCAGGCCGAGAGCGTTCGGGCCACCCGGTCCGCCTTCGTGTGCTCCAGCCGGTAGGTGGCGTACACCGGGCCGAACACGCCGCAGCAGGTGATCACGCCGAACTCCACCACCATGACGAGCACCAGCCCCGGGGTGCCCGGCCGGACGAAGGCCAGCCCGATGGGCCAGCACGCGCGCAGGATTCCGCTGCCGAGCAGGACCCGGTGCTGCCCGAACCGCGCCGCGAGCGGACGCGCCAGCCGCGAGCCGGCCAGACCGCCGATCGAGGGGGCGGCGAAGGCGAGGCCGTACTGCCAGGGCGCGAACCCGAGGTCGCCGAGCATCAGCACGGCGAGCAGCGGCGAGACCGCCATGAGCAGGGCGTTGAAGGTCACCGTGTTGCAGAACAGCAGGCGTAGCCCCGGGTGGGCCAGGATGTAGCGCCATCCGTCGAGCAGACCGCCGGCCGACGCCGGCTCCTTGCGCACGGGAGGTTCCTCCGCGCCGCCGATCGCGCGGATGCCGCACGCCGACAGCAGGAAGCTGACCGCGTTGGCGACCACCGTCATCACCGGCCCGAACAGGCCGATCGAGGCGCCGCCGAGCGGCGGCCCGAGCATGGTGGCGGTCCAGGCGGTGGTCTCGAAGCGCGCGTTCGCGACGAGCAGGTCCTGCGCGGGCAACAGCGACTTGAGGAAGGAGCCACTGGCCGCGGTGAACCCGATGTCGGCCGCGGCGACGACGATCGACACAACCAGAAGTTGTACGAAGCTGAGCCCGCCCAGGGCGTAGGCGAGCGGGACGGTCATCAGCGCGGCGAACCGGACCAGGTCCATGCCCACCATCACCGGCCGCTTGCGGCGGAACTCCACCCACGGCCCGAGCGGCATCGCCACGGCCGCCCCCACCGCGAGACCCGCGGCGGCCAGGGCCGCCACCTCGGTCGTACCGGCGTGCAGGACGAGCACCGCGATCAAGGGAAACGCGTCGAAGGCGAGCCAGGTGCCGGCCGTGCTCACGGCGTATGCCGCCCACAGCCAACCGAACTGCCGCCCCAGCGACCGTCTGCCTCGCATGCCCACCGCTCCGCCGTCCCGGAATCCCGACCCGCGTCATCCAAGCGGGTCGTGGGGCGGGGGAGCAAACAACCGACGCGCGCGACGACCGACAACCGGGCGTTGTGACCCGAGGGACCTGGCTTCCGGCGCGGGGGCCCGCGCATGCCGCGTAAGAATGTGTCCCGTGGATCTCGACGCCGTACGCACCTTCGTGACCGTCGCCGACGCCGGGCAGTTCCGGGAGGCCGCCCTGACGCTCGCCGTGACCCAGCAGGCCGTCTCCAAGCGGGTCGCCGCGCTGGAGAAGCACCTCGGGGTGCGTCTGTTCACGCGTACGGCGCGTGGCGCCCTGCTCACCGTCGACGGGCAGGTCTTCCTGCCGCACGCCCGCGACCTGCTGCGGGCCGAGGAGCGGGCAGCAGCCTCGGTGCGGCCCGGCCGGCGCGCGCTGCGCGTCGACGTCATCGGCCGCCGCCTCGCACCGGCCGATCTCGTACGGGGCTTCCATCAGGCGCATCCCGACGTCGGCCTCGACGTGGTCACCCTCTTCGACGCCGAGGCGGCCATCGGCGCCGTGCGCTCCGGGACGATCGACGCGTCCTTCCGCGCCCTGACCGTGCCCGCACGCCGGCTCCCCGAGGGCATCGAGGCCGCCCGCGTCCACGACGAGCCCGTCCAGCTGCTCACCGGGCCGGGACACGCGCTGGCCGGCGCCCGCACGGTGACGCCCGAGCAGCTGGCCGGACACCGGATCTGGATGCCCGGCAACGTCGCCGGCACCGAGTGGGCCGCCTTCTACGACGACCTCGCCGCCGCGTTCGGGATCATCGTCGAGGTGACCGGCCCCGACTTCGGCACCGAGCCGCTCCTGGACACCATCGCCGACTCCCCGCTGCTGGCGACCTTCGTCGGCGAGCAGACGCGGGTGCTCTGGCCCGCCGACCACGACCTGCGCCGCATCCCCGTGCACGACCCGACGCCGGTCTACCCGCACTCGCTGATCTGGCGCGGGGACAACCCGCACCCGGCGCTGGGCGCACTGCGCGCCCACCTCGGCTCCCCGGCCGGGGACCGGGACACGTGGACACCGAAGTGGGCGCAGTGAGGACCGAACGGGAAACCGCCTGCGGCCGGTCGGGGACGTACGGAAGCCCGTCCGCGGTCAGTTGAGGGTGTCGGGGTCCGGGCCGGTGCGCAGGCCGCGGTCGAGGGCGGCGACCGCGGACATCTCCTCGTCGCCGAGGACGAAGTCGAAGACGTCGATGTTCTCGCGGATGCGGGCGGGCGTGACGGACTTCGGGATCACGACGTTGCCGAGCTGAAGGTGCCAGCGCAGCACCACCTGCGCGGGCGACCTGCCGTGCCGCTCGGCGATCTCCGTCAGCGCGGACTCACCCAGCACCGCGCCCTGAGCGAGCGGGCTCCACGCCTCGGTGGCGATGCCCGACTCGGCGTGCAGGGAACGCAGTTCACGCTGCTGGAGGCCGGGGTGCAGCTCGATCTGGTTGACGGCCGGCACCAGTGCCGAGTCCTCCAGCAGCCGGCGCAGATGGGCGGGCTGGAAGTTGGAGACACCGGCTGCGCGGATCAGCCCGTCGGCCGCCAGCTTCTCGATCGCCCGCCAGGACTCCCGGTACAGGTCGCGGGCCGGCGTCGGCCAGTGGATGAGATACAGGTCGACGTGGTCGAGGCCCAGCTTGGCCAGGCTCGCGTCGAAGGCGCGGAGGGTGGCGTCGTAGCCCTGGTCGGCGTTCCACAGCTTGGTGGTGACGAACAGCTCCTCGCGCGCGAGACCGGAGGAGGCGAGGGCGGCGCCGACGCCGGCCTCGTTGCCGTAGATGGCGGCGGTGTCGATGCTGCGGTAGCCGGCCTCCAGGGCGGCGCTCACCGCGGCGGTGGTCTCGGCGTCGGGGACCTGGAAGACACCGAAGCCGAGCTGCGGGATCTCGACGCCGTTGTTGAGGGTGACGGTGGGGACGGTGGGGGTCATGTGCCTTGGTTCCTTGGTTCTTCGGAGGTGGGTGGATCAGTGCTGCGCGGGGGCCGGGATCCGCTCGGCGGGGGCGGACTCCGCCACGACCCGTCCGCTCGGCCGGTTGCGGCGGTCGAGGGAGGCCGCCAGGAAGGACAGGAGCAGCGCGGTGCCGGACAGGAGGGCGCCGATCCAGTTCGGTGAGGTGTAGCCGAGCCCGGCCGAGATGACCACGCCGCCCAGCCAGGCCGCCAGCGCGTTGCCGAGGTTGAAGGCGCCGATGTTGGCGGCCGACGCCAGGGTCGGCGCGGCCGAGGCCTGGTCCAGCACCCACTTCTGCAGCGGGGGCACGGTCGCGAAGCCCAGCGCACCGATCAGCGTCAGCGTGATCGCGGCGAGCACCTTGTTGTGGGCGGTCGCCGTGAACAGCAGCAGCGCCAGGGAGAGCGCCCCGAGGGCGGTGAACAGCATCGGCATCAGGGCTCGGTCGGCGAACCGGCCGCCAACCAGGTTGCCGAGGAACATCCCGGTCCCGAACAGCACCAGCAGCCAGGTCACGGCGCCGGCCGAGTAGCCCGCGACCTCGGTCATCATCGGCGTGATGTACGTGATCGCCGCGAAGACGCCGCCGTAGCCGAGGACGGTCATCGCCATCGCGAGCCAGACCTGGACGTTGCGGAAGGCGGCGAACTCGACGCGGATGTCGGCGGATTCGGGCCGGCCCGTCTCGGGCACGAGCTTCGCCACGCCGAGCAGGCCCACGATGCCGAGCGAGGCGACGCCGGCGAAGGTGACCCGCCAGCCGGCGGCCTGGCCGATGTAGGTGCCCAGCGGGACGCCCACGATGTTGGCGACGGTCAGGCCCGTGAACATCAGGGAGATCGCGGAGGCCTTCTTCTCGGGGGCGACCAGATTGGCGGCGACCACGGACCCGATGCCGAAGAACGCGCCGTGCGCGAGGGAGGCGACGATGCGGCCGATGAGCATGACGCCGAAGACGGGGGCGAGGGCGGACAGGGCGTTGCCCACCACGAACAGGCCCATGAGGAACATGAGCATCTTCTTGCGGGAGACCTTGGTGCCCAGGACCGTCAGCAGCGGTGCGCCGAGGACGACGCCCAGGGCGTAGCCCGAGACGAGCCAGCCGGCGGTGGGGATGGTGACGCCGAAGTCGCCCGCGACCTCGGGCAGCACGCCCATGATCACGAATTCCGTGGTGCCGATCCCGAAGGCCCCTATGGCCAGGGCCAGGAGGGCGAGAGGCATGGGATGTACCTTCCAGGCGATTGCGTGTAACGCTTACGAGCGTCGACAATAGTTGCAGACGCGGGATAAATGCAAGCACGGAGAATGTCTGAGGCGGGTATCACGTGTCTGCAAGTATTCGGGCGGAAGAAGGCCCCCGCGGTGATGCCGTTCGCGGGGGCCTGGGGGGAGTGGACGTCAGGCGGGGACGCGCAGTGTCTCCACCGCCCGTACCAGCGGGGCCAGTTCCGGGTTGCGGGCGGCCTCGTCCAAGGCTTCACGGAGGGCCGACTCGTTGGTCGGGCGGGCCTCCGCCAGCAGCTGAAGTCCGGTCTCGGAGACGTTGGTGTAGATGCCGCGCCGGTCGGTGGGGCACAGATACCGGCTCAGCAGGCCGCGGTCCTCGAGGCGGGTGACCAGACGCGTCGTGGCGCTCTGGCTGAGCACGACCGCGTCGGCGACCTGCTTCATCTGCAGGTGCCCGCCCTCTCCGTCGTGCTGCCGGCTCAGGACGTCCAGCAGTGAGTACTCGCGCACGCTCAGATCGTGCTTGGCCTGCAGGGCGCGCTCGATGTGCGCCTCGATCCTGCCGTGCAGCAGTGACAGGGCGCACCAGCCCTGGGCGAGGGCGGTGAGCGCCGGGTCGGTCGCGGTCATGGGCCTGAGTCCTCCGTCCCGAAGTGGTTCACCTCCAGGATAGGCCAACGGCGAAATTGTCGGCGTCCGCATATATGACGCGTACGCAAGCTGTGTCGTGTCGCGGCCGGCGGGGCCCGGCTGATAGACCCGAGGCATGGCAGACGACGAATCCGGGCGCTTCGCCGCGGGACAGACGGCGCTCGTGGTCCCCGTACCGGAGGCCGAGCCCTCGGTGCGGACCTGGCGCAAGCGTTTCGACCCCGCGGCCCGGGCCGGTGTCCCGGCCCATGTCACCGTGGTCTTTCCCTTCCTGCACGCCTCCCTCGTCGACGCCGCGACCTGCGCCGCCCTGGACGAGATCGTCGGCCGCCACCGGTCCTTCGACGTGCGGTTCGAGGAGTGCGGGCGGTTCCCCGGGGTGCTCTACCTCGCGCCCGTGCCGGACGCGTCCTTCCGCCGGCTCACCGAGGCGGTCGTGGAACGGTGGCCGGAGGCCCCGCCGTACGGCGGCAGGTACGACCCCCACCCCCATCTGACCGTCGCCCAGGGGCAGGACGAGGCGGTGCTCGACGAGATCGAGGCCGGCCTGTGCCCGTGCCTCCCCTTCACGGCGCGCGTCCCCACGGTCGACCTCGTGGTCCACAGCGGTACGGAGTGGCAGCACCGGGCGTCGTTCGCGCTCCGGTGACCGCCCTCGCCCAGGGCGCTGCGGTGGACGCCGTCGGCGCTTGACTTGGAGAGCGCTCGAAGATCTAGCGTCGCCAGGGACGGTGCCGGAGACGGCGACGGTCCGGGTGGACGGAGACGGGCATGCGGGTGGGCGTACACATCAACCGGTTCGACCACGGCGGAGGCGGGCCCGCGCTCGGTGCCGAACTCGCCGCGGCGGGGGCGGCGGCCGAGGCGGCGGGGGTCGGCTGGCTGTCGGTCATGGACCACTACTTCCAGATGGAGTTCAACGGCGGCGCCGAAGCGCCGATGCTGGAGGCGTACACGACCCTCGCCTACCTCGCGGGCCACACCTCCACCGTCCGGCTGGGCGCGCTCGTCACCGGCGTGACCTACCGGCACCCGGGGCTCCTCGCCAAGATCGTCACCTCGCTCGACGTGCTGTCCGGCGGGCGTGCCACCCTCGGCATCGGCGCGGCCTGGTACGACCGCGAGCACGAGGGGCTCGGCGTGCCCTACCCGCCGCTCGCGGAGCGCTTCGAGCGCCTGGAGGAGACCCTGCGGATCTGCCGGCAGATGTGGGACCCGGAGGCCGACGGGCCGTTCGACGGCAAGCACTACCAACTGGCCGAGACCCTGTGCGTCCCGGCGCCGGTCAGCGACCCCCACCCCGAGATCATGATCGGCGGGGGAGGGGAGAAGAAGACGCTGCGCCTGGTCGCCCAGTACGCGGACGCCTGCAACCTCATCCCCTCCTCCGCCGACGAGGCCAGGCACAAGCTGGACGTGCTGCGCCGGCACTGCGACGCCGTGGGCACCGACTACGACCGGATCCGCAAGACCATCGCGTACACGGGCGAGTCGGCGACCGACGGGGACCTCGACGCCTTCCTGCGGGACATCGACGCGTACACCGGCCTCGGTCTCGACACCGTGATCCTGGCGCCGCGTCTCGGCGAGCCCGCGGCGTGGATCGAGAGCTTCGCGGCCCCCGTGGTTCAGCGGCTGGCCCAGCTCGACTGAGGCTCCGGGGGGCGGCTGCGCGAGACGACTCGCATCCCGCGGCCGTCCTCCACCCGGACCTGCAGCGAGCCGCAGCCGCAGCGGGTCCACACGGTGCGGCCTGCGGCGGTGCTGTGCCCCGAGACCACCTGGAAGGGCTCGGCACCGTCGGGCCAGCCGCAGTGCGGGCAGCGGCCGCCGGACGTGCTGGTCATGGCAACTCCTCGGACGTTTCGACTGTTGGGCCGTCGCGACACAGCCAGAGTGCAGCGCGGTGTCCGTTCACGTCCAGGTTGACTTTGTGGACTCCACCTTGAAGCCTGGGCTTCATGATTGACCTGCGCCGACTGCACGTCCTGAGGGCCGTCGCCCACTACGGCACGGTCACCGCGGCCGCCCGCGCGCTGCACTTCACCACCTCGGCGGCCTCCCAGCAGATCCGCCAGCTCGCCCGTGACCTGGGCGTCGACCTCCTCGAGCCGCAGGGCCGCGGGGTACGGCTCACCCCGGCCGCCGAGAGTCTGCTCGCGCACGCGGACGCCATCCAGGCCCGCTGGGAGCAGGCCGAGCAGGACCTGCGCGCCGAACGCGCCCCCGCCGGGCCGCTGCGGGTGAGCGGGCCGTCCACGGCCGTGTCGGTGCTGCTGGCCCCGATGACGGTACGGCTGCAGGAGCGGCACCCCCGGCTGTCCGTCCGGATCCAGGAGGTCGGGGTCTCCGAGAGCTTCGACCTGCTCTTCGAGGGGGAGACCGACCTGGCCATCGTCGAGGCCAGCCCGCACAACCCGCCGCTCGGCGACGCCCGCTTCGACCAGCAGCCGCTCCTGGACGACCCGTTCGACCTCGTCGTCCCCGAGGACCACGCGCTGGCCGGGCGCGAGCGCGTCGGGCTGTCCGACGCGGCGCACGAGGACTGGATCGCGCCGGTCGCGGACCCCTGCCGTACGCATGTGATGTCGGCGTGCGGCGAGGCGGGCTTCAGCCCGGGGGTCGCCCATCACGCCCTGGACTGGAACGTCACGGCCCATCTGGTCGCCAACCGGCTCGGCGTCGCGCTGATCCCACGGCTGGCCCAGCTGACCCCGCACCTGCCGATCACCCGGGTCCGCTGCACCGGCAACCCGCACCGCAAGCTGCTCACCTGCACCCGCCGGGGCGGCCGGGAGCGGCCCGCGGTCGCCGCCGCCCTGACGGAACTGCGCGAGCTGGCGCCGACGGCGGTGGCGTAGCCCGCGAGGCGCACGCGTGGAGGATGCGCCGGGACGGAGGGCGCGCCGGGCGCGAGGTGGGGGCGCGAAAGGGGCCCGGGCGGCTGATCGTCCCGGGCTCCCTGGGGTCCGTGTCCTCGTGGATCCGGGGACCCGCGAGATGGTGGATCTGGAGCCGGGGGCGGTGGCGTGGGCCGCGACGCGTAACGCGGTCGGGCGCGTCGGGCGCGAGGTGGGGACGAGAAAGGGGCCGGGGCTGGTCGGCCCCGGCCCCTCAGGACCCGTGGTCGCGGATCCGGACCTGTACGGCCGGTGCTCCGGACCTGTACGGCCGGTGCTCCGGACCCGTACGGCCGGTGCTCCGGACCCGTACGGTCGTGGATCAGGCGGCGACGGCCTCGCCCGCGTGGCCGTGCAGGCGCGCGACGACCTCGGTCAGCTGCGCGGCGACCTCGGCATCGTCGGCCGGGTGGGTCTCGGCGAAGCGGGTCACCGAGCCGGGGATGGAGAGCTTGACGTCCTCGAGCACCTTGCCGCCGGCGATGCCCACGGCCTTGCGGGTCTCGTCCTGCGCCCACACGCCGCCGTACTGGCCGAAGGCGGTGCCGACCACGGCGACCGGCTTGCCGCCGAAGGCGCCGGCGCCGAAGGGGCGGGACAGCCAGTCGATGGCGTTCTTCAGGACGGCCGGGATGGTGCCGTTGTACTCGGGGGAGAAGAACAGGAACGCGTCGGCGGACTGGGCGGCCTCACGCAGCCTCGCGGCGGCGGCCGGGACGCTGCCCTCGACGTCGATGTCCTCGTTGTAGAACGGGATCTCGGCGAGGCCCTCGAAGATCTCGACGTCCGCGCCCTCGGGCGCGAACTTGACGGCCGCCTCGGCGAGCTGGCGGTTGTGGGAACCGGCGCGAAGGCTGCCGACGAGCGCGAGGATGCGGACAGACATGGGGGACTCCAAATGGGGGGATGAAACACTGCCGTTACGATCCGGACCGAGGTCCGTTTATTTTCTAGCACCCTAACCGGACCGCGGTCCAGTTTTCTTCCTGATGCTTTACGCTGTCTTCATGTCCGCCACCCTGCCGCCCTTTCCCAGGCCCCAGGATCCGGTCGGCGAGCCCGAGTTGCTGCAGCTCAGCACCGCCGACGACGAGCCGTGCCTGCGTGCCGACGCCGCGCGCAACCGGGCCCGGCTGCTGGAGGCCGCCGCCCGGCTGATCGCCGAGCACGGTGCGGCCGGGGTCACGATGGAGGCGGTGGCCGCCGCGGCGAACGTGGGCAAGGGGACCGTCTTCCGCCGCTTCGGCGACCGGACCGGCCTGCTGATGGCGCTGCTGGACCACTCGGCGCGCAAGCTGCAGGCCGACTTCCTGGGCGGGCCGCCGCCGCTGGGACCCGGGGCGCCGCCGCTGGACCGGCTGCGTGCCTTCGGTGTCGCCCTGCTCTACCGCTCGGCCGAGCAGCTGGACCTCCAGCTGGCCGCCACGCCCGAGCCCTCCCGCCGGTACGTCCACCCCTCGGCCGGGGCCCTCGCCATGCACGTCACGATGCTGCTGCGGCAGATCGTGCCGGACGCCGACTGCGAGCTGCTGGCGCAGACGCTCCTGGGCTATCTCGACCCCACGGTGATCCACCACATGACCAAGCAGCGCGGCATGTCCCTGGAGCGGCTGGAGGCCGGCTGGACGGACCTGGTGGCGCGAGTGACGAACACCGAACCGCCCAGCTGAACCACCCGGCACCCCGGCCGACCACCCCGGCCGACCACGCCGCCCGGCGGTCGGGCTCAGGCGCCTTCGCCCTCGGCGCCGCCGCCGAACATGTCCAGCAATCCCTGCGGTGCGTCGGCGCGGAACAGCATGGCTCCGCTCGCCGCCGACTCGGCCGCGGAGGTCTCGCTGCGGCGGAACATCTTCTCCTCGTACACGGCGAGGGCCTTCTCGGAGTCGGCCGGGTGCGCCGCCAGGGCGAGGGCAAGTTCGGCGCCGTCGAGCAGGGCCAGGTTGGCGCCCTCGCCCGCGAACGGGGACATCAGGTGCGCGGCGTCGCCGAGCAGTGTCACGCCCGGGACCCGCTCCCAGCGGTGGCCGACCGGCAGGGCGTGGATGCGCCGCGGCACGAGCGCGCCGTCGGCGTCCGCGACCAGCGCCCGCAGGCTCTTGTCCCAGTCGGCGAAGTGCTCCACGACCCGCGCCTTGGCCGCCTCGGTGTCGGAGAAGTCGATGCCGTCCAGCCACTCCTCGGGCGCCTCGACGGCGGCGTAGACGTGCAGGCTGCCGTCCGTCTCGCGGTGCGCGAGGAAGCCGCGGCCCGCGCCGAGCGCGAACAGCATTCCGCCGCCCACCACTTCGGCGCTCACCGGGTGGCGCAGGTCCGCGTCCTCGAGGTCCGCCTCGACGAACGAGACGCCGGTGTAGGCGGGTTGGGCGTCCGAGACCAGCGACCGGATCCGCGACCAGGCGCCGTCCGCGCCCACCAGCAGGTCCGTGGTGAGCACGGTCCCGTCGGCGAGGGTCACCTCGTGCCGGCCGCCGTCCAGCGGGCGCGCGCCGGTGACCTTGGCGCCCCAGCGGACGGTGCCCTCGGGCAGTGCGCCCAGCAGCAGATCGCGCAGGTCGCCGCGGTCGATCTCGGGGCGCTCGCCCCGGTCGCCGTCGGTCTCCTCCATGCGCACCACGGCGTCCTTGTCCAGCACGCGCATGGCTTCGCCGCCCGGATGGACGAGCGTCCGGAACCGTTCGTGCAACCCGGCGGCGCGCAGGGCCACTTGGCCGGAGTCGTCGTGGATGTCGAGCATGCCGCCCTGGGTGCGGGCGGCGGGGGAGGCGTCCAGGTCGTAGACGGCGGCCTCGATGCCGTGCACGTGCAGCACACGGGCGAGGGTGAGGCCGCCGAGTCCGGCGCCGACGATGGTGATGGCGTGATGGGTGGTCATGGCGTACTCCTTGAGGTCAAGTGGGGTGCGGGGGGCCGGCCTTGAGGTCAGTGGGGTGCGGGACCCGCTTCGAGGTCAGCAGGGTGCGGAGCGCCCTCGATACCGGCGATCAGCGTCCGCAGTCCCCAGGACAGCCGGTCCTGCGGAGCTCCTCCGAGCAGTGGGCCGGCGAGTGCGGCGATGTGCGGATGCGTGTGCTCGGACGCGCCGTGCACCGCGCCGCGCAGGGCGTCCCAGTCCTCCTCGGACGCCTCGCCGGCCGCGTGCTCCGCGGCGGTCGCGGTGGCGTGCTGGAGCAGCAGGTCCACGCCCCACGCGGCCTGCGCGGGCGGGACGCCGCCCTCGTCGAGCAGGGCCAGCAGCGTCTCGATCAGGTCCAGGTAGTGCGGGCCGCTGGGCCGGGCCGTCAGTGCGGAGCGGGCCAGGCTCGGGTGCTCGAAGAGCATCGCGGTGTACGCGGTGAGCACCCGCTCGAGGCGCTCCCGCCACGAGCCCTCGGCCGGCGCCGGCCCGACGGTCCCCAGCAGCTCGTCCAGGACGGCCGCGTGCAGCTCCGCGGTGTTGCGCACGTAGACGTACAGCGAGGCGGGGCCCGTGTCGAGCTGCTGCGCCAGGCGCCGCATGGTCACCTTCTGCAGGCCCTCGGCGCGCAGGATCGCGACCGCCGCGGCGACGATCCCCTCCCTGCTCAGGGCGGGCTTCGCGGGGCGCTCGCGGCGGCTGCGGGGGGTGCCGGGTCGGTCTGTCATGCCCCCACGGTAACGAACATGTTCGTTGCGAACAAGTTCGTGACGAACATGTTCGTCGATGCCCGGGTGTGGCCCCGGACACAGGTTCTGCAAAGATGCCGTACGTCATGGTGCAGATACCGAAAACGCCCGCGCACTCGTCCCCCACGGCGCGCTCCGTGCCCACGAGCGCCGACGTGGCCCGCCTGGCCGGCGTCTCGCGCGCGACCGTCTCCTACGTCCTGAACAACACCAGCGCCGTACGGATCAGTGAGCCCACGCGCCGCCGGGTCCACGAGGCCGCCAAGGAACTCGGCTACGTGCCGCACGCCGCAGCCCGCAGTCTGCGCGCCGGACACAGCCGCGTGGTCCTGATGCCCGCCCCCAGCTTCCCGGTCGGCCCCCTCTACAGCCAGTTCATCAGCGAGCTCCAGTGGGCGCTCGGCCGCCTCGACTACACGGTCGTGCAGTACGGATCCGTCGGCGTGCACGGCGACGAGGCCGCCCGCGCCTGGGCCGAACTGCGCCCGGTCGCCGTGCTGGTGCCCGGCGCGGGCCCTCTCAGCCCGCAGGGTGTGACCGTGCTCAAGCGCTCCGGCGCGCGCGCGGTCGTCACCCTCGGCCCCGAGTCCGTCGACGGCGCGCACGCCCTGCTCATGGACCACGAGACCGTCGGCCACTGCGCCGCCGGCCATCTCTTCGACCGCGGCCGGCGCCGCATCGGCGTCGTCATGCCCCAGGAGGACGGCCTGGATTCCTTCGCCCAGCCGCGCCTCGAAGGCGTGCGCCGGGCGCTGCAGGGCACCGAGGCCACGGTCGCCGAACTCCCCCTGGCCTACGAGGAGGAGTCCGCCTCGCGGCTCGCCGCGCGCTGGCGCGGCCTCGACCTCGACGCCGTGTTCACGTACAACGACGAGTACGCGATGCTGCTGATGCGCGCGCTCCAGGACGTCGGCGTGCGCGTCCCCGAGGATGTGGCCCTCATCGGCGCCGACGACCTCATGCTCGGCCGCCTGCTGCGGCCCCGGCTGAGCACGGTCCACATCGAGCTGCCGTCCGGCCGCGACCTCGCCGAACTGGTCGACCGCGCGGTGCGCAACCCCGGTGCCGCGCCCGAGACGCACAAGGTGCTGGGAGCCACGGTGATCCACCGCGACTCCAGCTGAACCAAGGAGGCGTGCATGCGCACGACGGTCGGCATCATCGGCGGCGGCCCCGCCGGGCTGCTCCTCGCCCGGCTGCTGCACCGCATAGGCATGGACTGCGTCGTGCTGGAGGCCCGGACCCGGGAGTACGTCGAGCAGCGCCAGCGCGCCGGAATGCTCGAACAGGGCACGGTCGACGCCCTGCACGAGGCCGGCGCGGCCGAGCGGCTGAACGCCGAGGGGCTGGTCCACCAGGGCATCGAGCTGCGCTTCGACCGGGAGCGCCACCACATCGACTTCCCCACCCTGACCGGCGGCCGCACGGTCACCATCTACGCCCAGACCGAGATCGTGAAGGATCTCGTCGCGCTCCAACTGGCCGAAGGGCCACCGCTGTTGTTCGAGGCCGAGGCCCTGGCCGTCGAGAAGCCGGACAGCGACTCACCCGTGGTCCGCTTCCGCCACGAGGGCCGCGAGCAGACCCTCGCCTGCGACTGGGTGGTGGGCTGCGACGGCTTCCACGGCATCGCCCGCGACACCTTCCCGGACACCCTCGGGCGGACGTACGAACACGACTATCCCTACTCATGGCTCGGCATCCTCGCCGACGTGGCGCCCTCCTGCGAGGAGCTGATCTACGCGCGCGGCCGGGGCGGCTTCGCGCTGCACAGCATGCGCTCGCCGCACGTCTCCCGCCTCTACCTCCAGGTCCCCAACGGCACCGACGCCGACGACTGGAGTGACGACCGCATCTGGGACGAGCTCGCCGACCGCTTCGCCATCGACGCCGACTGGACCCTGCACCGCGGCCCGATCACCGCCAAGTCCGTGACTCCGATGCGCAGTTTCGTCCACGAGCCGATGCGCCACGGGCGGCTGCTGCTGGCCGGCGACGCCGCGCACATCGTGCCGCCGACCGGCGCCAAGGGCCTCAACCTCGCCGTCTCCGACGTCCGCGTCCTCGCCCGCGCCTTCGCCGAACTGCACCGCACGCAGTCCGAGCAACTCCTCGACGCCTACTCGGACGTGTGCCTGGCCCGCGTGTGGCAGGCCACGCGCTTCTCCTACGACATGACTAAGATGTTGCATGCTCAACCAGATGGGGATGTGTTCGAGAACCGTCTGCAGCTCGCGCGTCTGCGCCGGATCGCAGCATCCCGCCACGCGGCCGCCGAACTGGCCGCGAACTACACGGGACTTCCGCTCCTGATGTGAGTCCCGGTGACGAAACGGAGAGCCGTCATGCCGCTGCTCGACCCGAAGACCTGGCAGCCCCGCTCCCTGTCGGGGCCCGAGTACGCCGTCACAGAGCCCGCCACCGGGGACACGCTCGCCACCGTCACGCTCGCCTCCGCCGAGGACGTCGCGGCCGCCGCCGAGGCCGGCCGGGCCGCCCAGGCGGAGTGGGCGCGCGTCCCGCACTTCGTCCGCGCCGGCGTCCTGCGCAAGGCCGGTGACCTGTTCGCGGCGCACGCCGAGGAACTGCGCGAGTGGATCGTGCGCGAGTCGGGCTCCATCCCGGGCAAGGCCGACTTCGAGCTGCACGTCGCCGCCCAGGAGTGCTACGAGGCCGCCGCCCTCGCCTCCCGCCCGGCCGGACAGGTGCTGCCCACCGAGGCGCCACGGCTGTCGTACACACGCCGTGTCCCGGTGGGGGTGGTGGGCGTGATCGCGCCGTTCAACGCCCCGCTGATCCTCTCGATCCGCTCGGTCGCCCCGGCTCTCGCCCTCGGCAACGCGGTCGTTCTCAAGCCCGACCCGCGCACCGCGGTCTGCGGCGGCCTCTCGCTCGCGGCGGTCTTCGCCGAGGCGGGCCTGCCCGACGACCTGCTGCACGTACTGCCCGGTGGACCCGACGTCGGCCAGGCGCTGGTCGCCGACCCGCGCGTGCCCGTCATCTCCTTCACCGGCTCCACCGCCGCGGGCCGCGCCGTCGGCGAGGCGGGCGGACGCCTCCTCAAGCGCGTCCATCTGGAACTCGGCGGCAACTCCGCCCTGGTCGTGCTGGAGGACGCCGACCTCGACGCGGTCATCTCGACGGCCGCCTGGGGCTCGTTCTTCCACCAGGGCCAGATCTGCATGACGACCGGCCGCCACCTGGTCCACCAGTCGATCTACGAGGAGTACGTCGACCGCCTCGCGGCCAAGGCCGACTCCCTCGCGGTCGGCGACCCGCACCGCGAACAGGTCCATCTGGGCCCCATCATCGACGACGCCCAGCTCACCAAGATCCACGGTCTGGTGCAGGCGAGCACCGCCCGCGGCGCCAAGGTCGCCGCGGGCGGCACCCACGAGAAGCTCTTCTACCGTCCGACGGTCATCGCGGGTGTCGACGACGCGAGCCCCGCCTACGCCGAGGAGGTCTTCGGCCCGGTCGCGCCCGTACGCGCCTTCAGCACCGCCGACGAGGCGGCGGCCTGGGCGGCGCAGGGCGAGTACGGGCTCTCGCTCGGCATCGTGACACGTGACGCGGCGCGCGGCCTGGACCTCGCCGAACGCATTCCGACCGGCATCGTCCACATCAACGACCAGACGGTGAACGACGAGGCCGTGGCCCCCTTCGGCGGCATCGCCGCGTCCGGCACCGGCGCGCGCTTCGGCGGTGAGGCCAACCTGGAGGCCTTCACCGACGTGCGCTGGACGACGGTGCGCGGAGACGTGGCGCCGTATCCCTTCTAGGGCGGCCGTACTCCTACCCGGCCGTACCCCTACCGGGAGAGCCGTACCCCTGCCGGGACTGCCGAGTCCCGGGCGGGACTACTGGCCGTTCTGCTCGGCCTGGGACTGCTGCTCGGCGACCGCCTTGCGGACCTCGTCCATGTCCAGCTTGCGGGCCTGCCCGATGACGTCCGTCAGGGCGGCCTCGGGCAGGGCGCCCGGCTGCGCGAACACGGCGACCTGGTCACGGACGATCATCAGCGTCGGGATCGACTGGATGCCGAAGGCCGCGGCCAGCTCCGGCTGCGCCTCGGTGTCGATCTTGCCGAACACCAGGTCGGGGTTCTCCTCGGCCGCCTTCTCGTAGACGGGTGCGAACTGACGGCACGGCCCGCACCAGGACGCCCAGAAGTCGATCAGGACGAATTCGTTGTCCGTGACCGTCTGGTCGAAGTTCTCCTTGGTGAGCTCCACGGTGCTGCTCATCGCGCAATTCCCTCTTCCTGCTGTCGGTGGCGAAGCCGTCGGCACAACGCGGCCGACATGTCACGTATTCCGCGCCCCTACCCGTGTGGCCTGAGCGCACACCACCCACCAGACTGACCCCATGACGGAAACGGAAACCATCGCTTACGACGTCGTGGTGCTCGGGGCCGGCCCGGTGGGCGAGAACGTGGCCGACCGCACCCGCGCGGCCGGTCTGTCCACCGCGGTCGTGGAGAGCGAGCTCGTCGGCGGCGAGTGCTCGTACTGGGCCTGCGTCCCCAGCAAGGCGCTGCTGCGCCCGGTCATCGCCCGTGCGGACGCCCGGCGGGTGCCGGGCCTGCGCCAGTCGGTGCAGGGCCCCCTCGACGCGGCGGCGGTCCTCGCCCACCGCAACTACTACACATCGGACTGGCACGACGAGGGCGCGGCCGGATGGCTGGACGGCATCGGCGCCGACCTGTACCGCGGCCACGGCCGCCTGGACGGCCCGCGCACCGTGACCGTCACCGCCGCGGACGGCAGCCGCAAGGTGCTCACCGCCCGGCACGCCGTCGCCGTCTGCACCGGCACCGACGCCGTTCTGCCCGACCTGCCGGGCCTGGCCGACGTCAAGCCGTGGACCAGCCGCAACGCCACCAGCGCTCAGGAGGTGCCGGGCCGGCTCGTGGTCGTCGGCGGGGGAGTGGTCGCCACCGAGATGGCCACCGCCTGGCAGGCCCTAGGCTCGCAGGTCACCCTCCTCGTCCGCGGCAAGGGCCTGCTCAACCGCATGGAGCCGTTCGCCGGGGAACTGGTCGCCGAGGCGCTCGTCGAGGCCGGCGCGGATGTGCGCACCGGCACCTCCGTGCGGTCCGTCACCCGCGAGAACGGCACCGTCGTGGTCGTCACCGACCAGGGCGACCGCATCGAGGCCGACGAGATCCTCTTCGCCACCGGCCGCACGCCGCGCACCGGCGACATCGGCCTGGACACCATCGGCCTGGAACCGGGCAGCTGGCTCCCGGTCGACGACAGCCTGCGGGTCGGCGGCCACGACTGGCTCTACGCGTGCGGCGACGTCAACCACCGCGCGCTCCTGACCCACCAGGGCAAGTACCAGGCCCGCATCGCCGGTGCCGCCATCGCCGCGCGCGCCTCCGGCGTGCCGATCCTGGAATCGGACCCCTGGGGTGCCCACACGGCCACCGCCGACCACCACGCCGTACCCCAGGTCGTCTTCACCGACCCGGAGGCGGCGGCCGTCGGCCTCTCCCTCGCGGAGGCGGAACAGGCCGGCTACCGGGTGCGCGCCGTGGACGTCGACATCAGCTCCGCGGCCGGCGCCGGCCTGTACGCCGACGGCTACCGCGGCCGCGCCCGCATGATCGTCGACCTCAACGAGGAGATCCTGCGTGGCGTCACCTTCGTCGGGCCCGGCGTCGGCGAGCTCATCCACTCCGCCACGATCGCCGTCGCGGGCCAGGTGCCGATCAGCCGGCTGTGGCACGCGGTTCCGTCGTTCCCGACGATCAGCGAGGTGTGGCTGCGGCTGCTGGAGTCGTACCGCGACAACTGAGGTATCCGCTACGAGAGTTCAGCGCGCCCCCGGCACCGGCCGACCGTGACGGGGGCGCCCGCGGACGGCTACGCCAGCGGGAATCCGAGCGCCCGCGCCGCCTCCTCGGGCGCCGGCTGCGTCCAGCGCTCCGCCATCGCCTCGTTCGAGGACAGGGAGCGCAGTTCCGCGCGGTCGAGGTACAGCGTGCCGTCGAGATGATCCGTCTCGTGCTGGACGATCCGCGCGGGCCAGCCGGTGAACACCTCGTCCAGCGCGCGGCCGTGCTCGTCCTGGCCGGTCAGCCGCACCTCGGCGGGGCGCGCCACCACCGCCTGCCAGCCCGGCACGCTCAGACAGCCCTCGAAGAAGGCGGCCGGCCGCGAACCGACGCTCTCGTACGACGGGTTGACCAGCACCCGGAACGGCTGCGGCACCCGGCCGCGCACCAGCCGCACCTCCTCCGGCACCGGCGCCGGGTCCTCGATCACCGCGATCCGCAGCGCCACACCGACCTGCGGCGCGGCCAGGCCCACGCCCGGCGCCGCGTGCATCGTGACGCGCAGGGCCTCGACGAAGCGGGCCAGCAGCGCGTCGTCGAGCTGACCGTCGAAGCGCTCGGTGCCACCTCGGAGCACCGGGTCGCCCGCGGCGACGATGGGCAGTGGGCCGTCGACGGCGAGAAGCGCCTCGACCTGCTCCGCAAGGGGCGCTCGATCACGGGGAGTTGCCATCGGGCCAGCATGCCACGGCCTCCGGCACCGGACGTCGCACCCTGTGACACAGGCCACGTCGGCCCCCGGGAACTCGGCGCGGCCCCGCTCCGACTACTGGACCGCCACGCCCCGTCACGTCCCCGCCCCCACGGAGAAGCCCGCCGATGTCCACCGCACCCCCGACCACCACCGATGACGCCCCGCAACCGGCAACCACCCCGGAGTCGTCCACCAGTTGGTGGACTCCGCTGCGCCCACTGGTGCTGCGCCTGCACTTCTACGCCGGAGTGCTCGTCGCCCCGTTCCTGCTCGTCGCCGCGGTCACCGGATTTCTCTACGCCGGCGCCTTCCAGGCCGAAAAGCTCCTCTACGCCCACGAGTTGACCGTCGCGAAAGCAGGCGGCAGCGAGCTGCCGATCTCCGAGCAGGTGGCCGCCGCGCGCAAGGCGCACCCCGAAGGGACCGTCTCCGCCGTGCGGCCCTCCCCGGAGGCCGACGCCACTACGAGGGTTCTGCTGTCCGGGGTCCGCGGCGTCGACCCCGACCACACGCTCGCCGTCTTCGTCGACCCGTACACCGGCCAAGTGCGCGGCGCCCTGGAGCAGTACGGCTCGACCGGCGCGCTGCCGCTGCGCACCTGGATCGACGAGTTCCACCGCGACCTGCACCTCGGCGACACCGGGCGCCTCTACAGCGAACTCGCCGCGAGCTGGCTGTGGGTGATCGCGGGCGGCGGTCTCGTGCTGTGGTTCTCCCGCCGCCGGGCCCTGCGCAGGGTGCGCGGCACCGGCGGACGCCGCCGCACGCTCGGGCTGCACGGCACGGTCGGCGTCTGGGCCGCCGCCGGCTTCGTCTTCCTGTCGGCCACCGGCCTGACCTGGTCCACCTACGCCGGGGCGAACATCGACGAACTGCGCACCTCGCTCGGACAGGCCACCCCGTCGGTGTCGGCCGCGGCCGGCGGCGACCACGCGGGCCACGGCGCGTCCGCCGCCTCCGGGGGCGCCGAGCACGGCGTCGGCCTCGACGCGGTGCTGGCGGCGGCGCGCGGCAAGGGCCTGGGCGACCCGGTGGAGATCGTGCCGCCCGCCGACGCCAACTCCACGTACGTGGTCCGGCAGGTGCAGCGCAGCTGGCCCGAGAAGCAGGACGCGGTGGCGGTCGACCCGGCCACCGGCGAGGTCACCGACGTACTGCGCTTCGCCGACCACCCGGTGCTCGCCAAGCTCACCCGCTGGGGCATCGACCTGCACACCGGCACCCTGTTCGGCCTGGTCAACCAGATCGCCCTGATGCTGCTCGCACTCGCCCTGATCCTGCTGATCGTCTGGGGCTACCGCATGTGGTGGCAGCGCGGCCGCGGCTCCGCCTTCGGCCGGCCGCTCCCGCGCGGCGCCTGGCAGAAGGTCCCCCCGCAGATCCTCGTCCCGGCCGTCGTGGTGATCGCCGTCGTCGGCTACTTCGTCCCGCTGCTCGGCATTCCGCCGGCCGCCTTCGTCGTGGTCGACGTGCTCCTGGGTGAGATCGCGCACCGGCGCGCCCGGAGCTCCGCGGCATGAGCGCGGGCAGGGGCCGATCCCCCCTTTGGGACCAGGCCCGACCCCAGCACTTTTTCCCCCCCCCGCACCTCCCCCCCCCCCCCCCAAACCCCCCCCCACGCCCCCAACACCCCCCCGCCCCCACC
>NZ_JBHVGU010000013.1:28607-126711 GCF_042800575.1 Streptomyces sp. NPDC057616
GTAGGCGTTTCTCACGCCGCGGACGTCTCTCAGACCTCCGCGAAGTCGCCCGCGAGCGCCGAGGCGATGCGCAGGTGCGACTCGGCCTCCTCGTGGCGCCCCTGCCGCTGGAGCGTGCGGCCCAGCATCAGCCGGGCGTAGTGCTCCACCGGCTCACGCTCGACGATCACGCGCAACTCGCCCTCCGCGCGGTGCAGTTGGGCCGAGTGGTAGTAGGAGCGCGCCAGCAGCAGCCGCGGTCCGGTCTGCTCCGGCACCTCCTCGACCAGCCCGCCCAGCACGCGCGCCGCGGCGGCGTAGTCCTTGGCGTCGAAGAACATCTGCGCGCGCTCCCAGCGCTCCGCCGGTGTCCCGTGGTCGTAGTACGTCGTGTCCACTCGTGACCTCCTTCGACGTACGCAACCACGACCGATGGTTGAACATTCCACCAGATGTGGAGCTGGCTGTCGGTCGGCCGCCGGGCCGGACGGATCAGGCGGACAGCGCGGCGAGTTCGGCGTTGGCCCGCTCTGTCACCAGGGCCAGGACGCGGCCGGTCGCCGCCAGGTCCTCGGCCGGGATGCCGCCCCAGACCCGGGCCGAGATCTGCGCGGTCTCGCCGGTCACCGCGCCGTAGAACTCCTGGCCGGCCTCCGTGATGCGCACCTGGGACGCCTCGGCCGCGAGGAACCCCTTGGCGAGCAGCTGCTCGACGACTTCCTGTACGTCGGCCGTGTCGGCCTTGAGCGAGCCGACGACCTGGTCGACGAGTGCCTGCCGCTCGAACGGCGCCTCGGCGACGGCGACGAGCCGGAGGGTGATCTGCTGCGCGAAGGTGACGCCGTGCCGGCCCAGGACGCTCTCCAGGGCGGCCCGGGCGGCGTAGTGGGCGAGGCCGAGTGCGCGGGCGTCGGCGGGGGGCGCGGCGGCGGGTGCGGTCGTGGTTGCGGCGGTGGTGGTTGTGGTGGTCGTGGTGGGGTCTCCGGTGGTGGTCATGACTGCTCCTTGTCGGACTCGCTGTCCATGGCTGAAGGGTCGAGCGGTGCGTCGAGCAGGGTCGCCAGGTCGCGGGTGAACTCCTGTGTCCGCGGGCCGTCCAGGCCGCCGAGCGGTGCCGTCAACTGCTGGAGCAGCCCTTGGACGACCTTGATGGCACGCCGGGTGACCTCGCGGCCCTGCTCGGTCAGAGCCAGCTGGACGGCGCGCGGGTCCCGCGGGTCGCGGGTGCGCTCCAGCAGGCCGGCCGTCTCCAGTGCGCGGGCCAGTTTGGACACGTAGAGCGGTTCGAGGCCGGTGTGGTCGGCGAGGCGGCGCTGGCTGGGGCGCTCGCCGCCGCGCTGCATGCCGTACAGCGACGCCACCAGCGAGTACTGCGCGTGCGTGAGGCCGAGCGGTGCCACCGCCCGGTCGACGGCGACCCGCCACTTCATCGACAGACGCCACACCAGGAAACCCGGCGTCGCCTTCTCGTTGCCTCGGCTCATGGAAAATACGGTACATGGCTACTGTTGCCATGGCTACTATTTTCTCGGTGGCGGACGGTACCGCCCGGGTGACGGACTGACGCGATGCCCCCGACAGGGCTAGGTTGGCGCCATGAGCAATCTTGATCGCGAGGCGGTTCCCGCTCTGTGCGGTGGCCGCGGCTTCGTGGTGGCGGAGCCCGTGCGTGAACTCCTCAGTCCTCGCCGCGTCAAGCTCGGCGAGTCGACCGAAGTCCGCCGGCTGCTGCCCAACCTGGGGCGCCGTATGGTCGGCGCCTGGTGCTTCGTCGATCACTACGGCCCCGACGACATCGCCGACGAGCCCGGCATGCAGGTGCCGCCGCACCCGCACATGGGCCTGCAGACGGTGAGCTGGCTGCACGAGGGCGAGGTGCTGCACCGCGACTCGACCGGCAGCCTGCAGACCATCCGCCCGCGCGAGCTGGGCCTGATGACCTCCGGCCGGGCCATCAGCCACTCGGAGGAGAGCCCCCGCCCGCACGCCCGCCTCCTGCACGGCGCCCAGCTCTGGGTCGCCCTCCCGGACAGCCACCGGCACACCGAACCGCACTTCGAGCACCACGCCGAACTGCCGGTGGTCACCGCGCCGGGGCTCAAGGGGACGCTGATCCTCGGCGACCTGGACGGCGCGGCCTCGCCCGGTACCGCGTACACCCCGATCGTCGGCGCCGACCTGGCCCTCGCGAGCGGCGCGGACGTACGGCTGCCGCTGGAGCAGGACTTCGAGTACGCCGTGCTGTCCATGTCCGGCGAGGCCCATGTCGACGGCGTGCCGGTGCTGCCGGGCTCGATGCTCTACCTCGGCTGCGGACGCACCGAACTCCCGCTGCGCGCCGAGTCGGACGCGGGGCTGATGCTCCTGGGCGGTGAGCCGTTCGAGGAGGAGCTGATCATGTTCTGGAACTGGATCGGCCGCACCCAGCAGGAGATCGAGCAGGCCCGCGAGGACTGGACGAACGGCACGCGATTCGGCGAGGTCAAGGGCTACGACGGCGCCCCGCTGCCGGCGCCCGAGCTGCCGCCGCTGCCGTTGAAGCCGCGGGGGAGGGTGCGTTGACGCGCGCGTGAATCGACGGGCGCCTATTTGTGGGCTGTCCACGACGGCCTGTTCATGACCGCTGTTCGTGATCACGGGAATGCGTCCGGAATGCACCCTGACGATCAAGGAAAAAGCCGATTGTCAGTGGTGCGCCCTACTCTCGCCATATGACCTACAGCGTCTGGCACAGGGGCCTCGGCATCACGCTCGATCTGACCGAGGCGGATCTCGGGCACCCCGAATACCCGCGGCTGCTCGACGAGATCTACGGCAATTACCAGCCCGATCTTCTCTACTGCCTCGAAGCTCATGAGGACGAAGGGTTCGTCTGCCCCGGCTTCATGGCCATCCGCAAGGTCAGCGGAAGGCCGCATGCGATGCATGTGGCAAAAGGGGAACGCCCGGAGACAAAGGCCGAGAGCGACCTCCACAAGGCGCTCCGGGATTACACCGCCGACGTCGCCTCGGAAGAGGGTTTCCGTGTGACGCGGGCGGAGGCGGGCGAACCCGGAAATCGGCACCGGGACGTGACGGTGGAGGGTGCAGGCAAACAGCGGCTCGCTTATGAAATACAGCTCGCCGCGATAGCCGGCGGCTCCGTGGACGAACGCACCCGCGGTGCCCGCCGCGAGGGCCTCACCCCGCTGTGGCTCGTCAACAACGAGAACGCGATCCCCATCGACCGAGCCCCCTGGGCCCGGGTGAACGTGCAGAGCTGGCGCGACGTCACCGACCGAGCCGCCCTCCCGGTGCGCGGCGGCGTCAAGCACCTGCACATGTCACGCTGCGACTGGGGCAACCCGGTGCCGTGCCCGCAGCAGGGCGCCGGCCGCTGCGGTGGCAGGCACGCCCTGTGGGTGCCGGTCCGGGGCCTCTACTACGACGACGTCATCCGCCGTACGGCCACCGGCGAGCTCGTCTCGCTCTACCTGCCCCACCCCGCGGGCCGCCGCGGCTGGCACATGTGGGTCACTCCGACGGACAAGGACGAGTTCCTCGAAGGCCGCCCCGAGCCCGTGCCGGGAGGGTCGACGGCGCCGGGCCCCGGCGTCCCGGACGGGCCGGCCGCTCCCGGGCCGGACCCCGAGGGCGCCGCGGCGGGCGTCCGCAGCGAGCTGACCCGGGCGCGCGACGACGGGCGGGCCATCGACGCCTCGCTGTGGCACACCGAGCCGGGACCGTCGGCGTTCTCCCGGCCTTTCACGGTGGGGGAGTTCGTCATCCCCGGAGATCTCGTGGCGGCCCGGCGGACCTTCACCCGCGCACTGGAGCACTGCGAGGACATCGCCGCGCACCTGCCGCTCGGCGCGGACATCGCGGCGGGCCGCGCCGAGCTGACCGGCGATCAGCGGGAGCGGCTGACGGACGCGCGCGAGCGGTGCCGGCGGCTGGCCGAGGAGATGCACACCCACCCCTGGTGGGAGACGGTCGAGGACCGGCACGCGGCAAGGGAGGCACTGACGTACGCGGCCACGCACGACTCCGCCTTCTAGTTCCAGCGTGTGGGGTTCGGCGTCCGGACTGTCTGGACTTTCTGTCCAGCGGCTGGACCTGTAGTCTAAGACGCATGTCTGCCGAGTACTCACCGGACACCGAGCGCGACGCGATCCTCGCCGCGCTGCGCCCCGTCGTCGACGGGATCGTGGCGACGTTCGGGCCGCTGTGCGAGGTCGTGCTGCACGACTACCGGCAGCCGGAGAAGTCGGTCGTCGCCGTGGCCGGTTCGGTGACGGGGCGTTCCGTGGGCGGGGCGATGAGCGAGATCGGCATGCGCATCCTCGCCCGGGGCGACGAGGCCGACGACGACCTGAACTACGTCACCCGCACCGGGACCGGACAGCTGCTCAAGTCGTCCACGATGGTGCTGCGCGACTCCGCGGGAGCGGTGTTCGGCGCGCTGTGCGTCAACGTCGACATCACCGCGGTGCACGAGGCCCAGGCCGTGCTCGGCGCGCTGGCCGGCCCCTCACCCGCATCGGCCGAACCGCCGGTCACCGCCTTCGGCAACGACATCGACTCCGTCGTGGACGCCATCCTCGACGCCCACCGGCTTGGGCAGACCCAGAGCTGGGCCGGGCTCGGCCGCACCGAGCGCCTCGAACTCTTCCGCAGCCTCGACGAACACGGCGTGTTCGCCGTGCGCCGCGCGATCGAGCAGGTCGCCGCCCGGCTCGGCGTCTCCCGCGCCTCCGCCTACAGCTATCTCTCCCAGGCCCGCGCCGCCACCGACCCCACGACCACCGGAGAACACGCGTGACGATCACCACCGCACCGGTCACCCTCGACTCCGTCCGCGACGCCGCCGCCAGGATCAAGGGCATCGCGCACCGCACCCCGGTGCTGCACTCGCGGACCCTCGACGCCCTCGTCGGCGCCGAGGTCTTCCTCAAGTGCGAGAACTTCCAGCGCGTGGGCGCCTTCAAGTTCCGCGGCGCCTACAACGCGGCCTCACAGCTCACCCCGGAGCAACTGGCGCGCGGCATCGCCGCCTACTCCTCCGGCAACCACGCCCAGGCCGTCGCCCTGGCCGCCCGCGAACTCGGCACCACCGCCGTCATCGTCATGCCCGAGGACACCCCGCGCTCCAAGCGCGAGGCCACCCTCGGCTACGGCGCCGAGGTCGTCACCTACGACCGCTACACAGAGGACCGCGTCGCGGTCGGCGAGGCCCTGGCCGCCGAGCGCGGGCTCGCCCTCATCCCGCCGTACGAGCACCCGCACGTCCTGGCCGGGCAGGGCACCGCGGCGCTCGAACTCCTTGAGGAGACAGGCGAGTTGGGTGCGCTGATCACCCCCGTCGGGGGCGGCGGCCTGATCGCCGGCTCCGCCACGGCCGCCAAGGGGCTCCACCCCGGGATCCGGGTGCTCGGTGTGGAGCCGGAGGCCGGGGACGACACCAAACGGTCCCTGGAGGCGGGGCGGCGGGTCACCATTCCCGTGCCGCGCACCATCGCCGACGGGCAGGCGGCCGAGACGCCCGGCGAGCTGACCTTCTCGGTCAACCGCAGGCTCGTCGACGGGATCGCGCTCGTCTCCGACGACGAGATCCGCGACGCGATGCGCTTCGCGTTCGAGCGTCTGAAGATCGTGGTAGAGCCGAGCGGGGCGACCCCGCTGGCCGCGCTGCTCGCCGGGCGGGTGGAGGCTCTGCCGCCGCGGGTCGGCGTCATCGTCTCCGGCGGCAATGTGGACGCGGACCGCTTCGCCCGGCTGTGCGGCCGGACAGCGGAGTCATGACCAGAACGCGTCGCCCACGTCGATGTTCTCGACGCATTCGTCGAGATCGGTGATCTTGTCCCCGACGATCCGGAAGATGATCCCTCCGTCCTCGTCCAGGCTCTTGTCGCCGCGCCGTGCGGTGGCGTGGTGCAGGGAGACGGCGTGGCCGCGGCCGTCCACCAGGACGGAGCGCAGCTCGACCTTGAAGGTGCCGCCGGTCTGCTCCATGAGCCGGCCGTAGTAGCCGAGGACCGTGTCGATCCCCTTGAAGTCACCGGACAGCGGGTGGTTGCCGGGTACGTGGTGCGAGGCGTCGCTCGTCATCATCGAGCGCAGGGTGTCCATGTCACCGCTCGAGAAGGCTTCGTAGCCCTTGCGGATCAGTAGTGCGTGCGGGTGTTCGGCCACGATGATCGCCACCTTTCTGGTGTTTCGGCGACTGCGGCTCACGCCCCATTCTGCGCCTGTTCAACCTGCTTGTCCGCTGCTCCCGTAATGCCCCCTTCACTCGAATGGCGGCCTCGGCTGGACGGGCGGACGATGGTGTGGTGGGCAGGGCTCGCAATGGAGGGAGTCGTCATGATTGAGGTCAAGGCTGTCGACAAGCCGGACGAGCGGCGCGACTTCCCGCGCGGCCACCTCGAAGCGGTCCATATGAGCGGACTCGACTTCGCCGTGGGCACGTTCGAGCCGGGCTGGCGCTGGTCGGAGTCGGTGGCGCCCATCGCCGGGACACCGAGCTGCCAGGTCCATCACAACGGGTACTGCGTCTCCGGGCGCATGCAGATCCGCATGGACGAGGGCGGCGAACGCGAGGTCGGACCGGGCGACGTCTTCGTGATCACCCCCGGACACGACGCCTGGGTCGTAGGGGACGAACCATGCGTCGTGTACGACTTCGCCGGCGGTATGGCCACGGACTACGCCAAGGCGTGAGCCCAGGAGCCGGCGGGGATCACGTCGGAGGGGGTCACACAGGAAGCAGGCGGGTGATCAGCGCGCCGAGCTGGCGGGCGTTGCGGCATTCATGCATCTCCACCAGCTCCGCGTACTCGGGTGCCGCGGAGTCGCCCGTGCCCCACTGGGCGCGCGGCTCGGGGTTCAACCAGTAGACACGGCGGGCCCGTTCGGCGGTCTGCCGGACCGCGGCCAGATTCGGGTCGCTCATGTTCGTCCGGGCGTCCCCGAGGACAAACACGGTGGTGCGGGGGCCGACCGCGTCGCCGTAGCGCTCGGCGAACTCGCCCAGCGCGACGCCGTAGTCGCTGCTGCCGTGCCAGCCCGTGAGGGTGGCCTCCGCCTGGATGCGGGCGCCCAGTCCCTGCGGGTCCGCCGCGCCGTGTTCGACGAGCGGCGTCACCTCGTCGAGGCGGTTGACGAAGGCGAACACCCGCACCTTGCTGAACTGGTCGTGCAGCGCCTGTACCAGCAGCATCGTGAAGTCCGAGAAGCCGGACACCGACCCCGACACATCGCACAGCAGGACCAGTTCGGGCCGTACGGGACGGCGCCGGCGCAGCACCGGCTTCATCGGCACGCCGCCCGTGGACAGCGATCCGCGCAGGGTGCGGCGCAGGTCGATGGTGCCGCGGGCGGCGCGGCGCCGGCGGGCCGCGAGGCGGGTGGCGAGCTTGCGGGCCAGCGGCTGCACCGTCCGCCGCAGCTCGGCCAGTTGAAGCTTTCCGGCGTAGAGGAAGTCGACCCGGTCCGGGGTCGTGGCCACCGCCCGCCGGGCGAGTTCGTCGCGGTCGCGGCGCTCGGCTACCCGGCGCCGCGCCTCGACGGCCACCTGCCGCCGGAACGTCTCGATGCGCCGCCGGATCTCGTCCTCCAGCAGCCGGTCGGTGAACCCCGAAGTCCCCTCCCGCGCCCGGAGGTTGTCGCGGACGCGGGCGAACAGGGTCTGCGGGCGGAGCCGGTCGAGGGTCTGCTGCGAGGACCAGCCGTCCGAACCGGGGGAGGAGCCGTACCCGCCGAAGCCGTCCACCGCCTCCGCCGCCAGCCGTGCCATCAGGGCCTCGTCGCCCGCCGTCAGCGCCCGCGCGAGCCGGTCGCGCAGATCGTCCCGGTCCGCGGCCTGGCCCTCGGGGGCGCCGATGCCGCGCGGGAAGTACAGGTCGAAGACCGGGTCGAAGACCTGCCGCTGGACCGGGCCGTGCAGCAGCGTCGAGGCGAGTCCCTCCCGCAGTGCCTCGCGGTCGGCCAGGCCCAGCGCGGCCACCGCCTGCGCGGCGTCCACGGTCTCGCCGGTGCCGATCCGCATGCCGTGTGCCCGCAGCGCCCCGACCAGGGAGGTCAGGCGCTCGGCCACTCCGGGGGCGGTCACACGGCGTCCAGGTCGAGCTTGGCCGCCGCCTTCAGCACGTCGTCCTGATGCTTGAGCAGCACGCCCAGGCTGTCGTGTACGACGCTCTCGTCCAGGGTCTCGGCGCCGAGCGCGAGGAGGGTGCGTGCCCAGTCGATGGTCTCGGCGACCGAGGGCACCTTGCGCAGGTCCATGGCGCGCAGGGCGCCGACCACGCGGACCACGGAGGAGGCCAGCGCCTCGTCCAGCCCGGGCACCTTCAGCCGTACGATTCGGCGCTCCAGCTCCTCGTCCGGGAAGCCGATGTGCAGGAACAGGCAGCGGCGGCGCAGTGCCTCGGAGAGCTCACGGCTGGCATTCGAGGTGAGGACGACGAAGGGGCGGCGGCTCGCGGTGATCGTGCCCAGCTCCGGGACGGTGACCTGGAAGTCGCTCAGCACCTCCAGGAGCAGGCCCTCCACCTCGACGTCCGCCTTGTCGGTCTCGTCGATCAGCAGCACCTTGGGGTCGTCGCCGCGGATCGCGGTGAGCAGGGGGCGGGTGAGCAGGAACTCCTCGCTGAAGATGTCCGTGCGGGTCTCGTCCCAGGTCTCGTCGCGGCCCGCGCTGATGCGCAGGAGCTGCTTGGCGTGGTTCCACTCGTACAGCGCCCGGGACTCGTCGACGCCCTCGTAGCACTGCAGCCGGACCAGCCGCGCCTGCGCGACCTCGGCCACGGCCTTGGCGAGCTCCGTCTTGCCGACCCCGGCGGGTCCCTCGACCAGGAGCGGCTTGCCCAGGCGGTCGGCGAGGAAGACGGTCGTGGCGACCGCGGGCGAGGCGAGGTAGCCGGTGGCGGCCAGCCGCGTGGAGACGTCGTCGACGGATGAGAACAGCAACGGGGCCTCCAGCTCGACACGGGTCGGGAGCTACTATCTAAGCGCTTGTTCACCCAGTCTGTCACGCGATCCCGGCTCCCGGGCCGGTGGTAGACCGATCGGTTTCCATGTCCCACGCGGCGGAGGTAACCTCGCCGTATGACCACGACAGACAAGGCGTCCACGAAGGAACGGCTGCTCGATGCGGCGGCCGAGCTCTTCTACCGCGACGGCGTCTCCATCGGCGTCGAGGCGCTGTGCAGGACGGCCGGTGTCTCCAAGCGGTCGATGTACCAGCTCTTCGCCAGCAAGGACGAGGTCCTCGCGGCGAGCCTGGAGCGCCGCGCGCCCGGGTACGCGGCGCAGCTCGAGCCCGGCGAGCGGGAGGACGCCCTCACGCCGCGCGAGCGCATCCTCTACGTCTTCGAGCAGGCGGAGAAGCTCTCGGCCGAACCCGACTACCAGGGGTGCCCCTTCCTGGCCGCGCTGGTCGAGCTGAAAGACCCCGAGCACCCGGCGAGCGTCGTGGCCAGGACGGCGAAGGAGCGCCTGCAGTCGGCGTTCCGCAGCCAGGCGCGCGAGGGCGGCGCCCGGGACCCCGAGCTCCTGTCCCGCCAGCTGATGCTCATCTTCGACGGCGCAAGCGCCCGCGCGGGCGCCCACATCGAGACCCTGGACGGACTCACGACGGCGACGGTGGCGACGCTGCTGAATGCGGGGGGTGTGGCCTGACGGAGGGGGCTGCGTCTGGCGGCGGGAGCAGGCCGGCCCGGCCACGGGGGCGGTCCGGGCATGGCGGCGCAGCGGGCCGGCTGCAGCGGAGAGGCCGGAATGCCTCGGCGGCACGCGCTGCGCCCACCGCACCGGCGCACCGAGCTTGGCTCAGAGGCGCGCGGAGCACGATGCCGGGACGGGCCGGGGCTACCGCAGTGGCGGGCCGGCCCTTGTGGAGCGGGCGGGTGTGACGCCTCGGCACCTCGGGGCTGACGCGGGCGGCGGGACCCGGCATGGCGGAAGGGGCGGCCGCCCAAGCAGCCGCCCCCCACGCGCCTCACGCCGCCAGCTCCACCGCCTCCGCTGCCGGGGTCCGTAGCACCCGTCGTGTCGTCGCCAGGCTTGTGCCGAGTGTCACCGCCAGCGAGAGGGCGACGACGGCCGCGTAGATGCCGTAACCCTGATGCGGCAGGATCGAGTCGGAGCGGACGATCGTGAACGGGACGATGCCCGCCAGTGCCGCGGCCGTTCCGAAGAGGACGCCGACGGCCGTCACGATCAGGCTCTCCGCGCCCACCGTGCCCAGCACCTGCGCGGGCGTCGCCCCGGCCAGCCGCTGCTGGCCGAACTCCCGGCGGCGGTAAGTGGTCGCCGCGTAGAGCGAGTTGACCAGCATGACGCAGACGAAGACCACGATGATGCCGACGACCGTGAGGTTCAGCGTCTCGAGGTTCTTGGCGTCCACGGTCTTCCGCAGCCCCGAGGCCGCGACCGCGTCGCTCTCCACCGCCTGCATGTACAGCGTCGCCGTGGCCATCGCCGTGAACAGGATCAGCGACATCAGGATGCCGGCCAACTGGTCAGCCCGCTCCCGCAGGTTGCGCACCGCCAGCCACCCGCTCGCCCCCGCGAACTCCAGCCGGGCCAGCACGCCCTTCAGCAGCCGCGGCGCCGGCAGGGCGAAGCCGACGGACAGCAGGATCGCTCCGTACGCGGGCGGAGCCATCAGCGCCGCGTCCTTCGCGGAGAATGCGAACGTCGACAGGACCGACAGACCACCGGCGCCGAGTGCGACGTACGCGAGCAACGCCCTTGCGCGGCCGCGCCGTTCACGCCGGTGCGTGGCCCGCCGTACGGCGAGGAACGCCGCGCCCGCCGCCGCGAGCAGCGTGATGCCGACGCCGGAGTCCAGCGCGAACGCGCCGAACGAGTAGTCCACCGACCGCGCGACCTGCCCGCTGTCCTGGAAGGCGTCGAGCAGCGCCCGCCCGCCGAGCATCGCCGGGCCGATCGCCAGGACGGAGCCGATCAGCGCCACCGCCACCGCCTCGCCCACGACCATCCGCCCGATCTGCGCCGGAGTCGCCCCCGAGCAGCGCAGCAGCTCCAACTCACCGCTGCGCTGGCGGACGTTGACCGTCAGCGTGGAGGCCACGGCGAAGAACACCAGCAGGGTGCCGTACCCGCCGACCACGCTCGCCGTCGTGCCCAGCGTGTCGCGGCTGACCGCGTCCACACGTGCCTGCCCGGCCGTGTCCTGGAGCGAGTTGAACATCATGATGACCACCGCGCCCAGGAACGCGGAGAGCAGCGTCGCCAGGAACCGCCCGGGCCGTTGCCGGACCGACCGCATCGCCAGTACGAGCATCGCTCACACCCCCGCCGTCACGTCGTCGCCCAGGTGCGCGAGCCGCTCGGCCACCGCGTCCGCGGTCGGCGCGTCCATCCGGCCCACCAGCCGTCCGTCCGCCAGGAACAGCACGGCGTCGGCGTACGAGGCGGCGACCGGGTCGTGCGTCACCATCACCACGGTCCGGCCGTGCACCCGCACCGCGTCCCGCAGCAGGCGCAGCACGTCGCGCGCGCTACGCGTGTCCAGCGCGCCCGTCGGCTCGTCCGCGAAGACCACCCGGGGCTCGGTGACCAGCGCGCGGGCGATCGCCACGCGCTGCCGCTGCCCGCCGGACAACTGAGCGGGACGGTGCCCGAGACGGTCGCCGAGCCCGACCTGGGCGAGGATCTCCCGGGCCCGCCCGCGGTCCACCCGCCGCCCGGCGAGCTTGAGCGGCAGCACCGTGTTCTGCGCGACCGTCAGCGTCTCCAGCAGGTTGTACTGCTGGAACACGAATCCGACCCGCCCGCGCCGGAACCTGGTCAGCTCGGCCTCGCCGCCACCGGTCAGCTCCGTGCCGTCCACGCGCACGATCCCGCTGTCCGGCCGGTCGAGCCCGGCGGCGCACTGCAGCAGCGTGGACTTGCCCGAACCGGACGGTCCCATCACCGCCGTGAACGTGCCGCGGCCCAGCCCCAGCGTGACCCCGTCCAGGGCCTTCACGGCGCCGCCGTCCGACCCGTACGTCTTGCTGACCTTGACCAGCCGCAGCGCCTCGGCGGCGGGCCCAGCGTCCTGCGTGCGTCGCGACTGTGCGCGAAACATCGTCATCACCATCCGTCCGGCACGCCCTGTGCCCCGCCCACGAAGCTACGGAGACACGGGCCGGACCACATGGGGCGCAGAACCCGTATCGCGGGGTGTACCCAGCGACACCCACCGCCTCGGCACGCCCCCCGTACGGGTCACCACAACGCGCCGACCCCGCCGCCCGCCGGTGCAATGGAGCCGTGACCGGGCCCCCGGACGACTGCCTCGCGCGCAACGAGTGGATCTGCGGTGAGTACCTGACCACCCGCCGCCAGATCCTGCTCGACGCGGTCCTCCAGCACCTTCAGCTGGCCGGGATCTCGGTGCTCCTCGGCCTCGTCCTGGCCGTCCCGCTGGCCGTGCTGGCACGCCGCTGGCGCTGGACCTCGGGTCCCGTCCTCGCCGTCACGACGATCCTCTACACGATCCCGTCCCTGGCGATGTTCTCGCTGCTCCTGCCCGTCTACGGTCTCTCGGCGAGCCTGGTCGTCGCCGGGCTCGTCCTGTACTCGCTGACCCTGCTCGTGCGGAACATCCTGGCCGGGCTGCGGGCCGTCCCCGAGGAGACCCGGCAGGCGGCGCGCGGCATGGGCTACGGCCCCGTCCGCCTGCTGCTCACCGTCGAGCTGCCGCTCGCCGTGCCCGCCGCGATGGCCGGTCTGCGCGTCGCCACCGTCTCGGCGGTCTCCCTGGTCACGGTCGGCGCGATCGTGGGCTTCGGCGGACTGGGCAACCTCATCTACTCCGGCATGAACACCTACTTCAAGGCGCAGGTGCTCACTGCGTCCGTGCTGTGCGTGGTGATCGCCGTCGTGGCCGACCTGCTGCTCCTCGGCATCCAGCGGCTGATCACCCCGTGGACCAGGGCGGCCCGCTCATGACGACCCTGACCGACGCCTGGCACTGGCTCACCGACCCCGCGCACTGGCCGGGCGCCGACGGCATCGGGAACCGGCTGGTGCAGCACCTCGTACTGACCGTCGTCTGCCTGGTCGTCAGCTGCCTGATCGCCCTGCCGGTCGCGCTCGTCCTCGGCCACCTCGGCAAGGGCGGGGCCCTCGCGGTCAACATCTCCAACGTCGGCCGCGCGATCCCCACCTTCGCCGTCCTCGTGCTCCTGCTGCTGACACCGGTCGGCAGATGGGGCGAGGGCCCCACCGTCGTAGCCCTGGTCCTGTTCGCGGTGCCGCCCCTGCTCACCAACGCCTACGTCGGCATGCGCGAGGTCGACCGCAGCGTCGTGCAGGCCGCGCGCGGCATGGGGATGACGGGCCGGCAGATGCTGTTCCAGGTCGAGCTGCCCCTCGCGCTCCCGATGATCCTCAACGGGGTGCGGATCGCCGCCGTGCAGCTCGTGGCGACCGCGACCATCGCCGCGCTGGCGGGCGGCGGAGGACTCGGCCGGATCATCACGGCGGGCTTCAACCTGGCCAGTACACCGCAGGTGGTGGCCGGAGCGATCCTCGTCGCCGCCTTCGCACTGGTCGTGGAGGGGATCTTCGAGACGGCGGAGCGGCTGAGCCCCTGCTGGGCCAGAGGCACGCGATGAGACGGCGGCTCGCCCTGGCCACGGTGCTGCTGCTCACGGGCTGCACCACCGGACCCTCCCTGGAGACCCGGTCGGACGTCACCGCGCCACCGGGCGACAGCCACCATCTGACCATCGGCTCCGCCGGCTTCACCGAGAGCGATCTGCTCGCCCAGATGTACGCCCTGCTGCTGGGCCGGGCCGGCTACAGGACGTCCCTGATCACGGTCGCCAACCGCGAACTGTACGAACCGGCCCTGGAGTCGGGGCAGATCGACGTCGTCCCCGAGTACGCGGCCACCTTCGCCGACTGGCTCAACGCCAAGGCCAACGGGGCGGGCGCGGCACCGGTCGGCTCGCCCGACCTGAACGCCACCATGACGGCCCTGCACCAACTGGCCACGCCACGCGGCCTCACCGTCCTCGACGCCGGCAGGGCCGTCGACCAGAACGCCTTTGCGGTCAGCCGGTCCTACGCCCGGGAGCACGGCCTGAAGACCCTCAGCGACCTCGGCGCCTCGGGGCTGGGGGTACGGCTCGCGGCGGGCGACGAGTGCGTGCAACGGCCGTACTGCGCACCGGGGTTGAAGAAGACCTACGGCATCGACATCACCGCCGTCGACCCCAAGGGCGTCGGCACCACGCAGGCCAAGCGGGCCGTGCAGAACGGCCAGGACCAGATGGTCCTCACCACCACGACCGACGCCACCCTCCCCGGCTTCGGCCTGGTCCTCCTCGCCGACGACAAACACCTCCAGAACGCCGACCACATCGTCCCGGTCGTCAACCGCTCCCGAGCGGGGGGCGCCGGCGCCACGAACGCGCTCGACCGGCTCAACGGCGTCCTCACCACCGCCGACCTCGCCTCCATGAACGAACAGGTCGACAGCTGGCGCCGATTGGCGAAGGACGTGGCCCGCAGCTACCTCCGCGACAAGGGGCTCCTCAAGTGAGGTGGTTGTCAGTGGCGGCCTGTACGTTGCCGGCATGGGTGTCTATCTGGTGAGTGTGGGTGCGCGGGAATGGTCGGACGAGGACGAGGAGGAGGGCGGCAAGGGGGCGATCGCCGCCGGGCTCGACGCCGAGCTGCGGCGGCGGGGGCTGCCGCCGTACACGTCCTCGGCGAAGGAGGAGTCGGCCACCTGGTTCGAGGAGAAGCTGAGCCCTCCGATGGACGGGTTCGCCGCGCTGTGCCGGGCGCATCTGACGCCGGGTGAGCAGGAGACGCTGGGGGAGTGGTCGGTGCTGGTGCCGGTCTCCCTCGACGAGGAGATACGGCTGCCGATCGGCTCCGCGTACACGGACGAGACCGTGATCGCCGGTGCGCCGCAGGTCCTCGCCCTCGCGGAGCGGCTGGCCGCGGTCGTCGGGCTGCCCGCCGAGGTGCCGGAGGAGCCCGGGAACCTCGGCCTGACCTTCTGGTTCCTCGAAGGGGAGGCGGAGGCGCTGGCGGCCGCCCGGCCGGGGCCGTGGAGCGAGGACCTGGACACCGCGTTCTACGTCGCCCTGTACCTGCGCGCCGCCCAGCACGCGCTGCGCCGCGGCTGCCCCATGACCTACTGCTGACAGGACGTCACGGCTCCGTGACAGCGGTGACCGTACTGGTGCGGTGGGACGGCTTCCCGCGGGCGCGCGGTACCGGTACATGTCTTTCATGAAGGACAACGGGGGAGAACACCGGACACGGTGGGAGAGGGTGCGCGAAGCGGTCGAGGGGGCGCCCACCGATCTGCGGCCCCGCTCGCAGGCGGACGGCATCGAGCCTGAACTGGCCCAGGACCTGGCGCAGTTCCGCAAGGTGTATCCGAAGCAGCAGCTGGAGCTGCAGTACCTCTACGGCGCGGCACAGCGCGCCTTCGAGGCCAGGACCAGGGAGTCCCTGCAGATCACGCTGGACAGTCTGCTGCGGTCCGTACTGCGCGATCCACGGCTCTACGACAGCCCGGGTGACGCGGACCTGGCCGAGTACCTGGCGCAGGAGATCGACGGGATCTGGGCGCGGCTGTGCCAGGACGAGGCGGTGGCCGTGGTGCGCGGCCTCAACTTCGGCCTCACCCTGGGGGCGTTCCTGAGCGTGCTGCTGCTCGGCGTGCCGCTGCTGGCCGGGGTCCAGTTGCTCGGTATGACCGGCACGACGCTGAACTGCAGCGACCGCTGGAGCCTGCTCGGCGCGTTCGTGTGCGGCGGGGTCGGGGCGTTCGGGGCGGTGCTCAGCGTGCTGCTGCGGGTGCGTGGCAGCGAGGAGCCGCTGCGCCGCAAGGGCACCTCGCACAAGGTGGCCATCGCTCCCGCGCAGGTCTCCCGCAGTCTGCGGCACGAGGGCGTCTACCGCGTCTTCGTCGGCTGGATCCTCGCCCTCGCCGTGTACTTCCTGCTCAGCACCGGCTGGGTGACGGCGATCAGCATGCCGTCCACCACCGGCGAGCTCTGCACGGCCGGCGCGGACGCGGCCGCGAAGGGCACAGCCTTCTGGGGCTTCTGGTGCGCGGTCGGCTTCCTGGCAGGCTTCAACGAACGCTGGGCCTTCGGCATGCTCAACCGCCAGAGCAGCAAGCCGGCTGCGCAGGCTCGCCACAAGGGGGCGGCGCCGGAGTCGAACTCCTCCTGACGTTGCGTGGCGCTCCGCGCACTGGTGTCCTCAGGGGGGCGAGCGCCGGGTGCCGTGTGGGCCGCGGTCGGGTGTCGGCGGCCCAGGTGCCGGTTGCCCGTTCAGTCAAGGCCGGGCGCCGGCCGTCACGCGTCGGAGATCGAGTCGAACTCCACCTGCCCCCGCGCCACACCCAGCGCATCCGCGTCCACCGACCGCCGGAGCGCCTCGTGCAGCTTCGCCGGGGTCAGGACACCCAGGAAGCGTGAACCGTCCAGTACGGCGACCCACCCGGCGTCGTGCTGGAGCATCACCCCGAACGCCTGCTTCAGGGGCGCGCCCACCGGCACCCACGCCTGCATCCGGCGGGCCCGGTCGCCCACCGCGCCGGACGTGTCGAGGTCGTCGATGCCGACCCAGCCGTGCAGGTCCCCCCGCGCGTCGAGGACGACGGCCCAGCGCGCGCCCTCCGCCCGCAACCGCTCCGCCGCGTCCGCGGCCGGCTCGTCGAACCGGGCGACGGGCGGCTGTTCCAGGTCGTCGGCCTCGGTCTCGGTGACCGACAGCCGCTTCAGCCCGCGGTCGGCGCCCACGAACTCGGCGACGTACGGCGTCGCCGGGGCGCCGAGCACCGCCCCGGGCGTGTCGAACTGCTCGATACGCCCCTGCCCGTAGACGGCGATCCGGTCGCCCAGCCGTACCGCCTCCTCGATGTCGTGCGTGACCAGCAGCACCGTCTTGCGCACGGCGGCCTGCATGCGCAGGAACTCGTCCTGCAACTGCTCGCGTACGACCGGGTCGACGGCCCCGAAGGGCTCGTCCATCAGCAGCACCGGCGGATCGGCGGCCAGCGCCCGCGCCACGCCGACGCGCTGCCGCTGACCGCCGGAGAGCTGGTCGGGATAGCGCGGCCCGTACCGCTTGGGGTCCAGGCCCACCATGTCGAGCAGTTCGGCGGCGCGCGCCCGGGCCTTCGCCCGCTTCCAGCCGATCAGGGCCGGCACCGTCGCCGTGTTGTCGAGGATCGTGCGGTGCGGGAAGAGCCCGACCTGCTGGATGACGTAGCCGATCCGCCGCCGCAGCCGCACGGGGTCGACGCCGGCGATGTCCTCGCCGTTGACGAGGATCCGGCCGGAGGTCGGCTCGACGAGCCGGTTGACCATCATCATCGTGGTCGTCTTGCCGCAGCCGGAGGGCCCGACGAGCGTGACGAGCTCGCCCTCGGACACCTCGAAGCTCAGGTCGTCCACCGCGGTCGTACCGTCCGGGTACCGCTTGGTGACCTGCTCGAACCGGATCATGCCCTCACGCTATCCGCGGGCCCGCCGCTCGGCCCGCCGACGGCGCCCACCGGTGGGTGAGTGGCTGATTCCGATTCTGAACGGTTTCAATCGCAGGCATCGCCGCACCGATCCTCTGTTGGAACCTGTGCGCAATTGCCGCTGCCTGAACGGTAGACGACCGCCCCAACTGCCACTAGCTTCACCGTCTATCGGCTTGAAACGTTACAACTGCTAGCCCTCGATGCCCCCGAAGGGACATGGCATGACCGACGGAGTCGACAGCAGTAACGGCAGGACAGTGCGCCGCAGAACGGTGCTCGGCACCGCGTTCGGCGTCGTGCCCGCCGCCCTGGCGGGCGGGATCGGCGGCGCGGGAACGGCGTCGGCCGCCGCCCCGTCCGGTGATCGCGACGCGGTCGAGGGCCTGACCGTGGAGCACCGCACGAACCCCCTCGGCGTGGACGCGGCGGCACCGCGCTTCGGCTGGCGCACCGCGTCCTCGGCCCGCGGCCGGCACCAGACGGCGTACCGGATCCTGGTCGCCTCCTCGGCCGGGCAACTCGCCCGCGGCCACGCGGACGTGTGGGACAGCGACCGCACGACCTCCGCCGACTCGGTGGCGGTGCGCTACGGAGGCCCGGCGCTGCGCCCCTCGACCCGCTACCACTGGACGGTCCGCGTCTGGGACGAGGACGGCCGCGCGCTCCCGGCGTCCCCGGGCGCCTTCTTCGAGACGGGCCTGCTCAGCACCGACGGCGTCACCGGCTGGGACGGCGCGCGGTGGATCAGCATGGCCGGCAAGGCGCCGAACAGCGCCGGCTCGCCACTCCTGAGGCGGCAGGCGGCCCTGCGGGACCAACGCGTCAGCGAGGCCCGGCTCTACGTCTCCGCCCTCGGCGTGTACCTCGCCCACGTCAACGGGCGGCGCGTCGAGGCACCGCAGGACCGGGGCACCACCCCCGAACTGCTCGCCCCGGGCTGGACCAACTACGACACCACCGTCAGCTACCTGACCTACGACGTCACCCGCCTGCTCGCCGGTGCGCGGCACGTCACCCTCGCCGCGGTGCTCGGCAACGGCTGGTACAACAGCCGCATCTCCGAGAACAGCGTCTACTACGCCCAGGACGGCAACCGCCTCGCCCTCAAGGCCAAGCTGCTGATCCGCTACGCCGACGGCTCCACGCAGAGCGTCGTCACCGCACCCGGCGACGACTGGCGGGCCACGGACACCGGCCCCTTCCGCGCCGACGACATCTACGACGGGCAGACCTACGACGCCCGCCAGGAGATACCTGGCTGGACGGCGAACGGCTTCGACGCCTCGGCCTGGTCCGGCACCGAGGAACACCCCTACGCGAGCAGGTTCCCCGGCTCCCGGCTGGTCGCCTGTCCCGGCGAGAGCGCCCGCCTGATGCCGCGGTGGGACCGCCGCCCGCACTCGATCACCGTCTGCACCGGCGTCACCGGCGAGCAGGGCAGCCTCAACGGCAAGGGCCGCGTCGTCGTCGACCCGGCGCGCACGGTCACCGATCCGGCGAAGGCGGCCACCGCCCAGGTCACCCTGCGCCCCGGCGACACCGCCGTGATCGACCTCGGGCAGAACATGGTCGGCGTCCCCCGCTACACCCTGCGCGGCCCGGCCGGTGCCCAAGTAACCCTGAAGTTCGGGGAGATGCTCAACGACACGAGCGCCGGTGCCGACGGCCCCGAGGGCTCCGTCTACCGCGCCAACCTGCGCACCGCGAAGGCCACCAGCACGTACACCCTCAAGGGTGACCCGGCCGGCGAGACCCACCAGGACGCGCTCACCTTCTACGGCTTCCGCTACGCCTCCGTCACCGCGACCGACACCGTCACCCTCTCCGGACTGACCGGCAAGGTCGCCACCTCCGCCATCAGCGAGACAGGCACCGTCACGACCGACGACGCCGACGTCAACCAGCTGATCAGCAACGTCCGTTGGGGGCAGCGCGGCAACTACCTCTGGGTGCCCACCGACTGCCCGCAGCGCGACGAACGCCTCGGCTGGACGGGCGACACCCAGCTCTTCTCCAACACCGGCCTTTATAACGCCGACGCCGTGAACTTCCTCGGCCACTTCGAGGACACCCTGATCGACTCGCAAAAGACCTACGGCCAGGACGGCGCCCAGTTCACCTGGGTCGCCCCCGGCAACCGCTACAACCAGCCCATCCCCGCGAGCGGTTGGTCCGACGTCGGCGTGGTCGTGCCGTGGACCGTCTGGCAGATGTCCGGCGACACCACGATCGTCGACCGCAGCTGGCCGGCGATGACGGCGTACCTGGACTGGATCCACCGGCGCACCGGCGACACCTACGCGGGACAGGGCGCCGTCTTCGGCGACTGGCTCGCCTTCCAGGACACCAGCACCCAGCTCATCAGCGACCTCTACTACGGTTACAGCGCCCGGCTGATGGCGGACATGGCCCGCGCCACCGGCCGGACCGCCGAGACCCGCGCCTACGAGGACCTCTTCGCCGACATCAAGCGCGCGTTCCTCACCAAGTACCTGGCCACCGACGCCTCCACCGGGCAGATCACCGTCCGCTCCAGCCTCGGCGACGCCCCGCCGACCGGCGGCAGGACGGAGGACAACACCCAGACCGCCCTGCTGTGGGTCCTCAAGCTCGGCTTCTACGACACCGAGGCGCAGCGCCGCCAGCTCGTCGCGCTCCTCGCCGACAACATCGGCAACGACGCGGCCTACAAGGCGACCCACCCCGACAGCACCCGGGTGAAGTACGCCGAGAACACCCTCTCCGTGGGCTTCCTCGGCGTGAACGTCCTCGCCCCGGTCCTGACCGACGAGGGCCGCGCCGACCTCGCGTACCGACTGCTGCACCAGGACGCCATGCCGTCCTGGCTGTTCTCGGTGAAGAACGGCGCCACCACGGTCTGGGAGCGCTGGAACTCGTACTCCCAGCAGGACGGCTTCGGCCCGGTCGACATGAACTCGTTCAACCACTACTCCTACGGCGCGATCATGGAGTGGATGTACGAGAGCATGGCCGGCATCGCCAAGGACCCGGCGCACCCGGGCTTCAAGCACTTCTTCCTGCGGCCGCACCTCGACCCGACCGGGAAGATCACGCAGGTGTCCGGCTCCCACCTGTCGCCGTACGGCGAGATCGTCAGCGCCTGGCAGTCCACGGACCGCGGGCTCACCTACCGGGCGACCGTGCCCGCCAACAGCACGGCCACCCTGCGCATCCCCACCGGCGATCCGGACACCGTCCGCGAGGGCCGCACCCCGCTGGCCCGCGTGCGGGACGTCACCTACCTGGGCTTCGCGGACGGCACCGCCTCCTACCGGCTCCCGTCCGGCCGCTACGAGGTGACCTCGGCGCTCGGCTGACCGCCCACCAGCACCACCTCCAGGGTGCGCGGACCGTGCACCCCCTCGACCCGGTCCAGCTCGATGTCGCTGGTCGCCGAAGGACCCGAGATCCATGTCAACGGGCGGGCCGCGTCGAGGCGTTCGAGCGCCTGCGGCACCGCGGAGACGACCTGCTCCGGGACCCGGACGACGCAGATGTGGTGGTCCGGCACGAGCGTGATGCGGCGGCGGCCCTGGTCGGGTCCGCCGTCCAGCACGATCGTGCCGGTCTCGGCGATCGCCACCGCGCAGCCGGTGACCACACTGTCCACGCGATCCAGCTCGTACGGCGTGCTCCCGGCGCTGTCGGGAATGCGTGCGGCGTCGGTGCCGCCGAGCCACGCCTCGTCCAGCCCGGGCGGCACCACGACGGTCTTCGCACCGCGCTCGGCCAGCAACCGGCCGATCACCGACGGCAGTTCGGCGGCCTCGCAGCGGTGCACGACGGCCCGGTAGTCGGCCAGGTTCTCGGCGAGCAGGTCGACGGTCTGCGCGATTCCGCGGTCGCCGTGCTCGCGCAGATAGTCACGCACCACCGCCTGCTCGTACGGCGCGTCATCCTTCGGTACATCGGCGAGCGCGCGCCGCACCCGGCCCAGAATCCGTTCCCTGCTGCTCACTTGGCACCTCCCTTGCCGCCGTTCCCGCCGTTCGTGCGCTGCCACCAGTCACGGAACGGTTCCTTGGGGACCGGTGGCAGATCCCGGCTCGCACTCCACGCCTTGCCGGGACCGGGCAGGGTGCGCGGGTGCAGGCGGCGGGTGCGGGAGGCCAGGCGCTGGCCGGTGCGCAGTGCGCCGGGGTGGCTGAAGGCCCAGCGGGCCGCCCGCATCGCGGCCCGCTCGGCGGCATGTCCCTTGGCCGGCTGCAGGATCACCTTGTTGCCCTCGCGGATCACCGGCCCGCCCTCGACGACCCGCTCGCGCAGGTGGACGAGGACCTCGGGGATGTCGATGGCGACCGGGCAGACCTCGTAGCAGGCCCCGCACAGCGAGGAGGCGTACGGCAGCGAGGCGTCGATCTCGCTCTGCGTGCCGCGGAGCTGGGGACTGAGGATGGCGCCGATCGGGCCCGGATAGACCGAGCCGTAGGCGTGGCCGCCCGCGCGCTCGTAGACCGGGCAGACGTTCAGGCAGGCGGAGCAGCGGATGCAGCGCAGGGCCTGGCGGCCGACCTCGTCGGCGAGGGTGTCGGTGCGGCCGTTGTCCAGCAGCACCAGGTGGAAGGTCCGCGGCCCGTCCTCCTCGGTGGTGCCCGTCCACGTCGAGGTGTAGGGGTTCATGCGCTCGGCCGTGGAGGAGCGCGGCAGGGTCTGCAGGAAGACCTCCAGGTCCCGCCAGGTGGGCACGATCTTCTCGATGCCGACGACCGAGATCAGCGTCTCGGGCAGGGTCAGGCACATGCGGCCGTTGCCCTCGGACTCCACGACCACCAGGGTGCCGGTGTCGGCGACCATGAAGTTGGCGCCGGAGATGCCGACCTTGGCGCGCAGGAACTTCTCGCGCAGGTGCAGACGGGCGGCCTCGGCGAGCTCGGCCGGGGCGTCGGTGAGGCCCTCGGGGGCCGGACGGCCCCACTCGCTCATCTCGGTGCGGAAGATGTCGCGGATCTCGCCCCGGTTGCGGTGGATGGCCGGCACCAGGATGTGCGAGGGCCGGTCCTTGCCCAACTGCACGATCAGCTCGGCGAGATCGGTCTCGTAGGCCCGGATGCCCTCGGCCTCCAGCGCCTCGTTGAGCCCGATCTCCTGCGTGGCCATCGACTTGACCTTGACGACCTCAAACTCGCCCGTGGCGCGCACGAGTTCGGTGACGATGCGGTTGGCCTCGTCGGCGTCGGCGGCCCAGTGCACGGTGCCGCCGGCCGCCGTGACCGACTCCTCCAACTGCTCCAGGTACCGGTCGAGATGACGCAGCGTGTGGTCCTTGATCTGCTTGCCGGCCTCCCGCAGGGCCGCCCAGTCGGACACCTCCGCCACGGCCTTGGCCCGCTTGGCGCGGATCGTGTGCGTCGCATGCCGCAGATTGCCCCGCAGCGTCTCGTTGCGCACCGCCTCGTGCGCGGCCACGGGAAAGGCCGGCATTCCCACGAACGTCCCGCTCATACCGCCGGCTCCTCCTCCGTGCTCGCCAGGATCTCCGCGATGTGCACCGGCCGCATGCCGCTGTCCAGCCGCGCCATCGTGCCGCCGATGTGCATCAGGCAGGAGTTGTCGGCCGCGCACAGCACCTGCGCGCCGGTCGCCTCGGCGTTGCGCACCTTGTCCGTGCCCATCGCCCCCGAGACGTCGGCGTTCTTCACGGCGAAGGTGCCGCCGAAGCCGCAGCACTCCTCCGCACCCGGCAGGTCGACCAGCTCCAGCCCCTTCACGGCCTCGAGCAGCCGGCGGGGCCGGTCGCCGAGCCCCAGGCTCCGCAGCCCGTGGCAGGTCGGGTGGTAGGTCACCCGGTGCGGGTACCAGGCACCGACGTCGGTCACCCCCAGGACGTCCACCAGGAACTCCGTGAGCTCGTACGTCTTCGGCACCACCCGCTCCAGCGTCGCCGCGAGCGTGTCCCCGCGCCCCTCGGCCCGGGCCCGCGCACCCATCCGCGGATACAGCTCCCGCACCATCGCCCCGCACGACCCGGACGGCGTGACGATCGCCTCGTACTCCCCGAAGACGTCGGAGAAATGCCGGGCCAGCGGCTCGGCCTCATGGCGGTATCCGGTGTTGTAGTGCGCCTGCCCGCAGCACGTCTGGGCCATCGGGAAATCGACCTCGACGCCCAGTCTGGTCAGCAGTTTCACCACAGCGCGACCGGTGTCCGGATAGAGCGTGTCGTTGACGCAGGTCAGGAACAGGGCGACACGCATCGCGGCTCCTTGTTGTCGATCATCGGATGAGTGCAGGGTAGTCCGGGTACGGGGGTGCGGGGGAGACCCCGCTCACCCCCCGGCGAGCCGGGCCTGTGCCGCGCGCCAGCGGGCGGTGTCGCCGCGCGGCTCGTAGCGGGTGAGCGGCTGGGTACGGGTGAGCAGACGCCGCGCGCCCGCCAGGTCGCCGACGAGCCCGTGGGTCCGGGCCTGCACCAGGACGTTGCCCAGCGCGGCCGCCTCCGTCGGACCGGCAACCACCGGCAACCCGCAGGCGTCGGCGGTCAGTTGGCACAGCAGGTCGTTGCGGGTACCGCCGCCGACGATGTGCACCACGTCCACCGGATGGTCCGCCAGCCGCTGCGCGTCCTCGATCGCCCTGCGGTGGGCGAGGGCGAGCGAGTCGAGGATGCAGCGGGTGATCTCGGCGGGCGAGGTCGGCACCGGCTGCCCCGAGGTGCGGCACGCCTCGGCGATCCGCTCCGGCATCCGGCCCGGCGCCAGGAACGCCGCGTCCCCCGCGTCCACCACCGACCGCAGCGCCGGCACCTCCGCCGCCTTCCGCAGCAGCGGGCCCAACTCCGGCTCGCCCCACGCCCGTACGCACTCCTGGAGCAGCCAGAGCCCCATGATGTTGCGCAGGTACCGGACCGTGCCGTCCAGCCCCAGCTCGTTGGTGAAGTTCGCGGCCCGGCCGGCCTCGGTCAGGACGGGCGCGGCCAGCTCCAGACCGGCCAGCGACCAGGTCCCGGTGCAGATGTAGGCGAACCGTTCGCCGTCTGCCGGTACGGCCGCCACCGCCGACGCCGTGTCGTGCGAGCCGACGGTCGTCACCGGGACCGGACCGCGCAGCCCGGTCTCCTCCAGCACCTCCGGCCGCAGCGCACCCGCAGGATCGCCCGGCTGCCGCAGCGGCGCGAACAGGCCGAGGTCGACGCCCACCCGGGAGGCGACGTCGTACGACCACTCCCGCGTCCGGGGATCGATCAACTGGGTCGTCGAGGCGTTGGTCAGCTCGGTGCCCTGCTCACCGGTCAGCCAGTAGGACAGCAGATCCGGGATGAGCAACAGCCTTTCGGCCGCGGTCAGTTGAGCCGACTCCCGGGCGGCCACCAGCTGGTACAGCGTGTTGAAGGGCGCGTACTGCAGCCCGGTCGCGGCGTACAGCTGCTCGGCGGGGAGCGTCGCCCACACCTTCTCGGCGACGCCCTCGGTGCGCGAGTCGCGGTAGTGCACGGGGTTGCCGAGCAACGCCCCGTCGCGGTCCAGCAGTCCGTAGTCCACGGCCCAGCTGTCGATGCCGACCGAGTCCACCTGGCCTGCCGCCCGCAGGCCCTCCAGGACGCCGCCGTGCAGCGCCAGCACGTCCCACCGCAGCCCCTCCGGCACGCGCACCGGCCGGTTGACGAACCGGTGCGCCTCGGCCAGCTCCAGACTGCCGGGGCCGACGCGGCCGACCATGACCCGTCCGCTGGACGCGCCCAGGTCGACCGCGGCGTACGACCTCACGACGGCGCTCATCGCAGGAAGGCGGCCGCGACGCCGGCGTCGACCGGGACGTGCAGACCGGTGGTGTGCGTCAACTCGCCCCCGGTCAGGGCGAAGACGGCGTTGGCCACGTGCTCCGGCAGCACCTCCCGCTTGAGGATGGTGCGCTGGGCGTAGAACTCGCCCAGCTTCTCCTCCGGCACCCCGTACACCGCCGCCCGCTGGGCGCCCCAGCCGCCGGCGAAGATCCCGGAACCGCGCACCACGCCGTCCGGGTTGACACCGTTGACGCGGATGCCGTGCTCACCCAACTCGGCGGCCAGCAGACGCACTTGGTGGGCCTGGTCGGCCTTGGTGGCGGAGTAGGCGATGTTGTTGGGGCCGGCGAACACGGCGTTCTTCGAGGCGATGTAGACGATGTCGCCACCGAGGCCCTGCGCGGTCATCACCCGGGCCGCCTCACGCGAGACGAGGAAGGAGCCGCGGGCCATGATGTCGTGCTGCAGGTCCCAGTCGCGCGCCGACGTCTCCAGCAGCGGCTTGGAGATGGAGATACCGGCGTTGTTCACGACCAGGTCGACCCCGCCGAAGGCGAGCACGGCCGCCTTGAAGGCCGCGGCGATCTGCTCCTCGGACGTCACGTCCACGGTCACGGCGACGGCCTTGTCCGGGCCGCCCAACTCCTCGGCGACGGCTGCCGCGTTGTCGCCGTTCAGATCGGCGACGACGACACACGCCCCCTCACCGACCAGCCGCTCGGCGATGGCCTTCCCGATCCCGCTGCCCGCGCCGGTGACGAGGGCGACACGGGTGGCCAGCGGCTTGGGCCTGGGCATGCGCTGCAGCTTGGCCTCCTCCAGCGCCCAGTACTCGATGCGGAACTTCTCCGACTCCTCGATGGGCGCGTAGGTCGAGACGGCCTCGGCGCCGTGCATCACGTTGATGGCGTTGACGTAGAACTCGCCCGCCACACGCGCGGTCTGCTTGTCCTTGCCGAAGGAGAACATGCCGACGCCCGGGACGAGCACGATCGCCGGGTCGGCGCCGCGCATCGCGGGGGAGTCGGGAGCCGCGTGCCGCGCGTAGTAGGCGGCGTACTCCTCGCGGTAGGCGGCGTGCAGCTCCGTCAGCCGCGCGATCGCCTCCTCCAGCGGTGCGGTGGGCGGCAGGTCCAGCACCAGCGGGCGGACCTTGGTGCGCAGGAAGTGGTCCGGGCACGAGGTGCCCAGCGCGGCGAGGCGCGGGTGCTCGGCACGGGACAGGAACTCCAGCACCACGTCCGCGTCGGTGAAGTGCCCCACCTGCGGCTTGTCCTGGGAGGCGACCGCCCGGACGTACGGCGCGAGGGCCGCCGCACGCTCACGTCGTTCCGCCGGCTCCAGGGCGGCGTACCCCTCGACCACCGGCCCGAACGGCTCGGCCTTGCCCTTCTCCGCGAGGAACGCCTCCGCGGTGCGGATGATGTGCAGCGAGTTGCGCTCGCACTCCTCGGACGTGGCACCCCAGGCGGTGATCCCGTGCCCGCCGAGGATGCAGCCGATGGCCTGCGGGTTGGCCTCCTTGATGGCCGCGATGTCCAGGCCGAGCTGGAAGCCGGGGCGGCGCCAGGGCACCCAGACCACCGCGTCGCCGAAGCACTCGGCGGTCAGCTTCTCCCCGTCGGCGGCGCAGGCCAGCGCGATCCCGGAGTCGGGGTGCAGATGGTCGACGTGCGGCGCCCCCACCAGGCCGTGCATGGCGGTGTCGATGGAGGGGGCCGCGCCTCCCTTGCCGTGCAGGCAGTAGTCGAAGGCGGCGACCATCTCGTCCTCGCGCTCGACACCCGGGTAGACGTCGACCAGCGCCCGCATGCGGTCCAGCCGGAGCACGGCCAGACCGTTCTCGGTGAGCGTGCCGAGGTCTCCGCCGGAGCCCTTGACCCACATCAGCTCGACGTCGCCGCCGGTGACCGGGTCGGTGGCGGTGCCCTTCGCCGAGGCGTTCCCGCCGGCGTAGTTGGTGTTCCGGGGGTCCGAACCGAGCCGATGGGAACGGGCGAGGAGAGCGGCGGCTTCGGGATGGGGTGCCATGATCGGATCTCTTCCTTGCTTCGTGGGAACAGTGCGGGGGTGACGGCAGCGGGGGTCAGGCACCCCAGCCGGCCTGGGTGCCGCCGACACGTTCGGCGGTGATGTGCTGCTGCCAGCCGGAGCGGCGGTAGGCGGCGATGGGGTCGGGGTCGAGTCCCGACTCGGTCCGTACTTCGGCCAGCAGTGGGCGTACGTCGGTGTTGTAGGCGTCCATCAGCACCGCGTTCGCCTCGAGTACGTCGCCGTCGTGCTGGGCGGCCGAGAGGGCGTCGCGGTCGACGAGGAGGGCCTTGGCCGTGGCTTCTTGGACGTTCATGACGGAGCGGATGATGGCGGGGATCTTGGCTTCGATGTTGTGGCACTGGTCGAGCATGAAGGCGATGCCGGCGGTGAGGCCGCCGCCGCGGATGACTTCGTACATGATGCGGAAGAGCTGGAAGGGGTCGGCGGCGCCGACCATGAGGTCGTCGTCGGCGTAGAAGCGGGAGTTGAAGTCGAATCCGCCGAGCTTTTGTTCGCGCAGGAGGGTGGCGACGATGAACTCGATGTTGGTGCCGGGTGCGTGGTGTCCGGTGTCGACGACGACCTGGGCCTTGTCGCCGAGCTTGAGGCAGTGGGCGTAGGCGGTGCCCCAGTCGGGGACGTCGGTGGTGTAGAAGGCGGGCTCGAAGAACTTGTACTCCAGGAGCATGCGCTGGCCGTCGCCGAGGCGCTGGTAGACCTTGGCGAGTGCTTCGGCGAGTCGGTCCTGGCGTGCCCGGATGTCGTCCTGGCCGGGGTAGTTGGTGCCGTCGGCGAACCACAGCTTCAGGTCCTTCGAGCCGGTCGCGTCCATGATGTCGACGCACTCCAGCAGATGGTCCAGCGCCTTGCGGCGCACCGCGGCGTCCGGGTGGCAGATGCTGCCGAGCTTGTAGTCGTCGTCCTGGAAGGTGTTGGAGTTGATCGCTCCCAGCTTCAGGCCGTGATCGCCGGCGTACTTCGCCAGGGCGCCGTAGTCGTCGACCTTGTCCCACGGGATGTGCAGGGCGACGGTCGGGGCCACGCCCGTGACGGCGTGCACCTGGGCGGCGTCGGCCAGCTTCTCCTGCGGCGTGCGGGGGACGCCGCGCTGCGCGAACACCTTGAACCGGGTCCCCGAGTTCCCGTACGCCCATGACGGCGTCTCGACTGCCTGGGTCTTCAGCGCGGTCTTCACCGCGGCGAGCTCGGTCACTTCAGGGCTCCTGTGACGTCGGGCCGGAACGGCTGCTGTATGAATCGATTCAGAAGGCGAAGCTTAGGCGTGTCCTTGGGGGTGTCAAGCGTTTCCGCACACCCTGTTGCCCGTGGCCTGACCGTGACCTTTGGCTCTCGAAGGTCTCTCGAAACTTTTTCGACTCGGACCCATTGACGGGACATGCGCTCCGCGCCTAACGTCCCGGCAACCAAGTTGAAACCTTTCACGACGTCGTGAGCCACTGGTCGACGTCGTCGAGGAGCCCCTCATGACCCACCCGTCCGACACGGGTCCGGCCCCGGTGCTGGCGCTCGAGGACATCTCGAAGTCCTTCGGCGCGGTGCGCGCCCTGCGGGACGTCTCCCTGGAGCTGTTCCCCGGCGAAGTGCACGCAATCGCCGGAGAGAACGGCGCGGGCAAGTCCACCCTGATCAAGACGCTCGCCGGTGTGCACCGGCCGGACGCCGGCCGGGTGCTGCTCGACGGTGAGCCCGTCGTCTTCCACGGCCCCGGCGACGCCCGCGACGCCGGCATCGCCGTGATCTACCAGGAGCCCACCCTCTTTCCCGACCTTTCGATCGCCGAGAACATCTTCATGGGCCGCCAGCCACGGCGCGCCCTCGGCCGTATCGACCACAAGGCCACGCACGCCGCGACCCTGGCCCTGATGCAGCGCCTCGGCGTCGAGCTCGACCCCGACCGCCCGGCCCGCGGCCTGTCCATCGCCGACCAGCAGATCGTCGAGATCGCCAAGGCCCTCTCCTTCGAGGCACGCGTCCTGATCATGGACGAGCCGACCGCCGCCCTCACCGGCAGCGAGGTCGCCCGTCTCTTCGGCGTCGTACGCACCCTGCGCGAGCAGGGCGCCGCGGTGCTGTTCATCTCGCACCGGCTGGAGGAGATCTTCGAGATCTGCCAGCGGGTGACGACCCTGCGCGACGGCGCCTGGATCGCCAGCGAACCGGTCGAGGGCATGACGGAGGACGACCTCGTCCGTCGCATGGTCGGCCGCGACCTGGAGGAGCTGTATCCGAAGCAGGACGTCGAGGCCGGTGAAGTCGCCCTGAGTGTGCGCCGGTTGACCCGGGAGGGTGTGTTCACCGACGTCTCCTTCGAGGTGCGGCACGGCGAGATCGTCGGTCTGGCCGGACTCGTCGGAGCCGGCCGCACCGAGGTCGCCCGCGCCGTCTTCGGCATCGACCGCTGGGACGCGGGAGAGGTCGAGGTCCAGGGCCGCAGGCTCACCAACGGCGCCCCGTCCACGGCCATGGCCGCCGGACTCGCCCTGGTCCCCGAGGACCGCCGGGCCCAGGGCCTGGTGATGGGCATGTCCATCGAGCGCAACATCGGCCTGACCGGACTGCGCACCACCGTGAAGGCCGGCCTGATGGACCGCGGCGCGGAACGCAGCCGCTCCCTCGACTGGGCGGTCAAGCTGCACGTCAAGTACGCCCGGATCGCCGACGCCGTCTCCACCCTGTCCGGCGGCAACCAGCAGAAGGTCGTGCTCGCCAAGTGGCTGGCCACCGGCCCCAAGGTGCTGATCGTCGACGAGCCCACCCGCGGCATCGACGTCGGCACCAAGGCCGAAGTGCACCGGCTGCTCAGCGAGTTGGCCGCGGACGGCGTCGCCGTCCTGATGATCTCCTCCGACCTGCCCGAGATCCTCGGCATGGCCGACCGCGTGCTGGTGATGCACGAGGGCCGGCTGACCGCCGAGATCCCACGCGCCGAAGCCACCGAGGAAACCGTGATGGCCGCAGCAACCGGGAGGGCCGCCGCATGACGGTGACCACTCCCAACGAGACTCCCGTGGCCGAGGTGCCCAAGTCCAGCGGCACCCGCCTCGTCGACCGCGTCTTCAAGATGCGCGAACTCGCCATCCTGATCGTCTTCCTGGTGATGATCGGCATCACCCAGGCGGGCAACAGCGACTTCCTGTCCCAGCAGGGCATCAAGGACCTGCTGCTCAACGCCACCATCCTGGTCCTGGTCGCCACCGGCCAGTCCCTCGTGGTGATCACCCGCAACGTCGACCTGTCGGTCGGCTCCACCCTCGGCATCTGCGCCTTCGCCGCCGGCGACTATCTGCACGGCGGCGGCAACTCGGTCGTCGCCATCCTGCTGGCGGTCCTGATGGGCGTCGGCTTCGGCCTGCTCAACGGCCTGCTGGTGAGCCTGGGCCAGGTGCCCGCGCTGGTCGTCACCCTCGGCACCCTGTACATCATCCGCGGCATCGACTCCATCTGGGTCGGCTCCCGGCAGATCACCGCGGCCGACCTGCCGGCCGGCTTCGTGGACTTCGGCTCCGGCGGCGTCTCCGCGATCCCCTGGCTGGCCGTCATCGCGCTCGTCGTGCTCGTCGCCACGGCGTACTACCTCAAGCACTTCGGCAGCGGGCGGGAGTTGTACGCCCTCGGCTCCAACCCGGAGGCCGCGCGCCTGGCCGGCATCCCGGTCCGCAAGCGGATCCTCGCCGCCTACACCTTCTGCGGGGGCCTCGCGGGCCTCGCGGGGGCGATGTACCTGGCCCGCTTCGGCAACGTCGACTCCGGCACCGGCACGGGCTACGAACTCACCGTCGTCAGCGCGGTGGTGGTCGGCGGCGTCGTCTTCACCGGCGGCTCCGGCAGCGTCTACGGCGCCGCGCTCGGCGCTCTGCTGCTGACCTCCGTCAACAGCGTGCTGCCCGCCCTCGGCGTCAGCTCCGTGTGGGTGCTGGCCATCAACGGCATCCTGCTCATCCTCGCCATCGCGGTCGACCGGATCGTCGCCCTGCGCGTGGCCAACGCCCTGAAGAAGAGGAACGCCCGCCATGCCTGACTCCCTGACGCGCGCCGTCCGTTGGGACACGGTCGTCGGTGCGCTCCTGGTCGTGCTGTTGCTGCTGTCGTTCGCCACGGTCGACGGCTTCGGCAACGCCCTGAACCTGTCGTTCCTGATCGGCAACACCCTGCCCATCGCGCTGATCGCGCTGCCGATGACCCTGCTGGTCGTCTCCGGCGAGATCGACCTGTCGGTCGCCTCGACGGCCGGCCTGTCGGGCGCGGTGATGGGCAAGCTGTGGAACGACGGCATGGCGATCGAGACCATCATCCCGCTGTGCCTGCTGCTCGGGGTGGTGTGCGGGCTGATCAACGGCCTGCTCGTCACCCGTCTCGGGCTGCCCTCCCTCGCCGTCACCATCGGCACCCTCGCCGCCTACCGGGGCATCGCACAGATCGTGCTCGGCTCCGACGCGGTGACCGATTTCCCCAGCCAGTACCTGGACTTCGCGGCCGGACGGATCGGCGACACCTTCCTGCCGAAGGCGTTCATCCCCTTCCTCGTCCTGCTCGCGATCGCCGTCGTGGTCCTGCACGCCACCCCGTTCGGCCGCTCGTTGTTCGCGATCGGCGCGAACGAGGAGGCCGCCCGCTTCGCCGGCATCCGCGTCAAGCGCCACAAGCTGATCCTGTTCACGGTGACCGGCCTGATGTCCTCACTGACCGGCATCTTCTGGGCGCTGCACTACGCCAGCGCCCGCTACGACAACGCCACCGGCCTCGAACTGTCCGTCGTCGCCGCCGTGCTGCTCGGCGGCATCGACTTCGACGGCGGCAAGGGCACGCTCGGCGGCGCGATCGCCGGTGTGTTCCTGCTGGGCGCGCTGCAGAACGTGATGAGCCTGCTCAACGTCTCCGCGCAGTCGCAGATCGTCGTCACCGGCGTCCTCCTCGTCATCTCCGTCCTCGGCCCCCGGGTCGCGCGACAGATCTCCATCGCCAGGGCGGGGCGCAGAGCCGCCTCGACTCCGACCTCCTGAACCCCGCTCAGCAAAGGACCTTTGCCATGCGTATGTCATCCGTCCGCCGTACCTGCGCGGCCCTCGCCGCCGTCACCTCGCTCGCCCTCGCCGTCACCGCCTGCGGCGGCACCACCAAGAAGAACTCCGGCAGCGACGACGCGGCCGCCACCTCGACCGCGAAGGCCGACCCGAACGCCGCGCTGAAGAAGGGCCTGACGGTCGGGTTCCTGCCCAAGCAGGTCAACAACCCGTACTTCACCTCGGCGGACAAGGGCGGCGAGAAGGCGCTGTCCGAACTGGGCAGCAAGTACAAGGAGGTCGGCCCCTCCAGCGCCACCGACACCGCGGGCCAGGTGAGTTACGTCAACACCCTCACCCAGCAGCAGGTCAACGCGATGGCCGTCTCCGCGCAGGACCCGGGCGCGCTGTGCACCGCGCTGAAGCAGGCCATGAAGAACGACATCAAGGTCGTCACCTACGACTCCGACACCAAGGCCGACTGCCGCAACGCCTTCGTCTCCCAGGCCTCCGCCGAGGACCTCGGCCGTACCGAGGTGCAGCTGCTGGCCAAGCAGATCGGTTACAAGGGCCAGATCGCGATCCTGTCCGCCGCCCAGACGGCCACGAACCAGAACACCTGGATCGGGTTCATGAAGGACGAGCTGAAGGACCCGAAGTACAAGGACGTCAAGCTGGTCAAGATCGCCTACGGCAACGACGACGCCCAGGCCTCCTTCCAGCAGACCCAGGGCCTGCTGCAGCAGTACCCGAACCTGAAGGGGATCATCTCCCCGACCACCGTCGGCATCAAGGCGGCCGCCCAGTACCTGTCCGGCTCCAAGTACAAGGGCAAGGTCAAGCTGACCGGCCTGGGCACGCCCAACGACATGCGCAAGTACGTCAAGAACGGCACCGTCGAGGGCTTCGAGCTGTGGGACCCGGCGAAGCTCGGCGACCTCGCCGCCCGCACCGCCGTCGCCCTGTCCTCCGGGCAGATCACCGGCAAGGAGGGCGAGACCTTCAAGGCCGGCTCGACCACGTACACGATCGGCAAGGACGGCGTGATCACGCTCGGCAAGCCGACCGTGTTCGACGCGAAGAACATCGACCAGTTCAACTTCTGATCGTCGACCGGCTCAACCCCTGATCCAGGAGCGGTACTTCATGCAGCGCGTCTGTTTCCTCCTCAAGGTCCGCGAGGACCGGCTCGCCGAGTACCGCGAACGCCATGCAGCCGTGTGGCCGGAGATGCTTCAGGCTCTCTCGGCCACCGGCTGGCACAACTACTCGCTCTTCCTGCGCGACGACGGCCTGCTGGTCGGCTACCTGGAGACCGAGGACTTCGCGGCCGCCCAGGCCGGCATGGAGGCCACCGAGGTCAACGCCCGCTGGCAGGCGGAGATGGCGCCGTTCTTCGAGTCGCTGGACGGCTCCCGCCCCGACGAGGCCATGAAGCCTCTGACGGAGGTGTTCCACCTGTCATGACCGCCGCCGGAAGCGGGCTGCTCGCCCCCCACGTCACCCTCCTCGACCGCACCCGGCTCGACGCCGACGCCCTGTACTTCGTCTCCTACGACGGCCTGGTCAACAACAACTCGTTTCAGAAGAACGGGCTGTTGACCTACCGCGGGCACCAGTACGCCGCCTGGTACACGGCCACCCGCGAGGCGGTCGTGGCCCGCCGGGAGCCGGGCCGTTCGGACTGGTCGGCCGTCACGCTCCCGCACCGGCTCAAGAGCGACGACTCCCACAACGTCATCTCCATGGGCGTCTCCGCCGCCGACGGCCGGCTGCACCTCAACCTCGACTCCCACAGCGACGGCTTCTTCTACGTGAAGTCCGTCGCCGGGCTCCTCGACGACCCGGCGTCCACACCCTGGACCCCGTCCGTCTTCGGCGCCGTGCAGACCACGCTCGACGGCCTGGCGCTCACCGACCGCTTCACCTACCCCCAGTTCGTCGCCACCCCCGAGGGCGGACTCCAGCTCGGCTACCGCGTCGGCGTCTCCGGCGACGGTCGCAACGCCCTTGCCGAGTACGACGGTTCGAGGTGGACGGCGCTCGGGGAGTGGACCAGCTCGACGGGCACGTACACCACCACCCACGGCTCCTCGACCGCCCGCAACATGTATCTGCACGGCATCGACTACGACACGGGCGGCCGGCTGCACGCCTTCTTCACCTGGCGCGAGCAGAACGCCGCGGTGATGCGTGACGGCGGCGGCCTCACCAACCACGACACCGGCTACGTCCACTCGGCCGACCGCGGCCGCACCTGGCTCAACGACGCCGGCACCGTCGTCGGAACCACCGGCGGCGCGAAGACGGTGGCCGTCACCGACGCCGGACTGGTCGTCGACCCCCTCGGCCCGGACCACGCGCTGATGAACCAGGAGAGCCAGTGGATCGATTCCACCGGCCTCCCGCACGCGATCATCAGCTACGTCCCCGGCCGCCGCACCACCGACTACGTGGCCGACCGCACCGCCCACGGCCGCGCCTTCCATCTGCGCAAGAACCCCGCCGGCAGCTGGGAGAAGACCGAGATCCCGGTCGCCCTCGGCTCCAGCCAGCGCACCAGGCTGGTCCTGGACCGGCACGACAACGCCTACGCGGTCCTGCCCCACGGCCGGATCGCCGGCGCCTCCCGGGCCACCGGCCACACCGACTGGAGGCTGCTGTACGACGGCGGCGGACTCGACGCCTTCGGCGAGGTCGTCGTCGACGAACCGCGGGTGCGGGCGGACAACGTCCTGTCGTTCATGTACCAGGAGAGGTCGAGCGGTACCACGCCCTCGGCGCTCCACGTCATCGACTTCGGACTGCCCGCGTGACCGGGCAGGATACGCCGGTTGTTGACGGTAATGTGATGGCCTTCCGGCCGTCCCGCGTCCCCCAGGAGGTCCCTGCCTGATGTCCCAGTCGGTGGGTATCAAGGACGTCGCCCGCGCCGCCGGAGTCTCGGTCGGCACGGTGTCGAACGTGATCAACCGTCCGGACACGGTCGCCACGGAGACCCGGGCCCGGGTGCAGTCGGCCATAGACCGACTCGGCTACGTCCGCAGCGAGTCCGCGCGCCAGCTGCGCGCCGGCCGCAGCCGGATCATGGGGCTGCTCGTCCTCGACATGGGCAACCCGTTCTTCGTCGACGTCGCCCGCGGTGCCGAACGCGCCGCCCGCGACGCCGGGCTGGGCGTCATGGTCTGCAACAGCGCCCAGAGCGCGGGCGAGGAGGCCGAGTACCTCTCGCTCTTCGCCGAGCAGCGGGTGCGCGGCGTGCTGCTCACCCCCACCGACGCCTCGGGCCGCAACATCGAGACGTTCCGGCGGCACAACATCCCCTTCGTCCTGGTCGACCGGGTCGGCGACTCCACCACCGAGTGCTCCGTGTCGGTCGACGACGTGGCGGGCGGCGCGCTGGCCGTGCGGCACCTCGTGGACGCCGGGCACCGGACCATCGCCTACGTCAGCGGCCCGCCCGGCCTCAACCAGGTGCGCGACCGCCGCACCGGCGCGCTGAACGCGCTCGCCGAGGCGGGACTGGGCCCCGACAGCCTGCGCGAACTGCCCACCGAGCGGCTCGACGTGGCCGCGGGACGCGACGCCGGCGCCCGCCTGCTCGGCCTCGCCGACCGCCCGACCGCCGTCTTCTGCGCCAACGACCTGCTCGCCCTCGGCGTGCTCCAGGCCATGTACGCGGCCGGCGTCCGGGTCCCCGAGGACCTCGCCATCGTCGGCTACGACGACATCGAGTTCGCCGCCGCCGCGGCCGTCCCGCTCACCTCGGTCCGCCAGCCCGCCGTCACCATGGGCGCGCTCGCCGCCGAGCTGCTGCTGGAGGAGACGGAGGCCGAGAACGGGTCCACGCGGCACGAGCACCGCCGCGTCGTGCTCCAGCCGGAGCTGGTCGTACGGCGTTCGAGCCTTTCCGGCCGCTGATCAAGGGTTCAGTAGGTTTTCATGATCCCGGGGGTCGGCGGCCGGACGAACATGTGATGAAGTGGGACGCGGCCCGACATCCGTCCGTCCCTGGAGACCCGTTGACCGCCTCGTACCGTCAGCCCGGCGTCGTCCTCACCGACCGCCGCTTCACCGTGCCCCTCGACCACGACGACCCGGCGGGGGAGACCATCGAGCTGTACGCCCGCGAGGTCGTCGCGAGCGACAAGGCGCAAGCGAACCTGCCGTGGCTGGTTTACCTCCAGGGCGGCCCGGGCTTCGGGGCGAACCGTTTCGTCGGACGTCAGGCATGGCTCGGCCGGGCCCTGAAGGACCACCGCGTCCTCCTCCTCGACCAGCGCGGCACCGGCAGCTCCACGCCCGCCAACCGGCAGACCCTCCCGCTGCGCGGCGGCCCCGCCGAACAGGCCGACTACCTCACCCACTTCCGGGGCGACGCCATCGTGCGTGACTGCGAGGCGATCCGCGGCCAGGTCACCGGCGGCGCCCGCTGGACCGTCCTCGGCCAGAGCTTCGGCGGCTTCTGCACGGTGAACTACCTCTCCAGCGCGCCCGAGGGCCTCGCCGCCGCCGTGATCACCGGCGGTCTGCCCTCCCTCGACGCGCACGCCGACGACATCTACCGCGCCGCCTACCCGCGCATCGAGCGCAAGGTCGCCGCGCACTACGCGCGTTACCCGCAGGACGTCGAGCGCGCCCGCCGCATCGCCGACCACCTCCTCACCCACGAGGTGACCCTGCCGAACGGCTACCGCCTCACCGTCGAGGCCTTCCAGTCCCTCGGCATCATGCTCGGCGGCGGCGAGGGCACCCACCGCCTCCACCACCTGCTCGAGGACGCCTTCGTCCGCACCCCGCAGGGCTTCGCGCTCTCCGACGCCTTCCAGGAAGCGGTCCAGGGCCTCCTGTCGTACGCGGGCCACCCGCTGTACGCCCTCGTCCACGAGGCGATCTACGGCCAGGACGAGCGGCCCACCGACTGGTCGGCCGAACGGGTCCGCGCCGAGTTCCCGCAGTTCGACGCGGCGAAGACCCTGGCCGGCGACGGCCCGCTGCTGTTCACCGGCGAGTCGATCCACCCGTGGATGTTCGACTGCGACCCGGCGCTGCGCCCGCTGCGCGAGACGGCCGAACTCCTCGCCGCCCGCACCGACTGGCGGCCGCTCTACGACCCCGCGCGCCTCGCCGCCAACGAGGTCCCGGTGGCGGCCGCCGTCTACCACGACGACATGTACGTCGACACGGCCCACGCCCTCGAGACCGCCCGCACGATCCGCGGCCTGCGCACCTGGGTGACCGACGAGTTCGAGCACGACGGCGTGCGGGCCGGCGGCCCCAGGGTCCTGGACCGGCTGCTCGCCCTCACGCGGGACGAGGCCTGACGGCACCGGCCCGGGCTAGTCTGCGGCCATGACCGAGCCGCAGCCCGCTCAGCTCCAGCCCATGCCCACCGACTGGCGGCGCGCCCTCGCGGTCGTGGCGCACCCGGACGACCTCGAGTACGGGTGCTCGGCGGCCGTCGCCGCCTGGACCGACGAGGGCCGCGAGGTCTCGTACGTGCTGGCGAGCCGGGGCGAGGCCGGCATCGACACCGTCGAGCCCGCCGAGTGCGGCCCGCTGCGCGAGCGCGAGCAGCGGGCGAGCGCGGCCGTCGTGGGGGTCACGCAGGTGGAGTTCCTCGGCCACGCCGACGGGGTGATCGAGTACAGCGCGGCCCTGCGCCGCGACATCGCCGCCGCGATCCGCCGGTACCGGCCCGAGCTGGTCATCACCCTCAACCACCGGGACACCTGGGGCGGCGTCGCCTGGAACACCCCGGACCACGTCGCCGTCGGCCGGGCCACGCTGGACGCGGCGGGCGACGCCGGAAACCGGTGGATCTTCCCCGAACTGGCCGAACGCGGCCTGGAAGCCTGGAACGGCGTCCGCTGGGTCGCCGTCGCCGGTTCCAGCTCGCCCACGCACGCGGTGGACGCTTCACCCGGACTGGAGCGGGCGGTGCGCTCGCTGCTGGAGCACCGCACCTACATCGAGGTGCTGACCGACGAGGATCCCGAGACCTACGTGCGCGGATTCCTCACCGCCAACACCGAGCGGCTGGCCGAGCGGTTCGGCGGCAGGCCCGCCGTGGCCTTCGAGGTGTTCGGCCGGTAGGAGAAGGCCACGGCGCGGGCCGGGACGACCGGCCGGGCCCCTTTTCGGCGACATGCCCCGCGGTATATTCCGACATAGGGTTCATCTCGCTGTATTTCCGTGATCGCGCGAGAGGACGTCGACGATGAAGGCAGGGGCATCCCACCGGGCGCGAGCGGGCCGGTCCCGGCCGGTCGCCGTCGTGCTGGCCGCGGCCGCCGCGGGCACGCTGGCACTGGTGTCGTGCAGCTCGAACGACAACAGCAGCAGTTCGAGTACGACGTCCACCGAACGGCCCACTCCACCGGACACCGCATCCTTCTCGGGCACGGCACCCTCCGCCATGTCCTCGGCGGAGGCCTCGGCACGGGCCAGGGCCTCCTCGGCGGCCGCGTCCGCCTCCGCCGCCGCGTCCTCCTTCGAGGCGTCGGTGTCGGCCAACGTCGAGCGGGCCAACCAGGCCGCCCAGAACGAGCTGAAGAACGTCAAGGCGCCGGGCAACGCGATGTCCGAGGTCGCCATGACCGGCAAGCCGCGCGCCCAGACCGGCGGGCTGCTCGCCGTCGTCGTCACCATCACCAACAAGACCGACAAGAAGGCGTCCTACGCCGTCCAGGTCGACTTCCTGGACTCCTCCGGCAAGACCGTGGAGACCCGCTACGTCGGCGCGGAGGACCTCGCCCCGGGCGACAAGGCCAACCCGATCGCCATCAGCCGCAAGCCTCCCCAGCCGGTGCTGACCCCGAAGCTGGTCAAGGCGCAGCGGTACTGAACCGTCAGGACCCCAACCACCCGTTCAGCGCTCGGCGTTGAGCGCGTCGGTGGCGCCCTGGGCGTCGCCGATCGTGGCGTAGTCGACGGCGATGAAGTTCACCGGCCTGCCCCGCTCGCGCTCACAGGCGTGGACCCGGTCGAGCACGAAGCGGCGGGAGTTGACCTCACCGGCGTCGAGGCGGCTGCCGCCGTTGTTGGTGATGAAGTGGTTGAGCAGGAACAGCCGTTTGCCGGTGCCGCCCCGGTGCGGCACACAGCTCATGTCGCCCGGGGTGCGGAACGCGAACGGCGTCTCCATGCCGTAGCGGTAGAAGTTGCGGTACCACGGCGCCGGGCCGTCGGCCTGCTCGGCGAAGACGACCAGCCGCCGGCCGCTGTCGATCATCTCCCCCAGGGTCGGCCACGGCTTGGCGGGATCGGGGTCCGGCGTGCGGACCAGGTCGGTCAACCCGGCCTGCCGGAAGGCCTTCTCGGTGTCCTCACCGCTGATCGCGTCCTGCACGATCAGCGTCACGACCTCCGTCGGATGGGCGCGCATCCAGGTGCCCAGCTGCCGCAGCGTCGGCACCAGCGGGATCGCTCCGGCCCGGCACACCGCGTGGCACAACCACAGTCCCGGACGCGGGGGGTTGAGCTTCTCGACGGCCGAGGCGAGGAACTTCCGCTGCTCCGGGGTGAAGTCGGAGTCGGCCAGCCGCCCGGCGATCTCGTCCGGCCGCTCCCAATGGTAGGTGTCGAGTTGCAGCGCGCGCACGCCGTCGTCCAACTGCGCCGGGATGGCGGGGTCCTGGAGCGGTCCGATGAAGCGGTCGACGGTCGTCGAGTTGGCGTTGTGCGAGGTGAGATAGGCGACCTGGTCGTAGGGCCGGTCGCACAGCCACGCCTGGCCCTCGCACACCCGCGGCGCGGACGGGCCGGCCGCGAGCGGTACCGCGAGCATCCCGGCGAGGGCGGCGCCCGTCGCCGCCAGCGTGAGCCCGCGGGCGCGGAGCGGGGAGAAGGACGGCCGGGGGCGGACCTGGACGACCCAGCCCACCGCCACCAGCAGCGCCCCGGCCGCGGCGGGCACGAGCGCGGTGAGCACGGCGGTGGTGACGACGTCGTCGAAGGCCGCGTGCTGGAGGTCGTCGACGAGCCGCGCCAGGCTCGGCGGCCAGGAGGCCCGGGGGCTGACGACGCGCCCGTCGGCGAGCAGACGCACCAGCGCGGCGGCGAGCGCGGTGAGCGCGCCGCCCACGGCGAGCGCCCAGCCCAGTGGCATCAGCCGGCGGCCCGGCGCGGCCGGGCCGGTGAACCACAGCACCGCCAGCGAGGCGACCAGCAGCGCCGCCGACAGGGCCTCCGTCAGGCCGAGCCCGAACGAGGTGTACGGGCGCGCCCGGTGCAGCGCCGTCAGGTCGTTGCCCGACGCCTTCAGGGTCTGCGTGAGGTCCCAGGTGCTGCCGCCCGTGGTGGCCCGCAGCCGGGCCGCCGCGTCACGGGTGCGGTCCGTCACCACGGCCGGCGCCACGGCGGCCAGTGCGGTGGCGACGTCACCGTCGGCCAGGGCTCCCTCGACCTCGGGCCGCAGCGCCTCGCGTCCCTGGGCGGTCACGGCACGCAGCAGCGCGTCGGCCGCCTGGCCGGCCTGCGCGTAGGTCAGCGGCAGGCTGGGCAGGCCGTCGGGCGCCCGCCCCGCGGTCACCTCGCGCAGGGCGGCGGACAGATCGGCCGAGAACGCGGCGAAGTCGGGCTCCTTCCGCTCCTGGAGCGAGGAGACGAGGTCGCCGAAGTAGATCTGCGCCAGATCGTTCAGGTTGCCGAGGACCGGGGCGAGATCCACGGTCAGCACGAGGGTGCCGCGGTCGCCGTCGAGATAGCCGACCACGCTGTCGATCTGCTGGGTGGTGAGGTCGCGGACGGAGTCCGTGGGCAGGACGACCTTGATGTTGGAGGAGATCTGCGCCTCCGGCACCGGCAGCCGGGCCAGCAGGGGGCGGGTGACGGCGACGGAGCGCGGGTCGACGAGGACCTCGTCGTAGAGGCGGTCGTAGGCCCGCTGGTCGTCGAGGACCGAGCGGTAGAAGCCGGGGGAGACCACCGTGCTGCGAGTGGTGGCCGCGGCGGTGCAGACCAGGGTGCTCAGGACGGCCAGCACGAAGGCCGCGATGCGCGTCAGCCTGCGGGACGAGACCGGGCCCATGGCTCCACCTCGGGTGGGTGACGACCTCATCGTCGCCCTGCGCCGGGCGTCCCGCAATCGGGCGGTACGGCTGTTCTGGGTCAGGCCGCCACGGCCAGCGGGCCGAGGGCGCGGTGCGGGTCCACGACCCGGCCGTCCGGGAGCAGTTCACCCGTGTCCTCGAACACGATCGTGCCGTTGCACAGCAGGCTCCAGCCCTGTTCGGGGTGGGCCGCGACGATCACGGCGGTGTGGTGGTCCGGGCTGTCCGGTGCGGGGCACGAAGGCCGGTGACTGCACATGGTCTCTCTCCTGTGTGTGAATGGGCTCCCGCCTGAAGTGGGGCTCAAGACCTTGGTATCCGAGCTTGTTTTCCGTTGTATGAGGAGACCCCCACACCGCCGGAAACTCATCGGTGAGGTTTGGTTCCGCCGGGGCCGATGTCAGACCCGCGTGCCACCGTGAGAACAGGGAGGAGCGAAGGGGGGCGGCGGCATGGGCGACGTCGACGCGCAGTTCCTGCGGGGCCTGTTCGACGAGGAGGGCAGCCTGCACACCGCCGGCCGGACGGCCCTGTACCGCCTCTACGGCCTGGAGGGCCTCCTCTACGTCGGCATCTCGGTCGCTCCGCTCACCCGCGTGCGCACGCATCTGCGGGAGCAGCCCTGGGGGCCCGGCGTCATCGGCATACGGATCGACTACCCGCCCGACGCCGAGGCCGCCGAACGCGAGGCCGTCTTCACCGAACGCCCCAGGCACAACATCGTCTTCAACGGCCGCAACCCGCCCCCGCCCCCGGACCCCACCTCGCGGCTGAGAACCGAACTGGCCGTGGAACGGCGCCGGTTGGCCGAGTTCGAGGCCGCCGTCCCCGAGTCGCCGACCCATCTGCGGCTGCTGGAGCGCGGCATCAGAGCGAAGCGGGCGAAGATCGCGAAACTGCTCGAAGAGATAGGGGGCCGGTGAAAACCCGCAGGTCATCGTCCCGCCGCCGGATATCCTTGGCGTCATGCCAGATCGAACCCCGGACCGGACCGACCTGCGCGGCGACTGCGCGCGCTGCTTCGGGCTGTGCTGTGTCGCCCTGCCCTTCGCGGCCTCCGCCGACTTCGCGATCGACAAGCGGGCCGGCACGCCGTGCCCGAACCTGCGGGAGGACCACCGCTGCGGCATCCACGCGCGGCTGCGGCAGGAGGGCTTCAGCGGCTGCACCGTCTACGACTGCTTCGGGGCGGGCCAGAAGGTCTCGCAGGTCACCTTCGGCGGGCAGGACTGGCGTGCCGGATCGCCCGAGCGGGCGCGGCACATGCTCGACGTCTTCCCGGTGGTACGGCAGTTGCACGAGCTGCTCTGGTATCTGAGCGAGGCGCTGACGCTGCCGCCCGCCCGGCCCCTCCGGGACGATCTGCGGCGCGTGCTCGGGGCGACCGAGGAGCTCACCCGCCAAACCCCGGAGCAGCTGGCCCAGTTGGACGTGGCCGCGCACCGCCAGGAGGTCAACGGGCTTCTGCTGAGGACCAGTGAGCTGGTGCGGGCGGGCACGCGCGGACGCAGGAAGGACCGTCGCGGGGCCGATCTCGTCGGCGCCCGGCTCAGGGGAGCCGATCTGCGCGGCGCGAACCTGCGCGGCGCCTGCCTCATCGCCGCGGACCTGACCCGGGCCGATCTGCGCGGCGCGGACATGATCGGCGCTGATCTGCGTGACGCCGACCTCGGCGACGCCGATCTGACCGGCGCCTTCTTCCTCACCCAGCCCCAGGTCAACGCGGCCCGCGGCACCGCGGGCACGCGGCTGCCGGACTCAGTCACCCGCCCCGCGCACTGGACACCGCGGGTCTGACGGCACCTCCTCGAAGGCCGCCGCGGAAACCGCCCCGGCGGTCACCGTGCGCCGCTCCAGGTGCAGCCGCAGCCCCTGCGGCATCAGCGTCAGCCGCTCGGTGACCCGCAGCCGGTAGTCCGGGTCGGGCCGCAGGTCGTAGCGGCGCAGCAGCAGGCCCAGCACCAGCGTGGCCTCGTGCAGCGCGAACTGCCGCCCGATGCACGCCCGCGCCCCCGTGCCGAACGGCTTGAAGGTGTGCGGGGCCCGCGACCGCACCGCCTTGGGGTCGAAGCGGTCCGGGTCGAAGCCCTCCGCGTCGGCGCCCCACACCTCGGGGTCGCGGTGCAGCATCATGGTCAGCACCAGCGCCCACGCGCCGCGCCGCATCGGATGCTCCCCGGCCAGCAGCGTGTCCTCGCGGGCCTCCCGCGCGAAAGCCGGCGCGGTCGGCCACAGCCGCAGCGACTCGTCCAGCACCCGGCGCACGTACCGCAGCTTGGCCACCTGGTCGTAGCGGGGCTTCTCCGCGTCGCCCCACACGGCGTCCACCTCGGCCCGGGCGCGCGCGGCGGCCTCCGGGTGCCGGGAGAGGTAGTGCAGGGCGAAGGAGAGCGCGCCGGACGTCGTCTCGTGGCCGGCGACCAGGAAGGTGATCACCTGGCGGCGGACGTTCTCGGCGGACAGCCGCTCGCCGGTGCGCGGGTGCGCCGTCTCCAGCATCCGGTCCAGCAGGTCTCCGTTCCCGCTGCCGCCGCCGTCCCCGGCCCGGCGGGCCCGGACCAGGTCGTCGACCGTGCGGTTGAGGTAGGCCATGTCGGCGTCGTTGCGCCGCGAGGCCTTGCGCAGCAGATACGGGGCCAGCGGTGCCGGCACGGTGTTCAGCCGCTGGGCGTACGACAGCGTGCCGACCATCGCGGACACGAAGGGGTGCGGCCGGGAGCGCTCGAAGGAGTTGAAGTCGTGCCCGAAGCCGGTGCGCGCGATCGTCTCCAGCGTCAGCTTGGTCATGTCGCCGGGCACGTCCACCGCCCGGCCCGCCGCCAGCGCGCGGTCCCAGTGGCCGGTGAGCCGCTCGGCCACGGCCAGCATCATCGGGTGGTAGCCCTCCATGGCCTCCCGGCTGAAGCCCGGGGCGAGGACGTCGTGCGCGAGCTGCCAGTTCGGCTCGTGGTTGTACGCCGTGAACAGGGCGTCCCCGACGACCGGCCGCAGGTTGGCGACCCCGAGGCCCACGTGCTTGGCGAAGCGCGTCTCGTCCGCCATGTCCGCCGCCAGGGCGCCGCCCCACACGAACACGAACTCGTTGCCGAACGCCTTGCGCCGGAAGATCGGACCCAGCTGCCGGCCGTGGCGCATCGAGTCCTGCACGGGTGTGCGCCGGTCGGCGCCGAGGACGTCGCCGAGCAGGGGGACGCGGTGCGGGGGATGCGGGATGCGGTGGAGTTCCGGCCAGCCCTGTTCGGCGCTGCGGAACCCCTTCGGAAGGGGGGCCCGGGTCTCTGGTCCGGCCCCCGTCGTCGTCTCCGCCATGACGCGATCTCCCTTGAATCAGCGGCAGGTCGAGCTGTCGTACACCTGTTGTACGTGAGTTCAATAGCGGCCTCAGTCTGGTCCTCCCGCTGAACCGGCGTCAAGTAAAGTGCGGACATGGCCGCGAACCAGGGCGAGCGCACGCGCCGCCGGCTCAGCACCGAGGAGCGCAGGGAGCAGCTGCTCGCGGTGGGGGCGCGGCTGTTCTCCGAGAGCCCGTACGACGACGTGTGGATCGAGCAGGTCGCCGAGATCGCGGGTGTCTCGCGCGGACTGCTCTACCACTACTTCCCGACCAAGCGGGACTTCTTCGCCGCCGTGGTCGAGCGCGAGAGCGAGCGCATGCTGCGGCTGACGGCGGCCGTGCCGGGGGTCCCGGCGCGCGAGCAACTGGCCGCCGGCCTCGACACGTTCCTGGAGTACGCGCACGCCCACGCGCACGGGTTCCGCGCCTTCCACCGGGCGGACGCGGCGGGGGACCAGACCATCCGGAGGATCTACCAGCGGGCGCTGGCCGCGCAGGAGCGGCAGATCCTGGCGACGATCGCCGCCGACCCCGAACTCGGCGAGGCGGCCCGGCAGCGCCCGGACCTCAAGCTGGCCGTGCGCGGCTGGCTGGCCTTCACCACGGCCGTCTGCCTGGAGTGGCTACGGCGTTCGGACCTGACCCGGGAGCAGGTGCGGGACCTGTGCGCCCGGGCGCTGCTGGGCGTCGTGGCTCCCTAGTCGCCGTCCGGCGGCGCCTGGGCGCCCGCGGACACGATCGTTTTCGGCACTCGTTTCCGGCACCCCATGGTTGGCGTACACCTCGATCTTCGGTAGGTTAGGCAAGGCTTACCTAAGGAGGTTTGGGATGTCGGACAGCCCCAGCTGGACGGCCGCGCCGTCCGCGGCCCGGCGCGCCCGGTCGGTGCTCGCCACCGCCTGGTCCTGTGCGGTGGCCGCGGACGGCGGCCGCGAGGAGTTCGTCGGTGCGCACAGCGTGAACGAGGACGGTCGGGTGCTGCTGGAGGCGCCCGAGGACAGCGCCCTGCTCGCGGCGGCGGTCTGCGCGCCCCGCGGCGAGCCGCACGCCGTGCTGGAGTTCGCCGACGTCGCGCCGGTCCCCGTCCGCAACCGCATCCGGGCCCGGCTCTGGCTCGCCGGGTACTTCGTGCCCGGCGACGGGCGCCTCGCGTTCCGGCCCACCAGGATCGTGCTGCGCGAGTCGTCCGGCGCGGTGCTCGTCGACCTCGACGAGTTCGCCGCCGCCGAGGCCGACCCGCTCGCCCTCGCCGAGGCCCGGCTGCTGACCCATCTCGCGGACTGCCACGGCGACGCCGTCGAGCGGCTCACCCGGCTCGTCGACCACGTCAGCCTGCACGGCGCGGTCCGCGTCCAGCCCCTCTCCGTCGACCGGCACGGGCTGACGCTGCGCATCGAGCGCACCCGCGCCCACGGCGACGTACGCCTGCCCTTCCACGCCCCCGCCGACGACGTCGCGCAGCTCACGGAGCGGATGCACGTCCTGCTCGCGCAGGCGAGCGCCGCCTCCTGCCCGCGCGCCCTACAGTGGCAGCGCACAGACGGCGACGGGTGAGGCGAACGGCTCGCCGGCCAGGCGCAGTTCACCGCTGACGGCATCCACGTGGAACACGCTGACCGTGCCGGACCTCTGATTCGCGGCGAACAGCAGCGTCCCGTCCGGGCTGAAGGCGATCTGGCGCGGGAAGTCGCCGGACACCGGCACCGTGCCGAGAAGCCGCAGCCGGGCGCCGTCGTCCTCGATCGCGTAGCGCGCCAGGCTGTTGTCGCCGCGGTTGGCCAGATAGGCGAACGAGCCGTCCGCGGTCACCAGGATCTGCGCCGGGTAGTTGGTGCCCGGGCCGGAACCCGAGGACTGCGGCTCGCCGATCGTCAGCCGCCCGCTCGAGGTGTCGTAGGCGCAGACCGCGACCGTGTCGTCGACCTCGTTGGCCAGGTACGCGTACCGGCCGCCGGGATGGAACGTGAGGTGGCGCGGGCCGGCCCCCGGCCTGGTGTGCGCCTGGGCGACCTCGGTGAGGGTGCCGCGCCGCTCGTCGAGGCGGTACGTGTAGACGGTGTCCGTGCCCAGGTCCACGGCGAGCACATGGCCGCCGTCCGGGCCGGTGATGAACTGGTGCGCGTGCGGCCCCTGTTGGCCCGGTCCGGGCGCCGGAGTCGAGTGCGTCACCGTGTCCGTGCGCTCGCCCAGGGCGCCCGCGTCGTCGATCGGGTGCACGGCCACGCTGCCCGAGGTGTAGTTGGCGCTCAGCAGCCAGCGGCCGCCCGGATGCACCGAGAGATGGCAGGGGCCGGCCCCGCCGGTGCCGCGCGCGCCGAGCACCTTGCGGTCGGCGAGGCGCACGGCGGTCACGGCGCCGTCGTCCCGCTCGTCCACCGCGTACAGGGTGTGCCCGTCCGGGTGGATCGCGAGGTACGAGGGATCGGGCACGCCGGTCAGGGTCCCCGTGCCGGTGACGGCGCCGCTCGCGGAGTCGTACGTGGCCAGTCCGATGCCCGTGCCGCCGCCGTCGACCGAGGTGTAGGTGCCGACGTAGAGCGGGCGGGGGCCGGCGGGCTCCGGTGACGTGCGGCGGGCCGACGGCCCGGGGGAGGGGGCCGCCCGGTCGGCCGGTGCCGTGTGACCGGGCTCGGTCCTGGGCGGCGCGGGGGAGGGCAGCGCCGTCACCGCGGCCGCGCCGCCGAGCGCGCCGACGAAGCGGCGCCTGCTCCAGCCGCCGCCCGCCGCTCCCGTCCCACTGCCCATGTCCGCACCTCAGGTCGTCGCTCGTCCCGGTCGTGACAAGCCACCATGGCGTGTGCCCCGGGGTGCTCGCAAGACCGGCAACGAGCGTTGCGCAGGGTGCAATAGGTGTCTGTCCCGCAACCGCTCGCGCTTCGCTCGTCCCCGGTTCGAGCCTTGCTCGTCCCTTGCCGGTCCCTCGCTGGTCCCTTGCTCGTCCCGTCAGTCGTCGTCGGCCGTGCGGCCGGTGGTCCTGCGCAGGGGCTTCGCGTCGCGCACGCTCTCCCGCACCTTCGTCAGGCGCGGCATGCGCTCGCGCTGGTCCCGGGCGTTGCGGTCCAGCTCCTCGAACAGGCGGCGCGAGCGGTGCTCGGTGTCCATCTCGTCGATGATGCGGTTCACCTCGGTCAGCACGGCACCGTAGAGGTGCCAGGTACGGGCGTCGCGCTGCACCTCCTCGAGCAGCAGCTGGGCCAGCTTGTCGCGCGTGGTGGCGGCCTGCCGGAGCTCGGCGGCCAGCCGGGACTCGGCGGACTCGGCGCTCGTGCTGACGGGGCTGGTGACCAGCACCGCGAAACTGACCACGGCGTCGGCGATCTCGGACAGCAACTGCTCCACGGCGGCGCCCGTCGCGGGCGCGAACAGCGGCTCCGGCTCGCGTTCCTTGGTCAGGTCGGTGAAGCTGCGCGCCAGCACCCGCAGCACCACCGTGCAGATCTCCAGCGTGTCCAGCCCGGTCCGCAGCACCACCCGGTGCAGCAGGCCCTCGCGCACGCGCGGATTGAGCCGCAGGCTGTCCTCGGCCTGCCGCAGTGCCGCGTCCACCTCGACGATGTCGTGGTCGAGCCGGCGCGCCTCGTACAGCCGCTGCGTGGCCTGCTCGACCGGTGGGCGGCCCGCGGCCTCCTCGCCCATGCGCAGCATCAACTGCCGCAACCGGCGGGCCAGCCCCTCGATCGACTCGCCCGCCTCGTCCACCCACACCGGCGGTGGGAGGAGGAGGTTGCAGCCGAGTCCGACCACCGCGCCGATCAGGGTCTCCACCACCCGCGCCCAGGCCGTGTCGCCGACGGCCGTGACGCCGAGGACCAGCATCGCGCTGATCGCCACCTCGGGGACGTACTCGTCGACCCGCACCAGATGGCCGACCGCCAGCGACGCCACGATCAGCAGCGCGAGACTCCACCAGGTCAGGCCGACCAGCTGGCTGAAGGCGATCGCCACCAGGACGCCGGCCACGACCGCGTTCACCCGGCGGACGCCGTTGGTGAGGGTGGCGTACAGGGTCACCTGGACGACCAGCAGCGCGGTCAGCGGGGCTGTGAGGGGTGCCGACTCGGGGCTCAGGCGCAGTGCGACGACGTACGCGATCGACGCGGCGGCCGCCGACCGCAGTGTCTGCACGACCACCGGGTCCCGGTACCGCCTCACCAGACGGGCGAGGGGCGTGGACCAGTCACGTACCTGTCGCATGCGCGGGCCGTGCTCCTTTCCTGGGGCATCGGTGTGATCGGCGGGGACGGGGCGGGGGCTGTCGTTGAGGACCGTAACTGACCGCAAGAAAGCCTAGATTGTTCCTGTCGCACAAACGGTGACCGGAGGGGGACACGCATCATGGGGAATACCCAGGACACCAAGGATCTCGTGGTTCTCGGGCTCGCGCACGGCTATCTCGTCGAGCTGGTCGCCGGGGTTCCGGAGGCGGGCTGGGGAGCGCCGACCCCGTGTGCCGGGTGGACCGTCCGGCAGGTCTTCAATCATGCGCGGATCGATCAGCAGGGATACGGCCTCGCGATCACCGGCGGACGCCCGGACTCCGACCCGTTCCATCCGGCGGACGCCCTCGACGGGGATCCGTCGGCGGAGCTCGGCAAGGTGGTGCGCGCGGTGGCGGACGCCTACGCGGGGCTGCCCGCGGGCGCCGACCAGGTGCCGACGCCGCTGGGTCCGCTGCCCCTGCCACTGGCCGCGGCGGCGGCCGCCATGGACGCGGGGGTGCACGCCTGGGACATCGCGGTCGCCACCGGCCAGGACCGCGCCCTGCCCGTCGAACTGGCCGACGGCATCTGGCCGGCGGCCCGCCACCTCGTCGACCACCTCCGCGACGCCTACCAGGTGTTCGCACCCGCCCGCGAACGGCCGGAGGACTACGACAGCGCCGAGTCCCTGCTCGCGTTCCTGGGCCGAGATCCGCACTGGGCTCCGCCGGTTGCTTGAGGCTGGGGCCGGCTTGCCGTTTCCCGGGCGTGCCCTGCATCGGGTTTCGTCAGCGGGCTCGAGGCTCTTGGCCACGCGCCGCGGCCTGCTCCCTTCTTCGGGGGCGGGATCTGTACGGGGTTCCGCCGGCGTCTTGAGGACCGCGGCCACGGCGGTGCGGAGGCTCCGTTGGCGCTTTCGCGCCGTGGCGCGCCGGCGGCTACGACCATGCCGAGGCTCCTCTCGCCTTCTCGGGGGGCGGTCCGCATTGGGCCCTGCCGGGCCTCTTGAGGTCCGCGGCCACGGCGGTGCGGAGGCTCCGTTGGCGTTTCCGGGCCGCCCAGCGAGGGGGCTCGGCGGCCCGAGGCACGCGGCCACGCGCTGAGTCTCTGCCCGCCTCGTGGGGCACGATCCGCACGGGGTCTCGCCGGTGGGCCCGAGGCTCATGGTCAAGACGGTGCCGAGGCTCCGTTCGGCTTCCCCGGGCGTAGCCCGCGTTCCGCTTCGCCGGTCGACTCGCGTTCGCGGTGGAGGGCCGTCGTGACGACCGTCAGCAGGGTGAGGCCGACCAGCCAGTTCGTCACCGCCGAGAACTGGTTGACGACGAAGTTGAAGGGCTGGCCGGCCAGCAGGTCCACCAGGAGCGAGGCGCGGATCAGGGTGAGGCCGCGCACCCGGTCGCGGCGCAGCCGTGCCAGTCCGGCCACGGCCGGCCCCAGCATCACGGCCGAGCAGGCGACCAGCCCCGTCACCGCGCCCCACTCCGGTTCGTGCCGAAGCCGCCCCGCCGCCAGATCCCGCCCGACCCCGAAGAGCAGGGCCGCCCCCTGCAGCACGGTCCACGTCAGCGCCGCCCAGAGCGTGGCCCGGTGCGCGACCAGCGCCGAGACGGCCCCGCGGCCGCGGGCGACGGCGGCCCGCACCGCGTCCGCCACCCGGGCCCGAGGCCGCTCCGGCACGGGCTCCACGCACTCCAGCACCCGCACCAGCGCCACGTCCACGGGCCGCGTCGAGCCCTCCAGCATCCCCAGCGCCGCCCGGCGTTGAGCCTCGGTCAGCCCGGAGACGACACCGGTCAGCGCGGTGTCGGCGGCGCGAGCCGTCCGCGCCCGCGCACCCTGCGGGCCGCCGCGCGGGACGAGCCACCGGCTCAGCACCACCAGCGCGGCGAAGGCCAGGTAGATCAGCCCGGCGGCCGGCCGGTAGAGGTAACCCCCGCCGTCGCTGACCACCTTGCCGATCTCGTCGATGAACAGCCCGAACCCCACACCGCCCGTCACCGCGCCCCACCGCCGCACGCGGCGCCCGAGGAAGGTCAGGAGCACCACCAGCCCGGCCGCCATCAGCAGCCCGCCCCACAGCATGTGCGCGATGTGCAGTCCGGTGCCGTGGCCGCCGAGCTTCGGATAGCCCGTGCTCGCCAGCAGCCGGCGCGTGAGGAGCACGGTGGCGATGCCCGTGAGCAGAAAGCACCGCAGGTCCGTGCCCGCCGTCGTCGTGCGGAAGAGGCCGCCGAGCCGCCGAGTCGTCATGTACGGCATGCTCCCTTCCGGGCGCCCCGGTGATCCATGAGGAAAACCCCCGTCCTCGCCCCGTGGCTGTCCGCACCCCGGCACGGAGGACCACCGGAAGGCCCGGCCTGCCGCCCGGCACACCGGCCCCGGGCCACGAAAAAGGAGTCGGGCGCAGGCCCGGTCCGCTCGTACCATCGGCACCTGCCGACGGCCGCGTCACCCGGGACCACGGTCGGCGCCGAACGGGAAAGGGCGTACGCAGCAGTGGACTTGAGTGCCGTCGGGAGCCCGCGGGAGCTGGCCGCGCTCCGCCATGTCGCCGCCCGCTCAGAGGGCCCGGCGGTCGACCCGAGTGTGCGGATCACGCTGAACTTCCACCCCGACCGGCTCACCGGAGGAATGCCCATCCTTCAGGCGCTGGCCCAGGACGGCGCATACCACTCGCAGTTCGTCACCGGCACCAGCAACGGCGGTCTCACCGCACACCCCGGCGGCGACCGCCACCGCTGGGAGAGCCGGATCTTCGGCGGTGCCTACGACGACGCCGCCCCGCACGAGCGGCCCGTCTACGGCGCGCTGAACTTCCGCCACCAAGTCGTCGGCGCGGCACCGCGGTTCGGGTCCTCGCACTTCCGGCTCGGCCCGGCCGCCCTCGCCCGCACCACCTTCTGCTACCCGGACAGCGCGGCCGAGCCGACGGACTTCGGGATCGCCGCCGGCATGGCGCTCGTCGCCCTCGCCGAGGGCGACCGGCGGGACGCCCTCGACGACTACATCGAGGCCCAGGTCCACGGCGGTGTCCTCCTCGCCGCGCACGTCGAGGCCCTCGTCCTGGACGCGAGCTACCGCGGCACGCCCGTCGAGGCCGCGGCCCGCGCGCTGCCCTGCCCCGTCGAGTGGCACCCCGGCTACCGGCTGAGCGTCCCGGAGCTGCTGCGCCACGCGGACTACCGCGGCCGCGCGTACGTGGAGCTGGGCGCCACCACCGCGCAGGACGGCCTGGTCGATCCCCGGATCATCGGCGACGCCGCCCGCACCGGCCGGTACGAACCCCAGGACCTGAAGAAGGTGTGGCACACCCTCGCCCGCTTCGGCGCCCCCGAAGGCGCGGGCACCGCCTACGCGCCGGGCGGCCACACCCCGGGAGTCAGCACCCCGAGCGCATAGGCGCGGGCGACCAGTTCGGTGCGGTTCGAGGCGCCCCAGCGCGCCGACAGCCGCCGTAGGTGATAGGTGACGCCGTCCGTGGTGAGGCCGGTCTCCTTGGCGGCCCTCGCGGTGGTGGCACCACCGGCGAGCAGGGCCAGGATGCGGGCCTCCACCGGCGCGGCGTGCACGGGCGCGTCGGCGCGCGGCTCACGCTCGCCCTGCACCCGCAGCATCACCAGCAGGGCGGGCGTGTCCTCCACGGTGTCGCTGACCGGATCGGCCGTCAGCTCCCCGAACCGCTCGGCCCCGCCCGGCGCCTCCCAGCGCACCGACACCTCGTAGCGCGACCGGTGCCGCAGCCGCAGTGCCTCGGCGATCCGCTCCACCTGCCCCGCCTCCTGCGGCCGGAACAGCTCCAGTACGTCACGCCCGCGCAGCCGCCCCGGCGTCGTGCCGCACTCGGCCGCCATCGCGGGATTGGCCAGCAGGACGTCGCCGTACACGTCGCACACGGCGACGGGCACGGCGACCCGGTCGAACAGCGTGAGGGCGCGGTTGCGCCACACCACGGCCTCCCGTTTGCCGTCCTCCACCCGTGCCTCCCGCGACTCGGCGCGCGCGGAGGCGCGCTGTGTGTACCGCACAATCATGCAGGTCCAGCGGGGTGGGGGCCGTGGTGGAGAGGGGTGGCGGCCGTGGTGGAGAAGGGGAGGCCCGGTGACGAGCCTCCCCTCGGCGCCCACCTACACGGCCAGCCAGGCCGCGTGGTCGGGCGCCAGCATGCCGTCCCGCACCGGCCCGCTCGCCAGCAGGACCGAGGCGTCCTCGGGCAGCCGGTACGGCTCGGCCGACAGGTTCACCACGCACCAAAAGCCCGGGTCGCGGCCGAAGACGAGGACGCCGGCCGGGGCGTCCAGCCAGGTGAGCCGGCCGTCGCCGAGGGCGGGATGCTCGCGGCGCAGGCGCAGCGCGCTGCGGTACAGCTCCAGCATCGAGTTCTCGTCGCCGGTCTGCGCGGCCACACTGAGGTCCCCCCACAGCTCCGGCTGCGGCAGCCACGGGTCGGCGGACGCACCCACCGGTCCGAAGCCGTACGGTGCGCTCCGCCCCGACCACGGGATCGGCACCCGGCAGCCGTCACGCCCCCGGTCGGTGTGCCCGGACCGCTCCCAGACCGGGTCCTGGAGCATGCTCTCCGGCAGGTCCTCCACCTCCGGCAGCCCGAGCTCCTCGCCCTGGTAGACGTAGGCGCCGCCGGGCAGCGCCAGCATCAGCAGGGCCGCCGCACGGGCCCGGCGCGTGCCGAGTTCCAGGTCGAGCGGGCCCTCGGGCCGGTACGTCTCGTTGGCCACCCATCGCTTGACCACCTTGCGGCCGTAGCGGCTGGGATGGCGCACGACGTCGTGGTTGGAGAGCACCCAGGTGGCGGGCGCGCCCACCGCGCCGAGCATCGCGAGCGAGTCGTCGATGACGGCCCGCAGGTCCTTCGCGTCCCAACTGGACATCAGGAAGTCGAAGTTGAAGGCCGTGTGCAGTCCGTCCCGGCGGACGTACGCGGCGAGCCGCTCCGGGGTGTCCGCCCACGCCTCGGCGACGAACGAGCGGTCGCCCGGGAACTCGTCGGCCACCCGCCGCCACGCACGGTAGATCTCGTGCACCTCGTCCCGGTCCCAGTGCGGATGGTCGAAGTGCTGCGCCCTGCCGTCCGCCGGAGCCTCGGGCCGCGGCGGCAGGTCGGGCAGTTCCGGATGCTTGATCAGACCGTGCGCGACATCGATGCGGAAGCCGTCCACGCCCCTGCTGAACCAGAAGCGCAGGATCGACTCGAACTCCGCCCGCACCTCCGGGTGCCGCCAGTTGAGGTCGGGCTGCTCCGGGGCGAACAGATGCAGGTACCACTCGCCGTCGGGCAGCCGGGTCCAGGCCGGGCCGCCGAAGCAGGACACCCAGTCGTTGGGCGGCTCGTCGCCGTTCGGCCCGCGGCCCGCCCGGAAGACGTAACGCTCCCGCTCCGGGCTGCCCGGCCCGGCGGCCAGCGCCGCCTCGAACCACTCGTGCCGGTCGGAGGTGTGGTTGGGCACGATGTCGGGGACGACGCGGATCCCGTGGCGGTGCGCCTCCTCGATGAGCTGCTCGGCCTCGGCGACCGTGCCGAACAGCGGGTCGATCTCCCGGAAGTCGGCGACGTCGTAACCGTGGTCGGCCATCGGCGACTTGTACCAGGGGTTGATCCAGATCGCGTCCACGCCGAGGTCGCTGAGATACGGCAGCCGGGAGCGGATGCCGGCGATGTCGCCGACGCCGTCGCCGTTGCCGTCGGCGAAGCTGCGGACGTAGACCTGGTAGATGACGGCGTCGCGCCACCAAGGCGCGGTGCTGGTCGACATGTTGGGGAGTACTCCTCCGGGATCGGTGGGCGGACGGGGCTACTTGGCGGCACCGGCCGTGAGGCCGGCGACGATCCGGCGCTGGAACACCAGCACCACGACGACGAGCGGCACGGTGACCAGGACACCGGCCGCCATCTGGCTGCCGAACGGCGTCTCGAACTGAGTTGCCCCCGCGAACTTGGAGATCGCGACGGGCGCCGTCTGGATGTCGGGCTTGTTGGTCATCGACAGGGCGATGAGGAACTCGTTCCACGCCGCGATGAAGGTGATGATCGCGGTGGTGAAGAGGCCGGGCGCGGCCAGCGGGACGATGACGCGCCGGAAGGCCTGGCCGCGCGTGCAGCCGTCGATCATGGCCGCGTGCTCCAGCTCCTCGGGCATCTGCCGGAAGAAGGCCGTCAGGTTCCACACCGCCAGCGGCAGCGTGAACGACATGCTGGGCACGATCATCGCCTGGTAGGTGTTGATCCAGCCGAAGCCGACGAACATCTTCAGCAGGGGTACCACGATCGACACCACGGGGAACATCGACGTGGCGATGATCAGCGTCAGCACGAACCGCTTGAAGCGGAACTCCAGCCGGGCCATCGCGTACGCCGTGAAGGTCGCCAGCAGCAGTGCGCAGACGGTCGTGGTCCCGGCCACCACGAGGCTGTTGAGCAGCGCGCGGGTGAACGCCTGCGACGGATCGAGGACCGCCCGGTAGTTCTCCAGCGAAATCCGGCCGGGGAACAGGGAGTTGTCGAAGATGTCCGAGGTGCGGCGCAGGCTGGAGACGAGCATCCAGTAGAAGGGCGCCAGGCAGTAGGCGACGACCGCGGCCACCCCGAGCCAGAGCAGCGCCCTGCGCAGGGCCGGGTGCGGAGTGGTGGTCATGCGGCCGCCCCCTTCCGGCGGTGCGGCACGAGATCGGCGCCGAGCAGCCGGACGAACGCCAGCGCGATGAGGAAGACGTAGACGAAGAGGATCACCGCGTAGGCGGCGGCCGGTCCGAACCGCACGTTCGCGGCCTGGTCCTGGGCGAGCATGGACAGCGTCTCCACGGAGGTCTTCTGTGCGCCGACGAGGATGTACGGCAGGTCGAACATGCGCAGCGCGTCGAGGGTGCGGAACAGCACGGCCACCAGCAGCGCGGGCTTGACCAGCGGCAGCGTGATGCTCCAGAACTGGCGCAGCACGCCCGCCCCGTCCATCCGCGCGGCCTCGTAGACCTCCTTGGAGATCACCTGGAGACCGGCCAGGACGAGCAGGCCGATGAAGGGCGCCGTCTTCCACACATCGGCGATGATGACCGCGGCCTTGGCGTGGAAACCCTCGGTGGTCCACAGGATCTGACGGCCAATCAGCGCGTTGGCGACACCGTCGCTGTTGAAGATCCAGCGCCACAGCAGACCGGTGACGGCGGTGGGGATGGCCCACGGCACCAGGATCGAGGCGCGGACGACGGCCCGGCCGCGCAGCGCGCGGTGCATGATCAGCGCCATCGCGATGCCCAGCACCGTCTCCAGGGCGACCGTGGTGACGGTCAGGAACGTCGTGTTCCAGAAGGCGTTCCAGAAGCGCTCGCCCGCCGCCTTGAAGATCCCGGTGTAGTTGGCGGCGCCCACGAACGGGTCGTGGCCGCGGACGAAGCCGGTGCTCGGGTCGAGGCCGGGCGTGCCGTAGAAGGAGTCCTTGATCGCCACGATCGTGGGGTAGAGCACGACGATCGCGAGGACCAGCAGGGTCGGCGAGACCAGGAGGGCGGCGAGTCCGGCCGAGCCGGAGGTGGCCGTGCGGCGTACGCCCCGCAGGGCCGGAACGGGCGGCCCGGCCCTCCGCGCGGCCGGCCGGGCGACGCTCCCGGGCGGGTTGTGGGTGGTCACCATGCGCGTCTCCTCACTTCCCCGCCGCCTGCTGCCGCAGGTCCCGCTGCAGGTCCCGCAGCGCGCTCGCGCTGCTCTTGTCGCCCGTGATCGCGGCGAACGCCTCCCGCTGGACGGCCGCGGTGACGTCGCCGTAGCCGAAGACGCGGGGCCGCGGCACCGCGTGCAGGATCGACTGCTCCAGGGTCGGCAGATACGGATACCTCGCGACCAGCCGCGGGTCCCGGTACAGCGCGCGGTACGTGGGCGCGGCCGGCGCGTAGGCGAGGGAGAGGCGCTGGGTCTCCTGGCTGGTGAAGAACCGGATGAAGTCGAGCGCGGTGGCCTTGTTCCGCGCCGAGGCCGACAGTGCGAGGTTGTGGCCGCCCAGGCTGGAGGCGCCGGGTCCGTCGAGACCGGGCAGCGGTGCGACGGCGAACCGGCCGGCGACCTTGCTGGAGCCGTCCTTCCTGGCCGCCAGGGGATACATGTACGGCCACTGCCGCTCGAAGAGCAGCCGGCCGGACTGGAAGGCGCGGCGCGCGTCCTCCTCCTGGTAGGTGGCGGCCTCCTTGGGGATGGTGCCGTCCCTGAAGGAGCCGGCCAGGAAGTCCAGACCCTTCCTGGCCGCGCGCGAGTCGAGGTGCGGGCGGCCCGCCGCGTCCGTGACCATGCCGCCCGCCGAGTTCACCGCCTCGGCGAAGTTCACGGTCAGGCCCTCGTACTTCTGGAACTGGCCCGCGTAGCAGGACATGCCCTTGGCCTCGGGGAGCCGGCGCACCTTGGCACAGTCGGCCTTCAACTCGGCCCAGGTGACCGGCGGTTGGCCGATCCCGGCCTGCTTCAGCAGATCGGTGCGGAAGTAGAGCATGCCGCCGTCCGAACTGGCGGGCACGGAGTACAGGCCGCCGCGGTACCTGCCGGTCGTCACGATCGGCTTCAGCATCTGCCGCAGCGGGAAGCGGTCCTCGGGCAGCCGGTCCACCCAGCGGTGCGCCGCGAACTCCGAGTTCCACACCACGTCCAGGGAGAGCACGGTGAAGGCGTCCGACCGCGTGGCCGCGTTCTGGATCATCTGCTGGCGCTGCGCGTCCGGGTCGGTGGGCAGCTGCACGAAGGTGGCCTTCTCCTCGGGGTGCAGCCTGTTCCAGCGGTCGAGCACCGCCTGCACCGTGCCGGTGTTGTCCGTGCCGGCGACATAGGTGATGGGACCGCGGCCCTCGAAGGAGGCGCGGCCGGCCGGCCCGCTCGACACCGAGCCGCCCCCCGAGCCGCAGGCGGCCAGGGCGGCCAGCCCCGCACACAAGGAACCGCAGCGCCGCAGCGCTCTGGTCGTTCTGATCTTCAATGGCGCTCCCGGGTCGGGCGGAACGGAGGGTGTGATTGCGCTGTCACGACGATGGCAATGACATTTATGCAGTTCAGAGCATGTAATGCCCACGTGCTGGAAGCTGCTGCGCACTCATTCATGCCTTCCGTGGGACAACGCTTGCAAGCTAGGAGCGACACCGTCGGCACGTCAATGCGTTACGCGCAGGTAATTACCTGACAGCGCTGTCATAAGGGCCTGTGGATTCGCGCACGCCTGTGCTAACGTCCGCCCATGCCAGCAGCTCAACGGCACCCCACGATGGCCGACGTCGCCGAGCGGGCCGGGGTCTCCGCATCCACCGTCTCGCGCACGCTGCGGGGACTGTCGAACGTGTCGCCGGACGTCCGCGCCCGCGTCGAGAAGGCTGCGCGGGAGCTGAACTTCGCGGTGTCGCGGCACGCGTCGAGCCTGGTGACCGGCAGGACCGGCGTCGTGGCGGTGCTCGTGCCCACGCTCAACTCGTGGTTCATGGGCTCGGCTCTGTCCAGCCTGGGCCCGCTGCTGCGCGCCGCGGACCTGGAACTCGCCGTCTACGTCATACCCGACCTGGCCGAGCGCACCGCGTTCTTCGAGCAGCTGCCGGCCCGGCGCAACGCCGACGCGCTGCTGGTCTTCTGCTTCGACCTCACCGACGAGGAGTGCACCCGGCTCGACGACCTGGGCATGCCGGTCGTCTACGTCAGCCAGCACGCCAGCGGCCGGCCCAGCGTCTACGTCGACGACGTGGCCGGGGCCCGCAACGGCACCCGGCACCTGCTCAACCTCGGCCACCGCCGGATCGCCTTCGTGCAGGCCCAGGGTGCCACCGGCTTCTCGTTCAGCTCGCACGGACGGCTGCTCGGCTACCAGCAGGCGCTCGCCGAGGCGGGCGTGTCCCCGGACGACTCCCTCGTGGTGTCCGCCCCGCCCGAGGACAAGCGGGCCGTGGTCGAGGCGATCGGCACGCTGCTGAGCCTGCGCGAGCCGCCCACCGCAGTCTTCGCCGAACAGGACGAGCTCGCCGCCTCGCTCATCCGGACCCTGCGCCGCGCCGGCATCGAGGTGCCCGAGCGGATGTCCGTCCTGGGCTTCGACGACCAGCCGGTGGCCGAGTGGTTCGACCTGTCCACCGTCGCCCAGTCGCCCTCGGAGATGGGGCGGGTGGTGGGCGAGATGGTCCTGGAACTGCTCCACGACCCGGACACCGACGCCAAGCGGCACGTGGTGCTGCCGACCGTCCTGATCCCGCGGGCCACCACCGCTCCGGCGCCCGTACCCCGCACGGACGGCGCGCGGCCGGAGTGAGGCGCACACCGGGCACTTGTGCAAGGCCCCTGGGACCTTCTTGACTACACGATCGTGTAGCGCGGCAGCGCGGACGGCCCGATCCGCTCGACCACCCTTGATCGCAGTACTTCCGTACCGCGAAAGGCAGTTGCCGCGCCATGCCCCCCACCGTGCTGCACCCCCACACCGCAGACACCCTCCCCGGCGTCCCCGTCGTCGACATCAGCGCCACCGGACCCGGCCGCACCCCCATCCAGCAGGTCATGGGGCTGATGCGCGAGCACGGTCCGCTGCTCGTGCGGCGGCTGCACGGACGGGACGTGCTCTTCGTCGCCGACTCCGACCTGGTGGCCGACCTCGCCGACGAGCGGCGGTTCGCCAAGCACGTCGGGCCGGCGCTGGAGAACGTCCGCGAGTTCGCCGCCGACGGCCTGTTCACCGCGTACAACGACGAGCCCAACTGGGCCCGGGCGCACGACATCCTGATGCCCGCCTTCGCACTCGGCTCGATGCGCACCTACCACCCGGTGATGCTGCGGGTGGCGCGTCGGCTCATCGCCTCCTGGGACCGCGCCGCCCGAACCGGGCAGCCGGTCGACGTGCCCGAGGACATGACCCGGATGACCCTCGACACGATCGGACTGGCCGGATTCGGCTACGACTTCGGGTCGTTCGGGCGCTCGGAACCCCACCCGTTCGTCGAGTCGATGGTCCGCTGCCTGGAGTGGAGCATGCACCGCCTCGCCCGCACCCCGGGCCAGGACCACTCGGCCGCCGACGCCGCCTTCCGGGACGACGCCGCCTACCTCGCCCAGGTCGTCGACGACGTCATCTCCGCCCGCGCGGGCGCCGACCAGGCCGGGGCCGAGGACCTGCTGGGCCTGATGCTCACCGCCGAGCACCCGGCCGACGGCGCCACCCTGGACGCCGCCAACATCCGCAACCAGGTCATCACCTTCCTGATCGCCGGCCACGAGACGACCTCCGGCGCGATGTCCTTCGCCCTGTACCACCTCGCCAAGCACCCCACCGCGCTCCAGCTGGTGCAGCGCGAGGCCGACGCGCTGTGGGGCGACGCGAGCGACCTCGAGCCGACGTACGACGACATCGGCAGGCTGACGTACACCCGCCAGGTGCTCAACGAGGCGTTGCGGCTGTGGCCGACGGCCGCCGCCTTCAGCCGCCACGCCCTCGAGGACACGCTGCTCGGCGGACGCGTCCCGCTGCGCGCCGGACAGGCCGTCACCGTGCTCGCCCCGATGCTGCACCGCCAGCCCGTCTGGGGCGACAACCCCGAGCTGTTCGACCCCTCGCGGTTCACCGCCGAGGCGGAGGCGGCGCGGCCGGTGCACGCCTTCAAGCCGTTCGGCACGGGTGAACGCGCCTGCATCGGGCGGCAGTTCGCCCTGCACGAGGCGACCATGCTGCTGGCCATGCTCGTCCACCGCTACCGGCTGCACGACCACGCCGACTATGCGCTCACCGTGAAGGAGACCCTCACCCTCAAGCCGGAGGGCTTCACGCTGACCCTCACGCCGCGCACCGCCGCCGGCCGCGAGCACACCGCACTTCCCGGACAGCGGCCGGCCGAGACGTCCCAGGATGCGGACCCGCGGACCCTGCCCGCCCGCGTCCGCCCCGGGACCGGCGTCCTCGTGCTGCACGGCAGCAACTACGGCACCTGCCGTGAGTTCGCCGCCGGACTCGCCGAGACCGCGGCCGCCATCGGCTGCGCCACCGAGGTCGCACCCCTGGACGCCTACGTCGGGGGACTGCCCACCGACCGCCCCGTCGTCATCGCCGCCGCCTCCTACAACGGCCGCCCCACCGACGACGCCACCGCCTTCGCCGCCTGGCTGGAGGCCGGCCACGACCTCGAGGACGTCAGCTACGCCGTCCTCGGTGTCGGCGACCGCAACTGGGCCGCCACCTACCAGCAGGTCCCGACCCGCATCGACCAGCGCCTCGCCGCCCTCGGCGCCACCCGCCTCGCCGACCGGGCCGCCGCCGATGCCTCGGGCGATCTGACCGGCACGGTAAGGGACTTCACGGCCCGCCTGCGCACGGCCCTCCTGGAACGGTACGGCGACCCGGACGCCACCGCCCCGGCCGACGACGAGCCGAGCGCCGCGTACGAGGTCCGCATCCTGACCGGCGGTCCCGTGGACGCGCTCGCCGAGCGGCACGGACTCGTCCCGATGACGGTCACCGAGGCGTACGACCTCACCGCGCCCGGCCACCCGCGCCGCAAGCGCTTCGTGCGCGTCGCCCTCCCGGACGGCACCGCCTACCGCACGGCCGACCACCTGACCGTGCTGCCCGCCAACTCACCGGCCCTGGTCGACCGCGCGGCCACGGCCCTCGGCGCCGACCCCGGCACCGTCCTGGACATCCGGCCCACCCGCCCGCGCCGCGAGGGACTCGCCGTCGACCGGCCCTTGACCGTACGTCAACTCCTGACGCACCACGTCGAGTTGCAGGAGCGGCCGACCGCCGCCCAGCGGGCCGCCCTCGCCGCCGCCAACGCCTGCCCGCCCGAGCGCGCGGCGCTCGCGGCCCTCACCGACGACGATCCGCGCACCCTCGTCGACGTCGTCGAGGACCACCCCGCGCTGCGCGAGGCCCTCGACTGGCCGCGGCTCCTGGAGATCCTCACCCCGCTGCGCCCCCGCCACTACTCCATCTCCTCCTCGCCCGCCGTCGACCCCGGCCACGCGGACCTCATGGTCTCGCTGCTGGAGGCGCCCGCGCGCTCGGGCAAGGGGACGTACCGGGGGACGGGCTCCGGCCATCTGGCGGACGTCATGCCCGGTGACACGGTGCACGCCCGTGTCCAGCCGTGCCGCGAGGCCTTTCGTATCGATACGCCCGGCACCTCGGTCCCGGTCATCATGATCGCGGCCGGCACCGGGCTCGCGCCCTTCCGCGGAGCCGTCGCCGACCGCACCGCTGCCCTCGCCGCCGGTGCCCAACTCGCCCCGGCGCTCTGCTACTTCGGCTGCGACGCACCCGGCGCCGACTTCCTGCACGCCGAGGAGCTGTACGCCGCCGAGGCCGCCGGAGCCGTCTCGCTCCGCCCGGCGTTCAGCACCGAGGGCACGTTCGTGCAGCATCGCCTCGCCGCGGAGGGGGACGAGGTGTGGGACCTGCTCGGCGCCGGGGCGCGGGTGTACGTCTGCGGCGACGGTTCGCGAATGGCGCCCGGAGTGCGGGACGCCTTTCGTACGCTGTACGGAGATCGCATGCCGGGCACGGACGCGACGGCGGCCGGCGAGTGGCTGGACGCGATGATCACGGAGGGGCGTTACGTCGAGGACGTGTACGCGGCCGGCTGAGCGCAGGGGAGGGGTGGGCGGACGGTGGTGGACTCCTGGGAACGGGCCCGGCGCATCCTGGAGGGCTCGAAGATCCCTCTCGACCGCCTCGCCCACCTGCGCCCCCTGGACGGCGGCACGTACAACACGGTCGAGGAACTGCGGCTCAGCGACGGCAGCCGCTACGTGCTGAAGCTCGCGCCGGACGCCCCCGGGCTGAGCTACGAGAAGCAACTACTGGTCTCCGAGGCCGAGTTCTACCGCTGCGCCGCCGAGGCCGGCGTACCCGCGCCACGCCTCGTCTCCGTCGGGGGCGACACCGACGGACGCCATCTGCTGATGACGGCGTGCCCGGGCGAGGCCTGGGGCTCCTGGCTCACCGACGTCCAGCAGGCCGGACTGCGCACGGAGTTGGGCGGGCTGGTGGCCCGGCTGCACCGGGTGACCGGGCCGGCGTACGGCTATCCGTCCGGGGCGCTCGGCCACCTCTCCCGCGACTGGCGGACCGCCTTCACCGGGATGCTCGACGCCGTCCTCGACGACGCCCGCCACTACCAGGCCCGGCTGCCCCGCTCCGCCGACGAGGTGGCCCGCACCACCCGGGCCGCCGGTCCCGCCCTCGACCTCGTCACGACGCCGAGCCTCGTCCACTTCGACCTGTGGCAAGGCAACATCCTGGTCGACCGGTCGGCCGGAGAGCCCCGGATCGGCGGGCTCATCGACGGCGAGCGCATGTTCTGGGGCGACCCGCTGGCCGACTTCGTCTCGCTGGCGCTGCTGGGCGACATCAAGAAGGACGAGGCGTTCCTCGCAGGCTACCGGGAGGCCGGCGGACGGGCCGAGTTCGGCACCCCGGCGCTGCTCCGCCTCGCGCTCTATCGCACCTACCTCTACCTGATCATGCTCACCGAGACGATCCCGCGCGAGGCCGACGAGGAGCACGACCGCTGGGTCCAGGACGTGGTCGCGCCCGAACTCGTCGCCGCTCTCGACGAGATCGAGGAACTGACCATGTCCGAATGGCGCGCGTCGTGAGACCCCTCTTAGCTCACAGCGTGAACTAAGGGTAGGAGAAAGTCGCGCCGGGCCCGCACTCGGAGGTATGTTGCAGGTCGAACAGGGTGCGAAGGGAGCCACATGGCTGCGGGGCGGAACGGACGCACGGTACGCGACCTCAGGCGGGCGAACCGCACGGTCGTGCTGCAGCGGCTCTACTTCGACGGACCCCTCAGCCGCTTCGAACTCGGCCCGGCGACCGGCCTCAGCTCCGGTTCGGTCAGCAACGTCGTCGCGGACCTCGTCGCCGACGGCCTGGTGGAGGAGGCCGGCAGCGTCGACTCCGACGGCGGCCGCCCGCGCACGCTGCTGCGCGTGGCACCCGGCAGCGGCCACATGATCGGCGTCGACGTCGGCGAGACCCGGGTGCGGATCGAGCTGTTCGACCTGACCCTGACCGAACTCGCCCGCGCCGAGCGGCCCCTGGAGCAGCAGCGCTACGAGGTCGAGGTCATCGTCGGCCACATCCGCGACGGTATCGCCGAGGTGCTCGCCGAGGCCGGCATCGCCCCCGAGCGGCTGCTCGGCGTCGGCATCGGCGTCCCGGGCATCGTGGAGCGCACCCCCGACCGCGGCGCCGTCGTGCACGGCCAGACCATCGGCTGGGACGCGGTCCCGCTGGAGCACCTGCTGCGCTCCTCGTCGCAACTGCCCGACATGATCCCGTACTTCATCGACAACGGCGCCAAGACGCTCGGCCAGGCCGAGATGTGGTTCGGCGGCGGGCGCGGGGCGCACAACGCGGTCGTCGTGCTGTTCGGTTCCGGCGTGGGTGCCTGCCTGGTCACCCCCGAGGTGGAGCACGGCCGGGCGGTCGAGTGGGGGCATCTGACGGTACGGGTCAGGGGGCGGCGGTGCCGGTGCGGCGCCCTCGGCTGCCTGGAGGCGTACGCGGGAGCGGAGTCCCTGCTGGAGCGCTGGCGGGAGGAGGGCGGACAGCCGCCGGAGGGGGTCGACGAGGAGACGGCGCTGACCGCGATGCTGGCCGCGGCGTATCCGGCGGCCGGGGCGGAGGCGGACCCCATGGCGCTCGCCGTGCTGGAGGAGACCGCGGAGTATCTCGGCGCCGGGCTGTCCGATCTGATCAACCTCTTCCAGCCCGAGCGGATTCTCATCGGTGGGTGGGCCGGGCTCCAGCTGGGGGCGCGGTTCCTGCCGGCCGTCCGCCGGCACGCGGCGTCGTACGCGCTGCGGCACCCGGCGGAGAAGGTGACCGTCGAGCTCGGGCGGCTGGGGCCGGACGCGGTGACGGTCGGCGCGGCGATCCTGCCGCTGGCCGACTTCTTCGCCCGCGGCGGGCGCCGGCCGGAGCCCGCGCCCGAGGGGCCGGCACCGGCCTGGCGGACGGCGCTGCAGGAACGGGCGCCGCACTAGCGGTCGCGAGCCGCGTGCCGGGCTCGGACCGTCCCGGTCAGCCGGTCGATTCGTCCGGCGTCGGATGCTCTGGATGGACGGTCGCCGACTGGGGACGGTCCTGGCGCCCCGTACCGGCCTCGTCGGTGTCCGGCAGCTCCTCGTCGGCCTCCTCCTCACCGGGCGGCAGCGGAATGTCCAGCGGATCCTCGCCCTCGGTGACCAGCTGATCCGGCAGATCGCGCGGCACCGGCTCGCCATCCTGGCCGGTGGGATGCCTGTCGGCCACGGCGTCCTCCCTTCCCGTAGTGCACATAGCTGAGGGCACCGCGAGTACCTCCAGGTCAGCCGCCAAAACCCGCCTGGCGGAGGAGGGCCGGCGGGGTCAGCCCACCTTCCGGCCCTTCATCGGCTCCGTAGGGGCGCCCTCGCCCCGTTGCAGGCCCTGCAGGAACTCCTCCAGCACCTCGGTCGCCGTGTTCTGCGGATGCCAGCCCAGCTCGACGCGTGCGCGGGTGCAGTCCATCAGGGGCAGGCGGAGCACCGCGTCGAACAGGTGCGGTGAGGCGGGCAGCAGGTGCAGGCCCCACGCCGCGGCGATCGCCGAGCGGGCCGCGGCGCGGGGGAGCCGGACCGGGCGCGTGCCCAGCATCTCGCCGAGCAGTTCGGCGTCCACCGGGGGATCGGCGGCCAGGTTGAAGGCGCCGCTCACCTCGGAGTGCAGGGCGAGCGCGTAGGCCTTGGCCGCGTCGTCGGTGTGCAGGGCCTGGACCCGCAGGCCGGGGATGTCGGGGAGGAAGGGCAGCAGCTCCGGACGGGCCAGGGAGCCCGGCAGGAAGCGGCCGCCGAAGATGCGGCGCTGCTCGCTCGCCGACTCCCGCTTGAAGAGGAACGCGGGCCGCATCCGGACCACCCGCACCTCGGGATGCTCCCGCTCGAACGTGTCCAGCGCCCGCTCCAGATAGGCCTTCTCACGGCAGTACGCGGCGTCCGGCCAGCCGTGCGTGGGCCACGACTCGTCCACCATGCGGTCCTTCGGGCCGGGCGAGTACGCGCCGACCGAGGAGGCGTGCACGAGCGTCGGCACCCGTGCCGCCGCGACCGCGTCGAAGACCCGGATGCTCCCGAGCACGTTCGTTCGCCAGGTCGTCGCGGGGTCGTGCGTCGGCTGGAACGCCCAGGCCAGATGGATCACCGCGTCGGCGTCCGCGAACGTGTCGGCCAGATCCGACCGCTCGGACGCGATGTCCACCGGGGACCACTCCGTCCGCGCGGGCGACCAGTCGGGAATCCGTCGCGCCAGCCCCAGGACGGACCCGACCCGGGAATCCTCGGAAAGCTGCCGCACCACACTCGTGCCCACGTTGCCGGTGCCGCCCGTGACCACGATCCTGCTACCCGTTGCGCTGCTCACCTTCGGCTCCTTCCACCCACGAGCTCCCCACCGGCCCCCCGCCGGAAGCAAGCACACCGAGTACCCACCCTGAGAGCGGACCACGCGACCTGGGCTGCGGCCGGCCGGGAGGTCATCGGGCCATGAGCGAGATCATCCTGATGTCCGACGGCCGTGTGGCGGCGATACCGGTGCGGGAGAGCGGCGAGCCTCTGGTCGACGTACGAGAGGTGTTGCCGGTCGACGACCGCAAGCACGGGAACTCCCGTGGCGCGGAGGTTCACCTGCGCCGGGGCGTGCTGGACCGCCTCCTCGCCGCGCAGGCCCGGCTGCCGGACGGCCTGTGTCTGCTGTTCGTCGAGGGGTACCGGCCGCCGGAGCTGCAGCGGTCGTACTTCGAGCGGTACGCCGCCGGGCTGCGCGCGGAGCATCCGCAGTGTCGCCTCACGACATCCGGACGGCCGCAAGCCGCTACGTCTGCCCGCCGGAGATCGCCCCGCACGGCGCCGGGGCGGCCGTCGACCTCACGCTCGCCGGCACCGACGGGCGCGAACTCGACCTGGGCACGCCGATGAACGCGAGCCCGGAACACAGCGACGGCGCCTGCTACACGGCTGCCACGAACATCTCCGCCGAGGCCCGGGCCAACCGCGAGCTGCTGGGCCGGGTCCTCGGTGCGGCCGGTCTCGTCAACTATCCGACCGAGTGGTGGCACTGGTCGTACGGCGACCGGTACTGGGCCCTGATGACGGGCGCGCCGGCGGCCCATTACGGTCCGGCGCTGCTCCGCTCCTAGGACGCGAAGGCGTTCACGCCCGTCAAGGCGGCCGACAGGTCCCACAGGCGGGATGCCTCGGTGGGGTCCGTGGCCCAGGGCTTGACGCCTGTGGGGCGGGTGTCCGTTGCCGGTTCGGCGATGTCGCAGTCCTCCAGGTAGACGCCGCCGAGGCCGTCCAGCTGGGGGGAGGTGGCCGCCCAGACCTGGGTGGCCGCGCCCTGCTGCGGGGTCTTGAAGCCCTGCGGGTTGAGCACGTTGCCGGCCTCGTCGATCCAGCCGCGCTCGATCATCTCCTCCCTGGGGATGTGCCGCTGGAGCGGCGTGAGGATGCCGCCGGGGTGGAGGGAGAAGGCGCGCACGCCGGCGTCGCGGCCGAGCCGGTCGAGGTGGACGGCGAACAGGACGTTCGCGGTCTTGGCCTGGCCGTAGGCCTCCCACTTGTCGTAGCCCCGCGTCCACTGGACGTCGTCCCAGCGCATGCCCGAGAAGTGATGGGCGCGGGAGGAGACGGAGACGATTCGGGCGCCGCCCGGCGCGATGGCCGGCCACAGCCGGTTGACCAGCGCGAAGTGGCCGAGGTGGTTGGTGGCGAACTGCGCCTCCCAGCCGGGCCCCACCCGCGTCTCCGGACAGGCCATGATCCCGGCGCTGTCGATCATGATGTCGACGGTCCGCCCGGAGGCGAGGAAGCGCTCGGCGAAGCCGCGCACACTCTCCTGGTCGGCGAGATCCAGCTCGTCCACCTCGACGTCCTTCACACCGGCCAGCGCCTCCTCGGCGGTGGCACGGCGGCGGGCCGGCACCACGACGTGGGCGCCCGCCTCGGTGAGCGCACGCGTGGTCTCCAGGCCGATGCCCGAGTAGCCTCCGGTGACGATCGCGAGCCTGCCGGTCAGGTCGATGCCCGCCAGGACCTCGTCGGCGGTGCTGGTGGCGCCGAAGCCGGACCCGATCTTGTGCTGTGCGTGGTCATGCTCGAAACGCTACGAATTCGAGTGCTCTCGAAGTCAAGCGGAAGCCGCGAGCACCGGGCGCGCCCGGGGGGCACGCGGCGGCCCGCAGGAACGAGGAAGACCCCGACCGGACGGGGGAATCTCGGTCGGGGCCGTTCAAGGGCGGGCACGGATGGCGGTCGCCTCTCGGCGAAAGGCTCCACAGGGCTTCAGCCGAACGATCTTCCCTGTGGGCGAATGGTGAGGCCCGGGGACACTGTCCCATCCGCACCCACGTGTCGTTCAACGGACAACCTCTCGTGGGTGTTCCGCGCCCTGCCGCTTTCGAGGGTGAGGTGCGTCACCGTTCCCCGAAGGGGCTGTCCGCCAGGCAGGCCAGGAGGTGCGCCGGGTCGTCGTACACGGCCGACGCGCCCGCCTCCTCCAGGTCTCCCCGCGGAATCCCGCCGCACAGGACACCCACGCAGCGCACCCCAGCCCGACTGCCCGCCCGCATGTCCCACACCGTGTCCCCGACGAGAACGGCCCGGTCCGCCGGCACCCCCGCCAGCTCCAGGGCCCGCTCGACGGGCTCCGGCGCCGGCTTGCCCTGCTCGACGTCATCGGCGCTCGCGGTGGCCGCGATCGCGTCCTCGGCGCCGATCGCACGGCGCAGCGCGGACAGCTCCGGCCCGCTCGCGGACGTCGCGAGGACCACCTTCCAGCCCTCGTGGTCCAGGCACCGCAGCAGCCGCCCGGCATCGTGCAGCGCCGGCAGCCGGTCGACGTACTGCCCGTACAACGTCTTGTGCGCGGCGCTGAGTTCGGCGTCCTGCTCCTTCTTGCGGCCGTCGCCGAGCAGATGGGCGATCAGGTCCTCGGAGCCGAGGCCGATGGCCCGGTGGACGGCGTGCATCGGCACCGTGCAGCCCACCTGGCGGAACGCCTCCCACCAGGCCACCACATGCAGGTGATTGGTGTCGACGAGAGTTCCGTCGACATCGAAGACGGCCGCCCGGTCCATGCCCGCTCTCCCTCGCTCGCTTACCGGACGGGTACCACGTCAACGGCGTGGCACTCCCTCCGGAACGCGCCGCTCGCGGGTCCAGGCCAGCAGGTCGTCCCGCGACCAGGTGGTGACCACCCGCTCGGCGGGCACCCCGCACTCCTCGGCCCGCGCGCAGCCGTTGATCTGCCAGTCCAGCTGGCCGGGCGCGTGCGCGTCCGTGTCGATCGAGAACAGCACCCCGGCGTCCACCGCGCGGCGCAGCAGCCGCCGCGGCGGGTCGAGCCGCTCGGGACGGCTGTTGATCTCCAGGGCGGTACCGGTCTCGGCGCACGCGGCGAACACCTCGTCCGCGTCGAACTCCGACTCGGGCCGCCCCCGCCCGGACACCAGCCGTCCCGTGCAGTGGCCGAGGATGTCCGAGTGCGGATCGCGTACGGCGGCCACCATGCGGCGGGTCATGGGACGGGCGTCCATGCGCAGCTTGGAGTGCACGGACACGACCACCACGTCGAGCCGCTCCAGCAGCTCCGGCTCCTGGTCGAGCGAGCCGTCGTCGAGGATGTCGCACTCGATGCCCGTCAGCAGCCGGAACGGCGCCCAGCTCGCGTTGAGCTCCGCCACCACGTCCAGTTGCTCCCGCAGCCGCTCGGGCGACAGGCCGCGCGCGACCGTCAGCCGCGGGGAGTGGTCGGTCAGCACCGCCCACTCGTGCCCGAGCGCCGCCGCGGCCCGGCCCATCTCCTCGATCGGGCTGCCGCCGTCCGACCAGTCCGAGTGCAGATGGCAGTCCCCGCGCAGCAGCGCCCGCAGCTCCGTACCGGTCCCGGTGTACGGCTCGGCGGACTCGTCCTCCAGCTTCCGCAGATAGCCGGGCATCTCACCGGCCAGCGCCTCGCGCACCACCTGCGCAGTCTTCGGACCGACGCCCTTGAGCGACTCCAGCGACCCGTCGGCCGCGCGCTCGCGGACCTGGTCCGGGGGCAGCGACGCCAGGACGCGGGACGCCGTGCGGAAGGCGCGGACGCGGTACGTCGGCGCCAGGGACCGCTCCAGCAGGAAGGCGATCCGGTCCAGTGCCTCAAGGGGATCCATGCTGACCTCCACCACCAGGGTTCCCCAAGGGCGGGCGGCCCGCATCGCGTGACGCCGAAGGCCGAGCGGCACGGACAGCGTGCCGCTCGGCCTCAAGGGGGCGTGTCAGCTCGTCGTGACGGAGACGGAGTCGACGACGAGTTGCTGGGGGAAGGCGGTGGAGGTGTCGGGGTCGCCGGGCCAGTAGCCGCCGACGGCGAGGTTGAGGATGAGGAAGAAGGGTTTGTTGAAGACCCAGGTCTTGCCGCCGAGGTCGGCGGGGGTGCGTTTTTGGTAGACGGTGCCGTCGACGGACCAGGTGATGGAGTCGGGGGCCCAGTCGACGGCGAAGGTGTGGAAGGCGTCGGCGAAGGCCTGGCCGCCTGGGAGGGTGTAGCCGGCGCCGATGCCGCCGGAGCCGGAGTAGCCGGGTCCGTGGATGGTGCCGTGGATGGTGGAGGGTTCGAAGCCGACGTTCTCCATGATGTCGATCTCGCCGGAGTCGGGCCAGTTGACGGGGGTGCCGAGCATCCAGAAGGCGGGCCACATGCCTTGGCCGCGGGGGATCTTCATGCGGGCTTCGACGTGGCCGTACTGGGCGTTGAACTTGCCGGAGGTGTTGAGGCGGGCGCTGGTGTACTGGCAGGTGCCGTACCAGCACTGGTAGTTGGCGGGGTTCTCCTTGCGGGCGGTGATGACGAGGTGGCCCTGGCCGTCCAGGGCGGCGTTGTTGTTGCCGGAGGTGTAGTACTGGCGTTCGTGGTTGTTGACGTTGTCGCCGGTCTCGATCTGCCACTTGGAGCCGTCGACGGCGGCACCGGCCGGACCGTCGAAGGAGTCGGAGAACGCGACGGCGGCGGCGGAGGTGGGGGCGGGAGAGGCGTGCGGCGGATCCGCGTGCGCCGCGCCGGTCGCCGCGGAGGCGACCAGCACGGCGGACAGGGCGGCGAACAGGCATCTTCGGAGCAGACGTGGAGAGGCCACGGCTCTTCCTTCCGGGCAGCGGCCGGGTTCATGGACGAGATGAGCCGGCCGAGGTGGGGGATGAAGGCATCGCCTCTTGATTTAAGGAATGAAGTAAGGGGGAGTCAATACCTTGGTACGGACCACTGGTTGGGCCTCAGCGCTTGCCGGCGATCCTGCCCCTGCCGAGCGTCCGGCCGGCAAGCACCACGAGCACGGCTCCGGCGATGCCGAAGGCGGCGGAGCACGCAGCGAGGATCACGCCAAGTGGCTGCCGATTCCCGGAGAGAGACCCGATTCCATGGAGGAGCTGTCCCAGGCCGATCGCCACGGCGCCCCAACCCGCGCGGGCGTCCGCGTGCCGACGTCGCTGCCGCCGGACGAACCACGTGCCGATCACGAGGAACACCAAGGCGCCGGCGCTCAGGACCATCGCGTTGATCATCCCCACCTCCGGAGCAAGCGTAACGATGCCCGAGCCGTGCCCTCTGGGCGTTGGTGAGTGTCGAACGGTGACTCAACCCCCAAGCCCAGAAGGCACGTTCGGCCCTCTACGCGCCGTGCGTCGGGAGTACCTCAAGATCGTCGAACTGCGAGGTGGTGTAGGAGTCCAGGCCCAGGCCGACCTGACCGTGGTCGTACGTGGTGTCGGTCAGCTGCGCGACCTCCGTTCCGTCGACGCGAGCCGTGATCGTCTGCCCGGAGAAGCCGAGCGAGAGCTTGTGCCAGGTGTTCGCGCCGGCGGAGGCGATGCTGCCGTTCGCCAGGACGCGGGTCGTCTTGTCGGGGGCGAGTACCTCCAGCGACCAGTTGCCGGAGTCGGACAGCTTCAGGTAGTAGCCCTCCCAGGCGTTGACGCGTCCGGTGCCGACGTTGTTGAGCTGGTTCACCACGCGGCCGAGCAGTGACGCCGTGCCCGTGTGGTCGATCAGGACCTTGGCGGACACGGTGTAGTCGGTCCACTGGATGTCCCCGGACAGGGTGAGCGGGGCGGCCACCCGGGACCATTTCGTGGGCTGAGTGGTGATGGCCTGACGCAGGCACCGGCCCGTGCCCCGGCTGCCGGCGGCGGACTGCGGGGCGGTGGCGCACGGCGCGACCTGAAAGGCGCCCTCCATGTCGGAGACGTAGCGCGGGGTGGCCGCGGTCCGGTAGGTGTCGAAGCCGTCGCGGTAGGGGAGGGCCATGCTCTGGGCACGGGGTGCGTGCGCCACCGCACCGCCCTTTCCGCCGGGCATGGTGGTGACCGTCGTGACGGTGCCCGGCTGAAGTGTGATGCCGTGGGCGCCCGTTGGGTCCGGAGGCACGTCGGCACCCCGGACGAACCAGTCGGCGGAGTCGGTGGACTCGAGGGTCGTCGTCCAGCGGTGCAGGGCACCGCGCGGCAGCTTGCCGGTCGGCGTGACGCTGACGTTCTGCGGGGCCGTCGCGCCGGTCGTCTCGAAGATCGTCGTGTACGCCGGCCGCGGGCCCGGCGACCGGAGGGTCACGTACGTACCGCCGCCGTCGAGGTAGCCGCCGGCGGAGTCCACGTAGCGCCAGCCCGGGCGGGTGAACTGCGCGGTCTGGGCGATGGTCCACAGGGTCGGGCCGAGTTCGTAGTGACCGCTCCACGGCTCGTTGGCCCGCAGCAGACCGCTGCCCTGCATCTGGACGGTCGGGTACCAGGCGTACGCCGCGGGCCAGTTGATGAACGCCGTGATGCGGGCGTCGACGTACTCGTGGTTCATCTCCGCGGCGAGTCTGGTCGCCCCGGTGAGGTAGTTGTTCCAGCCCGACTCGCTGGCGAAGAGCGGTTTGTCGAGGCTGAGGGCGTCCGGGGAACTGGAGCAGTGCACCGCGGAGCACGGGTAGTGGATGCCGACGACGTCCGTCGCCGCGTCGAAGGCGGGGTCGTTCTTCATGTCGGTGGCCACCTGCCAGCCGGCGTTGTCGGCCGCCACCACCTTGACGTCACCGTGGCCCTCGCGCACCAGGGCGGCCTTGAGCTTCCCGTACCAGGCCGCGTCCCAGCCCTTCTCGTTCCAGCCGCCGAGGTAGTCGATGTGCAGGTCGTGCCGCTGGGCGCAGCCGAGCCACCGCATCAGGTAGTCGATGTTGTCCTGGGACCAGAAGCCGCCGTCGAACCATCCGGGCGCTCCCCATTCGAGGCCGTAGAACCGGATGTCGGGATTGCGCTTCCTGGCCTGCTCCATGAGCCACCACTCGTAGCCGCGGTTGCAGTCGACCTGGGTGGGGGTGCGCATGTGACTGGGCTCGGCGCCGTTGCTGGAGTTGGTGTCCGAGCCGATCTCCACCTTCAGGATCTGCAGCGATGCGCCGTAGCCGGGTTTGAAGAGGTAGTCCAGGATGCGGCTGCGCTGCGGTTCCGGGTAGTCGACGAGCAGCCGTGAGGTGCCGCCGCCCCCGCTGATCGCGCCGACGCCGTCGAAGACCCGTCCGGTGCCTGCGCCGTCCACGGTGATCTGCTGCGCCGCGGGCGCGTCGGCCTCGGCGTGAGCGGCGGAGGGGGCGACGAGCGCCAGGCAGGACACGAGCAGGGCGAGCACGACGCGGGCGGCGCGCCCGGGGAGCCGGCGCGCTGTGCCGGTCCGTCTTTCCGTTCTGAGCATGGTTCTCCCTTGTTCTCCGGATACATCGGGTCAGGGGCGGGGGTGCAGGGGTGTTGGGCGGTCGTTCAGAGGGAGATGTGGGTGCGGCCGCGGGGCACCTTCCGCCCACGGGTCCGGCCGTCCTCGGTGAACACCTCGACGCGGGCGGGTCCGTCGGCGTTGATGTCGAAGGTGGCCCCGGAGCGGCGGAGCACGAAGTCGCGGACCGCGACGCGGGCGCCGGTGGCCCGGAAGACGGTGCGGCCGTCCCGTACGAGAGTCGTCCTGTCGGGCCCGGCGGAGACGGCGTAGGTGTGGCCGCGCAGTTCCACGTTGGCGACCGTGTTGGTGCCCGGGAGGGCGAGCGTGCCGAACATGAGGGCGGAGGGGTCGCCGTCCCAGGGGTTGTCGGAGACGAGTTCGTGCAGGCCCTGCACGGCCATCGCGTTGGACCAGGAGTAGGTGCGCCAGGCGGTGTCGACCGCGGAGTCCATGATCGACTGTCCGGGCTCGGGGTCGAAGGACTCCGGGAACCAGTTCTCCTTGTCCCAGGCGTCGAGGTACATCGCGGTGCTGCGGGCGGCGAACCGGGCGGCCACGTCGTCGAAGCCGTACCGCTTGACGCCGTCGTAGACCGTGGCGTTCATCGGGGGCCACACGGCGCCCTTCCACTGCTCCGGGGCGGTGCCCTCGCCGTAGCGGTCGAAGAAGCGGAAGTGCTCGGAGGACGGGTGCACCGGGCCGCCGGAGCAGTAGGAGGGGTCGTTGCGGGCGACGCTCGGGACGACGTAGTCGCCCCAGAACTCCTCCGGATCCAGGAGGTGTTGCTCGACGAGGATCCGTGCCCGCTCGGGCGTGGCGAGGCCCGCGAACATCGGGTAGAAGACGGTCGGCGTGACCACCTCGTTCCAGGTGCCGTCGAGGTAGCGGCTCAGGTACAGGCCCTTTTCGGGGTGCCACAGGCGGTCGTTGAGCAGGCGCCGGATCGTGTCGTGCTGTGCCGCGTACCGTAGCGCGTCCTGTGGCCTGCCGAGTACGCGCGCCATCTTGGCCAGGGTCTCGGCCAGCAGCGCGTAGTAGGAGTTGAGCGCCACGTCGGTCAGGTCGGTGTTGTCGCGCTTGTCGCCGCTGCCGCCCTGCTTGGGGATGCGGTGGTAGGAGGCGTAGACGGGACTGTCGTCCAGGCCGAGGTGGTTGCCCCGGCCGCCGATCCGGTCCCCGAAGTAGGGCGTCTCCAGCAAGCCGTCGCCGTCGGTGTCCCACTCGGGCAGGAGGTCGTGGAACGTGACGAGCGCCGGATAGGTCTTCTCCAGCACCGAGCGGTCGCCGAACTTGGTGTAAAGCCGCCACGCGGCGTACGCGTGCATGGGCCCGGAGTTCTGCTGGTCGTAGCGCGGCCCCGGCAGCGGGACCTGGTTGGGCGGGGCCGGCGCCTCGAAGACGTCCGTCTCGTGCTGGATGGCGAGCGGGCGGCTGACCAGAGCGGCGTCCACGGCGTCGAAGGCGGAGTCCCAGCCCGTGAACAGGCCGCCGCCACCGCCCCATCCCCACATGACGAAGTTCCGCCGGCGCTCCCGGTCGTAGTTCGTGTTGAGCGACAGGGCGTCGCGCACCGCGTCCGCCGCCCGCCCCACCGGTCCGGAACCGGTGAGGTTGGCGCCACGGACATGTGCGCCCGCGGCGGCGAGCGTGTGCTCCACCTCGTGCGCCTCCGGCGTCCGGGCATCGACCGGGTGGTCGTCGACGCGGGCGGCGAAGGTGATCGTCCGTCCCTTGTCGAGCCGGTGGATCAGCGCCGCTACGGCGGTGCCCGCCGCGCCGCTGCCGCCCGTCACGGCGGCCGTCAGGTCGGCGACCGAGGCGTAACTCCCGCTGCCGTCGGCGGGTTCGGTGGGTGTCAGGCGTACGTGACCGGTGATCGTCGGGTCCAGCAGGCCCGGAGCGCTGCCCGTCAGGCCACCACCGTCCACCGCGAACGACGCCGACTCGCCCCAGGGCGAGGAGAGTTCGAGCACGACGGTGGTGTCGTCGTCGAGCGCGGTGACGGCGCCGACCAAGGCGCTGCCGTCGCCGGTACGGGCGTACCGCACCCGTATCGTGTGCTTCTCGCTCTGCGCCTGGTCGTACTTCTTCTGCAGTTGCGGAAGTTTCGCCGTGGCGTCGGCCACCTCGCTCTGCGACCACTGGTCGGGGTGTGCGACCACCTCGCGCAGCGCCTCCAGGTGCGCCGGCATGACCGTGCGGTCGTCGGTGGTGACCTGCACCTCCTTGTACGCGCCGTCCGGCGTCATCGGGCCGATCCGCCAGAGGTAGTTGGTCATCTTCTCGCGGAGCAACTTGCCCTGCTCGGTGAGCAGTCCGACGCGCAGGGCGAACCGGGACTCGCCGGTGCCGACGAACAGCGCGCCGGTCCAGTCCTGTTCCCTGACGCCGGGCATGGCGAACGGCCGCCGCTGCGTCGGGTACGGCAAGCCGGTCCCGTGCCCGGCGGACGCGCTCGCGGCGACGTCCGCACCGGACGGGGCCGCCTCGGCCCGCCCGGTGCCCGGCACGAGGCCGAGCGACGCACCGGCGAGGCCGGCCGCGCCCACGGTGCCGAGGAAGTGTCGTCGTGGCAACTGGTGCGGTGCCATGTGCAGTGCCCCTTCTCTCGTTCGATATGTCGGACGGTGGTCGGATCGTCGGCCATGCATGTCCGTGTGGCGTGCCCCCGCGGGCGCTAGGACGACGGCATGACCGACTCGAACTGCCAGTGCCCGGAGCCGACTTGGTAGATCGATTCGGTGCCGCGGGCCCGCAGCAGGCGTGCGCCGCGCGGGGCCTGGGCCCGGCCTTCGGCAGCCGGGACGTGGATCTCGGCCGTGCTGCCCGCCGGGACGTCGACGCTCAGCCGGAACCGGTCGCCGGTCCGGTGCCAGGAGGTGCGCGCCATGCCGTAGGGAGTGCGATAGGAGCCGGACGCCGACGTCAGCTCGCCGGCCACCGCCGGGTCGATCAGGAGCTCGCGGTAGCCCACGGAGTCGGCCGTCTGGTCGATGCCCGCGACGCGCGTGGTGAACCAGGAGTCGATCGCGCCGAGCATGAAGTGGTTCTGCGACTGGCCCGGACCGCCGTCCCAGGACTCGCCCAGCGTGGTGTTGCCGGCCAGGACCTGGTAGCCGTAGCTGGGGCTGGTCGTCTGCGTGGCGATCTTCTCGACGATGTCGTCGCGACCGGCGGCGGACAGCACCCGGAAGGCGGCAGGCAGGGAGATCTCGCCGAGCAGCAGATGGTGGCCGGCGGCCTCGACGGAGGAGGTGAAGTGGCCGAGGAGACGGTCCCGTTCGCCCGCCGGGTACGCGCCCATGTCGAGGGCGAGGGCTTCGGCGCCCTGGCCGCCACCGCCGAACGTGCCCGTCGCGGGGGAGTAGTACGCGTCCGACAGCGCCCGGACACTGGCGTCGGCCTTCGCCCGGTAGCCGTCGGCCGCGGCTTTGTCGCCGAGCAGGGTGGCGATCCGCGCCATGGTGTCCACGACACGCCAGTAGCCGTAGGTGCCCGCCACGGCCCGCGGGAAGGTGCGGTCGGGCGTGAACCAGTCGCCCAGGCCGTAGTCCAGGATGCCGCCGGAGACCTGCTTGTCCAGGAAGGCCGCGTACTGCCGCATGCGCGGGTAGTACGTGCGCAGGGTGCCGAGGTCGCCGTACGTCGTGTAGAGCTGCCACGGTACGAGGACGAAGGCACCGCCCCAGTTGGAGTCGTTGCGGTAGGCGCCCGGCAGGCTGGTGTACTCCGGCACGGTGCTCGGGATCAGCCCGTCCTCGGTCTGCGCGTCGGCCATGTCCCGCACGATCTTGCGGAGTTGGGCCTCCATGTCGAAGTTGGCGGCGAGCGCGGGGAACACGAGTTGGTCCTGCTCCAGCCAGCCCAGCTTCTCCCGGCTGGGGCAGTCGGTGAGGACGCCCATCATGTTGCCCTCGATGGCGCGGCGGATCAGCGAGTGGATGCCGTTGACGAGCGGGTCGGAGGTGGTGAGGTCACCGGCGGAGGCGTTGTCGGTGTGCAGGACCCTGCCCCGGACCGTGACCGTCGCGCCCGCGGGCACGCCCTTGAGCTCCAGGTACCGGAACCCGTGGTAGCTGAAGGTCGGGTGCCAGGTGGCGGTGCGGGTCGAGCCGGTGGTGTAGCTGTCCCACAGCGGGGCACCGACGTTGCTGATGGACTGGAAGGCGTGCCCGTCCTTGAGGCTCTCGGCCGGGTAGATGCGTATCTCGGTCCCGGCGGGGGCGCCGCCGACCGTGATCTCCGGCCAGCCGGCGATGTTGCGGCCGAGGTCGAAGACGTGGCTGCCCGCGGCGCCGTCGACCTCCTTGCCGGTGAGCGTCTCCACGTCGCGGATCGGTTCCGTCTCGCGGGCGCTGAGGACGGCCGGGGCCCGCTCGGTGCCGGGGGAGGGCACCGAGACGGCCCGCTCCCAGGAGGAGCGGTCGCCGTTCGGCTCGTCCCAGTGCGGGATCTCGCGGCCGGCGTCGTAGTCCTCGCCGCCGTACCAGTTGGAGGAGGTCGTCGGGCCGAGTGTGGCACGCCAGTCGCCGCCGCTGGTGACCGTGCGGACGCTGCCGTCGGCGAGGGTCACCTCCAGCCGGGCGATGAGCTTGGGGTCGCTGATGTCGCCGTAGAGCTTGCGGTACCGGTCGGCGGTGCTGACGACGTTGGACATGCCGTTGCCGAGGGCGACACCGATGGTGTTGGCACCGGCGCGCAGCCGGTCGGTGACGTTGTAGGTGGCGTACTGAACGCGCTTGTCGTACGTGGTGTTGGCGGGCTCCAGGACGGCGTCACCCACCGCCTTCCCGTTGAGGGTGGCGTCGTAGACGCCGAGCCCGGCGATGTAGAGGCGGGCGCTGCGCACGGCACGCGGAAGGGTGAAGTCCTTTGCGAGCAGGGGCAGTCCGGCCGGCAGGTACGGCTTGGGCGCCTGCCCGCCGGTGACCTGGGCCAGATCGGTGAACGAACCGTCCGCCGCGTCACCCGCCGACAGGCGGTAGTCGACGGGGAAGTTGGGGACGCGCCCGTCGTCGGTGAGGACGTCGGCCCGCGGGTAGAGGGCCACTTCGTCGAAGGTCCTGGCCGACTTCAGGTCGAGGGTCAGGGTCACAGGACGGTCGGACACGTCCGCGGAGTCGTGGGCGGCACTGGCGTAGCCGGCCGCGGTCTGCAGGGCGCTGTTGGGCAGACCGTCGACGGCCAGGGCCGGCTCCCAGGTCTTGCGCACCGTGTTGGTCTCCGACGCGGTGACGGCGGCGCCCTTGGCCAGGCCGCCTGCCGAGGTGACGGAGTCGCGGACGTCGATCTCGCCCAGTTGCAGCCGCCAGGTGCGGGCGGGGAAGTTCTCCTCCAGCGGAAGGCCGAGGCGGGTGACGTCCAGGCGGACGTAACGGGCCGTGGTGCGGGGCACCTTGACGACCACCGGGTCGACGCTGCGCCGGCTCAGCTGCCAGTCCGGATGCGTGATCCAGTCCGCGCCCCAGTCGGAGGACCGCGTCAGACCCGTCTCGAACGCGGCCGGGTCGCTCCAGCCGGAGGCCTGGCGCCCGCCCTGCGACCAGAGCATGACGCGCCAGTACACGCGGGTGCGCGATCCAAGCGCACGGCCGTCGTACGTCGTCTCCGGCACGGCCGACGCCACCTTGCCCGAGTCCCACAGGTCGGGACGTCCGGACCGCAGCCGCTGGAGGGAACTGGCGGCCTGCACGCGGTAGGCGCCCTGCAGGGCGTTCGCGGCGTGCGCGGTGGTCCGCCAGCTGAGGTCGGGCGTGGTGTCGTCGATGCCGAGCGCCTGGCTCAGGTGCTGGGTCCTGAGGCCGGACGGGGTGATGGTGATGTCCGCCGCGGCGTCGGCGGTCACCGCTCCGGCCAGCACGGTGGCGAACGCGGTCACGGCGGCGGGCAGGACGAGGGCGCGGCGAGGACCGCCGCGTCTGCTGGTTCTGTGCATGGTGATCCTTGTGATCCTTCGGGGGTACGGGGACCGATCGAGGGCGTCGCGGCGGTTCACACGCGCCTCAGGTCGGTGGTGACCCGGCGGCGGAAGCGGAACGTCACCGGGCCGAGCAGCCCGGAGGGCAGCGGCTTGTTGCGTTCGTTGGACAGGGTGTTGGCGACCCGGACCTCGAGCCGGTTGTCGCCCGCCACCACGGAGTCGGTGACGTCGGCGACGAAGGGCGCCCACAACAGGGGCTCAAGAGGCGTGCCGTTGACGGTCACGGCCGCGACGTCCCGCACATCACCCAGATCGAGGAGGACGCGCCGCCCGTCGAGCACGGAGCGTTCCACGGGGATTGTGATCGTGTAGGTGCCGCTGCCGGAGAACAGCCGGTCGACGCCGGTCCAGCTGCCCAGCGGACCCGTGACGGGAGTCGCGCCGTCGCGCTCCAGCGTGAGGGTCCAGTCGCCCGTGACCGCGAGGGGAGCGAGTGCGTCGTCCATGCGGACCGTGCCCTCGTACGCGTGCCCGCCGGCGACGCCGGTGAGCCGGTGCTCCCCGGGTGCCGAGGCCTCGACGGTCACGCGCAGGGAGCGGCCGGCCTCCGCCACGGCGATGACGGGCAGCGGCGACCCGGTCAGGTGGGCCTCGGCCGCTCCGCCGCGCCGGACCACGGCGATCCGGGTCTCGTACGGGGCGAGCGAGACGGGCAGATGGATGCCCCGCCTGGAGGTGCGGTACAGCGGTGCGGGGCCGGTGTCGCCCGTCAGCGGGTCCCACAGCTCGGGCACGCCGTCGACGGGCAGCGTGGCGGTGGTCTCGACGGCGGTGCCGCTCTCGTTGTTGAACAGGAACGCCGTGTCGGTGCCCCGGGTGACGCGGAGCACCCGCACGGCGTCACCGGCCGGTTCGAGGACGGCGGCCGCGACCCCGGCCTCGTGCGTGGCCGCCCGCAGACCGGAGGCGCCCGCCACCCGTACGGCCCGTCCCGCGCCGTACCGGCGGCTGCCGGGCACCGCGTCGCCGAACAGGTCGGACAGCCCGCGCGTCAGCGAGCGGTCGTTGCCGTCGGCGTCGTCGGCGGGCAGCTCACCGACGGCGACCACGGTGCCTCCCGCGCGGACGAAGGAGGCGAGCGTACGGACGCAGGCCGCGTCCAGCGTGTACGTGACCGGCAGCACGACGAGCTCGTAGCGGGCGGCGCCCACGGCGAGGACACCGCCGTGCACCCGGGCCTGGCACAGCAGTTGATCGTCACCGGCGAGCGCACCCTCGTGGAGCAGGTCGAAGTCGACCTGAGCCCGCTCCAGCGCGTAGGCGGCGTCGGCGAGCGCGCCGTCCACCTCGCCCTGCCGGTCGGTGCCCGTCCACTGCTCGGCCGCGCGCTGCGGCTGGAGCAGCGCGGTCCGTGCGGCCGAGTTGCCGCGGCCGACCTCCATCACCCGGCCGATCCACTCGGCCAGCGGCTTCATCGCCCACCACCAGGGGGCCCGGGGGCCGAACGGCGGCGGGAAGTAGACGTGTGTCTCGTCGGTCCACAGCGCGTGCAGAACTGCCAGATTGACACCGCGAGTTGCCTGTGCGCCGACCGTCGCGTGCACGAACGAGGGCGTGACCTGCCAGCCCATGTTCCCGAACATCTCCATCAACGCCCGTTCGCGGCCCATCTGATGGGCGACGGACACCGGATTGCGGGGCAGCATGGTCTGCTCCCCGGCCACGTACTCGGCGGTGATGATGTCCCCGCCGGGCACCTGCGCCCACTGGTTGACCTTGTGCAGGTCACCGGTCGACGGTATGCGCTTGGCCGGCGACGTCTCGTCGTAGAGGGGATTGGTGATCAGCGACACGCCGCGCTCGTCGTACCAGCGGGCCTGCCGCTCGAAGTACCGGGCGAACCGGTTGGACACGGCCTGCCAGAAGTGGCCGCGGGCGATGCGCCCGCGCCGCCCCAGGTCGTCGAAGGCACTGGCGTACGCCACGCCCGGTTCGACTCCCACGTCGCGCAGTGCCCGGTCCAGCGTGGGGGACCACGGCAGGCGCTTGAAGTGGGCCTCGGCGGAGGCGAAGAACGGCTCGTCGTCCCAGAACCCCGGGACGACGGTGCCGAAGTACCGGCCGAAACGCCGGTGGTACTCGCCGGGCACGATGTCGAGGAACAGCTCGACGGGCTCGTCGTCGAGCAGATCCACGTAGCTGCGGCTGTAGCCCTGGCTGTCGTCGACCAGCGTGACACCACCGAACAGGTCGATCTGCCAACGCCCGGCCGGGACCTGCCACTTGGCGTCCCCGGTCAGCCGGCCGGTCAGGTCGACGACGTCGGAGGCGTCGGCGGAGGCCGCGGGCCGTGCCGCGGCGGCAACGGCCTTCGATGCCAGGGCGGCACGCTCGGGGAAGTCCCCGGCGGCGTCAGCGGTGTCGAAGGACGACGTGTACAGGGTGCCGCCGTCGGCCGCTGTGACGGACAGGCTGTCCCACAGCCCGCGCTCGTCCCCGACCGCGCGCACGCCCACACTTCCGGAGGCGTACCGGTCGTCGGTCACGGTGCCCTTGTCCCGGCCGTCCAGCGTGACGGACAGGCTGCCGCCGCGCACGGAGACGGCCAGCGTGTGGAACTTGGTCTTGTTGAATCCGTCGGTACGGGTGCTGCGCAGCAGTTCCACCGGCTCGGTGCCCCGGGCCAGGCGGAGCACGGTGACGACACCGGTCTGGTCGAAACCGACCGCGTACCCGCCGGAGCCGTCGGCGGTGGCGCGGACGACGAGCCCGGCGGCGGTGTGGTCGGCCTTCGCGCTGCCGCTGACCGTGCAGTCGGTCCAGCTCTCGCCGCCCCGCAGGACGGCGGCGCCGTTCAACACCCCGGCGTCCACGACCAGATGGCCCGCCTCGACGCCGACTCCCGTGCTGCGGCGCAGGTCGACGGTGGCCGGTCCCTCCACCACGGTGGTCGACCGCCACAGGGCCTTCAGCCGCAGCTCGGGGCGGGGCGCGTAGGTGCGGGAGCCGACCGTGCCCCCCTTGACGATGTACTCGCCGGCCCGGCCGCTCGGGAAGTGGTCGTCGTTGAACAGCCACACCCGCATGCCGGTGCTCTCGGCGGTGCGCAGCACATGGCCCACGATGTCGAACCAGCCCTCGGTGAAGAAGGCCGGCTGCATCTCGGCGTTGTCGAAGGAGAACAGGACGACTTCGTACATGCCCTTGGCGCGCAGGTCGGCCATCTGACGGTCGACCAGCTCGGGGGTGACCGGGCCGTTCCAGTACCAGTAGACCGTGGGCCGGCTGTCCTTGGCGGGGTCGGCGAAGCCGGGTGCGGAGTACCCGCGGCGGGCGGTGTCTGCGGATGCGGCGGCGGGGGCGGAGTCGGCAGCCCAGGCGACGGCGGGCAGACCGGTGGCGAGCGCGCCGCCGGCCAGGCCGGCCGCGACGACGAAAGTGCGTCTGGGGAGCGGTTGTTCGGAGTGTGGGGCCGTCATTGATGGGCCTTTCAGGATTGGTGCGTGGTGTACGAAGCAGTTGATGGGCCGGGCCCCAACCAGTCATGAGGGAGGGGCCGTTGGGTTGGCTCGAGCGGTGGAAGTCCGCTCAGCCCGAGGCGAGCCGTGCCACGTCCGCGGCGCTCAGCGCCCGGTTGCGCAGCCGGAAGTCGCGCACTGCTCCGTGCAGATACGGGTGGGTGGTGTTCTGCGACCGCCCGAGGTAGTTCCGGCTGGTCGCGCCGAGCAGCAGCGGCCCGCTGACCATGGAGGCGTTGCGACCGACCTCCGTGCCGTCGACGTACAGCACGCCGATGCCGCCGCCGAGCGTGAGGGCCACGTGCGTCCACCGCCCCACGGGGAGGGGCGCGGTGCCGTCCACCACGTCCTCGGCCTCCATGCCGGCGATCTTCAGCGCGGCACGGGCGCGCCCGGCTCCGGTGGTCGCGGCGAGGAAGAGGTAGGTGTCCTTGTGGTACCCGAGGTCGAAGACGCGGGCGGACGGGGCGAGGCTGTCGACCCGCACTCGCACACTGACGGTCAGCTCGTTCAGACCGCTCAACAGCCCCACGGGAAGCGCCAGATGACCGCTGACCCCGTCGAACGCCAAGGCCGTCGCATCACCGTCACGCGTCCAGGTGGCACCGCCGGCGAGCGTGGCGCCGGCGAAGGTGCCGGTGGTGTCGGAGGCCGTCACGCCGCTTCCCTCGCTCAGGGGATAGCGGGCGATGTCCCGCTCGCGGCTCGGCCGCGGGGTGTGCGCCCAGTAGACGTTGTAGTGCTGGTGCTGCACCTGGTGGAAGGGGCGCAGCGTGACCGTGCGGCCACCGGCGACCGCGGTGAACTCGGTGGGTCGGCCGGGAGCGGCCTGCAGGGTGTCGGGCAGGATCGTGGGGAGGGTGGCGAGGGCGGTGTCGCCGTACTCCCCGGCCAGGACCAGGGGACCGACGGACAGTGCGGAAACCTGCGGATTGTCGGGGGCGGGACGCCACACGGGCCGCCGGGGCAGGGCGAGTTCGACCACGTCGCCGGTACGCCACACACGCTCCACCGCGGTGTAGCTGCCGGGCCGTAGGGGCACGGCGATCCGGCGGCCGTTGACCTGGAGCGTGGCGGGCCGACCGGTGTCGGACACCCAGGACGGGATGCGTATCTTCATCGTGAAGCGCGCGGTGCCGTCCGTGACGGTGAGGCGGGTACGGTCGCCGGTCGGGTGGGCCGACTCCTGACGCAGCGTCACTCCCGCCTCGGGCCAGCGCACTTCCGAGGGGATGAAGAGGTTCACGTACAAAGTGGGCCGGGACCGCGGCGCGTGGGAGCGGAAGTAGATGCTGTCGGCGAACTTCGTGTGCGTCTCCAGACCCGTGCCGTGGTCGCAGGAGAAGTTGTCGTAGTCGCCGCTGTAGCTTCCGGGGGCCGCGCCGAGGCCGCCCTTGGGCTGGCGCTGGGAACCCGCCCACAGTCCGGTGTAGTACGTGACGAAGCCGTGCTCGGAGTCCGGGTCCTGCTCGCCGAGCATCTGGTTGTAGAGCGTCCACTCGTAGTGGTCCATGTACTCCGCCCGGTGCGGGCGGTGCAGGAAGAGCTGCCGGCCGAGCTTCAGCATGTTGTAGCTGTTGCAGTTCTCGCAGGTCACCTCGGAGAGCCGGCTGACGATCTCGTCCGGCGGGCCGAAGAGTTCCTGGTTGGAGTTGCCGCCGATGGCGTAGGAGTGGTGCCGGACGACCGTCGTCCAGAAGGTGTCCGCGACGTCCAGGTAGCGGGGGTCGCCGGTCGCCTCGTACCCGGGGACGGCACCGACGACCTTGGCGATCTCCGTGTTGGCGTGCCGCCCGGCGAGCTCGTCGCGGCCGGCGGCCAGCGGCGTGTAAAGGTCCTCGTGGTCGAAGCGCTGGGCGGTGCGCAGATGGGCGCTGTCGCCGGTGACCTGGTAGAGCCGGGTCAGGACGTCGTTCATACCGCCGAACTCGACCTTCAGCACGGTCTGCATCAGCTCGTGGGACAGCGGCGCCGTCCGCGCGTCCACCCAGGCGGCCTTCTCCAGCAGGACCTCGAACGCCTGCCGGTTGCCGCTCAGTTGGTACTGGTCGAGGAGGCCGGCCATGATCTTGTGCAGGGTGTAGTACGGGGCCCACGGCTTGCCGCCCGTCTCCAACTGGTCGAAGACCGACTCCGGGAAGGCGGACAGGTAGCCGCGGTGGAATCCCGCCGAGGGCGCGGCCTGCTGGCACTGCGCCAGCGCGGAGACCAGGGCGCGGCCCTTGTCGGCATGGACGGTGTCACCGGTGTTGGCGTGCGCCTGGGCCAGGGCGCTGAGCAGATGACCGGTGGTGTGCCCGCGCAACTGCACGTTCGGCGCCTCCCAGCCGCCGCAGGGCTCCGCGGTGGAGGGCAGGCCGACGTTGCCGCGGAACGTGTGCAGCAGCCGGTCGATGTCGACGAACCGGAGGTAGGCGCAGGTGCGCCGCATGTTGGCCAGGAACGGACTGTCGAGCAGACGGACTTGGGAGAGCGGGAAGGCGGTGAGGAGCGGTTCCGCGGCGGATGTCCGGGCACTCTCCGGGCCCGCCGGATCGGTCGCGCCGGTGGTCGCGGAAGAGTCAATGGAGCCGGCCGGGGAGGCCGAGGGCGCCGCGTGCGCGGATGGGTCCAGGGGGGAGGGCAGGGCGGCGACGGCCGCTGCGGCGGACGCGGCGAACACGATCTGACGGCGGGAAGGAGTGGCGGGGACGCGCTGTGCGGGCACGCGCTGAGCTCCCTTCGGGTGGGCAGCAAGGCCTCGGATCGCCAAGGATTTTGAATCGTTAAAAGTCGCTGCCGGGAGACGGTATGTGCACGCACATGGGCCGTCAAGGTTTCTCACAAGAACTGATCAGTAGGCCGCTTGTTCGGCCTGTCGTGCATCAATGGGAGGTGGCGCGGCGGTAGTTGAGCGGTGAGGCGATGAAGGTGCTGACGTGCGAGGAAGTCGCCGATCGCGCGGCCTGTCGCCGATTTTGAAACGTTCAATTACACGGAGGTGGACGCCTTGCGTGTGAGCGTGTGGATGCGTGGATGGGTGGATGTGTGGTGTCAGCCGTCGTGGGGCTCGGTGTGGGCGGAGGCCCCTATCGAGGCGTCGGGCTCGTCGCCGAGGTCGAACACGCTCTCCCGCAGGGCGCGGATCGCCTCGTCGAGCTCGGTCACACCGTGCATCAGCCGCGCACGCGCGGGCCCCTCGCCGATCATCGCGGCCGCACCGTGCAGATCCAGCCCGGCGTTGAAGATCTTCCGTACGACGCTGTCGCGGAGATCGGCGGCGATACGGTCCCGCTCCCGGGTCAGCGACACCTCCGCCTGCAGTGCCGCGTTGGCGGTCAGCGAGCCCCTGATCCGGTCGCGTAGGCCATGGGCGGCCACCGCGATCAACGCGCCGAGGACACTCCACAGCACCACGCGCCGTACGATCACCGCATCGGGTGCGTCCTGGATGACCGACGACACCGCCTGGACGGCGACCACGGCCACCACCACGCACGCCGACTCCCACCGGCGGTGGAAGAGCACCGACCAGATCAGCGGGACGAGCAGTACGAGGCCCACGCCGGAAGCCACACCTGAGGCCAGGATCAGTTCCAGGACGGAAAGGGTGTACAGCAGGGGCACCAGGACGGTGGTCCACGCGGGCAGGCGCTGCCACGGCAGGAAGAAGGCCCCGGCGCAGGCGAGCAGGAGCGCCACGCTCACCGCGTACTCCGGCCACGACTGCACATGGCCGAGGGGCACCAGCACGCTCACCGTGGCCACCAGGGCGACCAGGGCGAACGGCAGAGCCCGCGACTTCAGGCCGGGCTGGCGGAACTGCCAACCGACATGGTCGCCGTCGGTCTCGGCAAGCGCCGGCCAGGCAACGGTTGGAGCTTCCACAGCAATACCCCCGCGGGACCGAAATGCGCAAAGGCCTCACCGGAAGGCACATGCGACGCTGAGCATCGTATCCACACACACCATGGGCTGCCCAACGCCTGAACCCACCCGAACCACCCGCACCAGAAACCACGGACAGGACTGGAGCCTGTCCCATACGATGCCCTCCCGATCGCGCCCCGAAGTGAGCCGACCTCCCGGGGATGTTCCAGCCCGAGGGGGGCCGCTGTGGACTTGTTCGAGTTGATGGAGTGGCTGGCCGAACGCGGGGTCACGACCGTGTTCAAGGCCGACGGGGATCGCATGCTGGAACACGGAAAGGCGTGGATGGTCATCGTCGGCGGCGGGCCGCTGGGTGAGGACTCGTTCTTCCGCACGGAACTGGCGACGGCGGACGCGTGCCTCGACGCGCTGCTGGCTCACCTGGAGAGCAAGGGGTTGCCGCCGTTCGGGTGATGAGCAGGTTCTGGGCCGGGGCGGGCTCAGCCGGTGGCATGTGAAGTGCCCAGAGAACGGGTGAAGTCGGCAAGAGTGCGGAAGTCATCCTCGCGCAGGCCGACCAGGGGAGAGGTCTTCCAGTGAACTCCGTCGGGGCGGTCCCGGAGCAGGGCGTCCCCGAAGTCGACGAAGGGGAGTTCGGGAAGGCCGAGCACCGGGGCAATCCACCGATTGGCGTCCGCCATCCACGTGGTGGCCCAGCACAGGTCGTAGCCGAGCCGGAGCAGGTCTCGTCCGTGCGCCGGGTTGAGCCAGATCCGCAGGGACCGCTTCGCTGCGCCGGTGGAAGCGTAGCTGCAGCCCTGGTCGTGGTGCTCTCCCCGGCTACGGCATCAGTTGGGCGATGGCGCCGAATGCGGTGGCGGCGTCGCCGAGGCGGGACGGGCGCACGAGCGGTCGGCCGGCGATGCCGTGCACCGTACGTGTGTTGAGGGTGCGTTCGATCGACCCGATCAAGGGCGCGCCGGCGTCGGCCAGTTCGCCGCCTATGACGATCATGTCAGGTCCGACGGCGTGGCTCACCGCGTCGAGCGCCCTGCCGACGTGAGCGCCGACCTGCTCCAGGACCGCATGCGCCGTACGGTTGCCCGACCTGAGCGCGGCCAGTAGCTCCGGGACGTCCGCGGCCGTGCCTCCGGCGGCGCGATAGGCGGCGAGTACGGCCTCGAGCGAGGCGACCGTCTGCAGGCACCCCGTCCCACCGCACTCGCACGGTGCGCCGCCCGGTTCGACGGTGATGTGGCCGACTTCTGCGGAGCGCCCGTGGCCGCCCCGGTGGAGTGCGCCGGCCACCACAAGGCCGCCGTCGACGCCGTACGACAACCGCACGTAGAGCACGTCATGCCGACCGGCGGCGGCGCCCCAGATGCTCTCGGCCAGTGCCGCCAGCCGGGCGTTGCTGTCGATCAGCATCGGTGCGCCGAAGCGCTCGCGGACGAGGGCTGGGAGCGGGTTGTGAGTGGGCGGCTGAGGCCCGGTCAGCTCGAGCGGGCTGACCGGGTCGACCGCGCCAACCTGACTGACAGGGCCGGCCACCCCGACACCGATGCCGTTCGGCGCGGCAGATCGCAGCGTTCCGCTCGTCAAGGTGTCCGCCAGTCGCCAAGCCGTGTCGACACGGGTCTGCCAGGGGGTGTCGGGCCCGTGTGCCTCCGCCAGGGCGCCGACGATTCCGTGTGCCGTGTCCATCGTGGCCACCCGGACCGCCCGTCGAGCGAATTCGATGCCGAGCAGCAGGCCGGTTCCGGGGTTCACGGCCAGGACCTCCGCAGGGCGGCCCCGCTTGCGCCGCGCCGCCTCCGGCACCGAGGCGCGCACGGTGCCGCTGTCCATGAGCGCGCCCACGGTGTCGTGCAGCACTGTGCGGGACAGGCCGCACAGAGGTGCCAACTCGCCCCGGGTCAAAGGACCGTGCTTCCGCAGCAACCGCAGGACGAGCGTCCTGTGCGCGGCGGCTTGTGTCGTCTGGCTCGGCATGGGGAAAGGCGGTCCCTTCGGGGCAGCAATGGGCACGGGTGTCAGGCCGCGTCAGACCCCGGCGGTCTCCGCCCGGTCGGGTCGGCGGAGGGCCGCGTGTGCCGCCTGGACGACGTCCGCGAGGGCGGCCGGGTGGGAGAGGAACGGTGAGTGCGAGGAGTCGATTTCCACGACCGTCGTCGGCCGGGCCGAGACGGCGTCGATCTCGTGGACCATGAGGCGCTGCAGCGCAGGCCGTATCGCGTTGTCCCGGGTGCAGACGACGTAGCCGTGCGGGATCGAGCCGTACCGTCCAGCGGTCACCTTGATCGGTTCGAGGGCGATGCCCGCCGGTGCGTCGGCGGTCAGCAGGGAGATCGCGGCCTCGGCGGTCGCCTCGTCGACGTCGTCGTTGTAGAACGCCTCGCGGATCACGGCTCTACGGTCCCTGTCGCCCGTGTCGTAGCGCAGCGCACCGACCGCGGCCGGGTCCGCCGAAAGCCCGCTCGCCACCAGTTCCCCGACGTTCTCCGGCATGTTGATGTACTGCGCCGCCGGCATCCCACCGACCGGGGCGAACGCCGCCACGTACATGAGCTCGGCGAACAGTTCCGGCGCCAGCTCGGCCGCGGCCGTCGCCACCGTGCCGCCCATGCTGTGCGCCACCACCAGGCACGGCCGGCCGTTCCCGATCCGCCGCACCTGCTCGACCAGGCCCTCGGCCGCGGAGGACGCCGTGATCCCGGCCATCGGCGAGGGTTCGGTGGCGAAGGCACCGGAGTCGAACGGCCGCCGCCATCGAGTTTGCGGCGAGCGGCTCTTGAGCCCATGTCCGTCGAGATCCACGGCGACCGAGGCGATTCCGCGGCTCGCGAGTTGCTCACCCACCAGGCTCCAGCACCAGCTTCCGTGCCAGAAACCGTGGACAAGGACGACGGGGGTCGTGATGTGCATGCTTCCTCTTTCGTCTCGTGGAAGACCATCCGGTCTCAACGGGACCGTAGGTGTGCGTCGTTGGCGGAGAAACAGCTCAGCCACGTAGTGACGAGCGGTGGATGAAACGGGCGTCGTGCCGTGCGTCGTGCGAGGGCGCGTTCAGCCCGTGTGCATGCGTGCGAGCTCGAGTGCGACGATGCACCTCATGACGCAATCTCTCGATGCGGCCCGCGAATTGCTCGCCGGCGTGGACGCGGACCGGAGGCCCACCCCGGGGACCCAGGTGACGGACCGGATCCAGCTGGGCGACTTCCTCCGCCGTCGCCGAGAGGCCCTGCGCCCCGAGGAGTTGGGCCTCGCGCCGCGCGCCCGGCGCCGGACGCCCGGGCTGCGCCGCGACGAGGTGGCGGCGATGGCCAACATGTCCACGGCCTACTACGAGAGCCTCGAGCAGGCACGCGGTCCTCGGCCGTCGGCCTCGATCCTCGCGAGCCTCGTGACCGCCCTGCGGCTGACACCCGACGAGCGGCACCATCTGTATCTGCTGGCCGGGCAGGCGCCACCGGCGCCCGCCGAGGCCGCGGACTACGTCGACCCAGGGCTGAAGTACACACTGGACGCTCTGGCGGCCACGACACCCGCGCTCATCTCCGACGACCTCTCCAACGTCGTGGCACAGAACCCTTTGAACATCGCCCTGTTCGGCATGTTCGCCGAGCGGCCCGGCCACGACAGGAACCTGGCCTGGCACTGGTTCACCTCCGCGCACTGGCGTTCCGTGCTGCGCTCCGGGTCGCCGCAGGAGGAAGAGGCGACCAGCCTGTCGTACGTGGCGGACCTGAGAGCCACGGTCGCCCAGCGCGGCCACGATGCCGCTGCCACGAACCTGGTCTCCGAACTCCGGGAAGCAAGCGCGGAGTTCGCCCGGATGTGGGATCAGCACAGGGTGTCGACGCTGCACTGCTCGACGAAGTCCGTGTTCAACGAGCATGTGGGACGCCTCGACCTGGACTGTGTCGTCCTCGCCAGCCCGCAGTCCCGGCAGCGACTTCTCATGCTGCAACCGGTGCCGGGCACGGAGACCGGGAACCGCCTGAGCCGCCTCCAACTGCTGATCGGCGGCAGTTTTGATCCACCAGCACGCTCTGCCGACGCGCTCCGCCGGTCAGGTGGCCAGCAGACCGCCGTCCATGTGCAGGTCGTGCGCGTTGACTCCGGTGTTGTGGAGCAGGAACGCGGTGGCGTCGGCGATTTCGGCCATGGTCACCAGGCGCCCGATCGGCGTCTGGGCCGAGTGCGGGGGATCGGGGACATCTCGCCACTTGGGGCTGTCGCCGATCAGGCCCGGGTGCAGGGCGTTGACGCGATGCGGGGCGATCTCGATCGCGAGGGTCCTGACCAGACCCGAGATGCCGGCGTTGAACGTACTGACGACGGTCGAGCCGGGGTAGGGGCGCTCCTTGGCGAGCCCGCCGAACAGGACGACGGACGCGTCCGGGGTGAAGCGCTCGCGCAGCACGCGGACGGTCTCCGCGTAGCCGACGAGCTTCATGGTCACCGCCGAGACGGCATCCGTGATGTCGAACTGGGCCAGTGTGTTGGCCGCTTGGCCGACCGCGGTGATGACGACGTTGTCGACGTCCGTCACGTCCGCGAGCGAGGCGCTGATCGTCTCCGGCCTGGCGAGGTCGAGGGCCAGACCGCGCGTGCTGCCGCCGATCTGCGCGGCGATGGCCTCGGCACGCGCCTTGTCCCTGCTGGTGACGATGACGTCGTCGCCGCGGTCGGCGAAGTGCTGGGCCATGACACTCCCCAGCCCGCCGCTGCCGCCGACGATGAGTGTGCTGGTCATACGGTGACCGTCCCTCCGTAGTTAGTATCCAAGTGGATATTAACGTAGCGGCGGCGGCCGGTGCCGGGAGTCGGACCGGCCGTGATTTATTCCGGCCACCGGCCGAATTGATCCGAACCGTCGACCTTGCAACTCACCTTCGTTCCGGCCAGTACCCGCACAACACCGGCGTCTTCACCTACGCCTTGAACGAGAACGGCAGAGGTGACGACGTTCGCACCGCACAGCCCGTCCACACCCGTGCCGCGGGAGACTTGAACCCCACCGTCGACGGGCAGGGCCTTGCCGGCCTGCTGCACGGCCACGCCGAGGACGACTGGAGGCGGGCCCTGCTCGTCGAACACGCCGAATGCGGCCGGACGGCGGCCGTCGGCGCGGTGGGAGGGGTCCCCTGCCACCGCCCCGACGGGCTGGACGGACCAGCCGGGCTAGACGGGCAGCATCGGTACGGGGTCGGAGAAGAAGGCGTGCAGCGGCAGGCTGCCCGATCCGCGAACGAGGGACCCTTCGCCGAGGCCGGTGGGCACGATGCGTTCGGCCGCGGTGGGGCGGCTGAGCCGGGCGGCGGCCGCCGCCCGGAGCGCGTCGAGGTGTTCCGGGGTCTGCAGCAGGCCGCCGCCGAGGACGAGCAGGTCGGGGTCCATGAGATCCAGCAGGATGCCCGCGGCCGTACCGACGTGCTCCGCCCGTTCCCTGAGCAGCGCCGCCGCCTGTGCGCTGCCCGAGCGGGACTTGGTGACGAGGGACTCGAAGGAGGCGTGGGACGGCACGACTCCGGCCTGACGCGCGCGTTCGAGCACGGCGACGTCGCTGGCCAGCGCGGCGAGGCAGTCGGTGCGTCCGCAGCGGCACGGCGTTCCCTGCGCGGTGTGCCCGAGCGGAAGGTGGTCGATGGTTCCCGCCGCGGCATCGTGACCGAGGCGGAGACGTCCGTCGACCATCAGGCCGGCGCCGACGATGTTGCCGATGAACAGGAAGATCGAGGAGCCGGCGTGCCGCGCGGCACTGAGGTAGGTCTCGGCCAGCGCCATGGCGCGGACGCTGCTGTCGATGAAGACCGGGCGGCCGTCGTCGGTGCCCAGTTCCTGCGCGAGCGGGACGTTCTTCCAGCCGAGCAGGGGGTGGTCGACGACGACGCCCGTGTGCGGATCGACCCGGCCGCCCGTGGCCACGCCGGTACCCAGGACGCGCTCGGGTCCGCCGGCCTCGGTGACGAGCTGGTCGCGCAGCTCCCGGGCCTCGTTGAGGATCGCCTTCTGCGTTCTGCCGCGGTGCGTGAGGGCGTGTTCCGTCACGACGTCGCCGGCGAGGTCGAGGAGGCCCCCGGTGGTGCGGCGCAGTCCGATGTGGATGCCGACGAACCGGTAGTAGGCGGTGTCGAGGGCCACGGGCACCCGGGGGCGCCCCATGTTGCCCCCGGCCACCGCGGTCAGTTCGACCAGCATGCGGGCGCGCGCCATCTGCGCGGTGATCTTGGTCATGCTGGTCGCGCTCAGCCCGGTGGCATGGACGATCTCGGAGCGTGCCGACGGCCCGCGGTGCAGCAGGGTCCTGGCGACGAGCGCCGTGTTGCGGCGCCGCAGGCTCTCCAGACCGCTGCCGTGCGGCTGCGTGGCGCTGGGCAGCGGGCCGCCGTCGGGGCGCCGCGCGGCGTCCTGGTCGTCGGTGTCAGCGGAGTACATCGTCACCCCGCACCATGTCGATCTCGGCCCGGGACGGCAGTCCCTCCCAGTCGCCCGGGCAGGCGACGTTGACGGCGGCGACCGCCGCGGCGGTGTCGAGCGCCTCCTGGGCGGAGCGGCCGCGCGCCAGGTCGACCAGGAGCCCGGCCGCGAAGGAATCGCCCGCGCCCACCGGGTCGAGGGTCTGCGCGGGACGCGGCGGCACTTCGTGCAGGCGGCCGTCGTCCCAGGCCACGGCACCGTCGGCGCCGCGCTTGACGACGGCGAGCCGGGGCCCGAGCCGGCCGAGTGATGCGGCCGCCTCGAAGGGGTCGGCCATCGGATGCTTCGTCAGGAGGGCGGCCTCTCTCTGGGTGGCGAGCACGATGTCGGCCCGCTTGATCACTTCCATGAGTATCGGTCGGGCCTCCATCGCAGTCCAAAGCGCCGAGCGGTAATTGAGGTCGACACACACGGTTCGCCCGGCCTCCTCGGCCAACTCCAGCGCGCGGAAGACCGCTTGGCGGGCGCTCGCGGACAGCGCCGGAGTGATCCCCGACAGGTGCACGATCCGTGCCTCGGCCACATGCTCGGGCAGGACATGCTCCGGAGCGAGCCGGGCGCCGGCGCTGTGCCGCCGGTAGTAGGACACGCGGGAGAAGCCGGCGCTGCGCCGCTCCTTGAGCAGCAGACCGGTGGGCGTCCGGGGGTCGACGACCACACCGTCCGTCTGCACCTGCTCGGCGCGGAGGGTGCGGAGGATGAGCCGGCCGACCTCGTCGTCGCCGACGACGCCCACCCAGGCGGCACTGCCGCCGAGCCGGCTGACGCCGATGGCGACCGTCGTCTCGGCCCCGGCCATGGACAGCCGCATAGGGCCCCCCATCCGCAACGGTCCGATCCGCTCGCTCTCGAAGAGCCCCATCGTCTCGCCGTACGTCAGCACGTCGACGGTCATGAGACAGCAGCCTTCCATGCGCGGGCCCGCACCCGCAGCCGGGCGAGGTCCCCGGTCTCCAGAGTGTCGCCGGTCAGAGGTGAGCCGATCCCCACGGCGACGGCGCCGGCTGCCAGCCAGGCGGCCGCGTCGTCGAGTCCCACACCGCCCGTGGGCACGACACCGGCCTCGGGCAGGGGGACGCGCAGCCGGCGCAGGAACTCAGGTCGGTGCGAGGCCGCCGGGAACAGCTTCACGAGTCCGGCGCCCGCCTCCAGCGCCGTGGCGATCTCGGTGGGGGTGAACGCGCCCGGCAGCACCGCGGTGTCGTGGGCCCGCGCGTACTCGATCACCGGCACCGACAGGCTCGGTGCCACCAGGAAGTGTGCGCCCGCCTCCAGGGCCCGGCGAGCGTCGTCGACCGTGCGCACGGTGCCCGCGCCGGCCACCACGGACCCGCCGGCGGCCTCGACGGTACGACGCAGGGCATCGGGTGCGCCCGGACCGGTGAGCGGGAACTCCAGCACTCGTACGCCCTCCTCGACGAGGAGCCCCGCCGCCGCCACCAGGCGGTCGGTGCTGGAGCCCCGCAGGATCGCCACGAGCCGTGTGTCCCGGATCGCGCGGACGGCGGTGGACGCCTTCATGATGTCTCTCCCGAGGGGGCGAGGACGGAGGTCCGCGTCGCACCGAGACCGCTGCCGCTCAGCTCGCCGGGGAAGTGGCAGGCGGCGTAGCGGCCGGGGGCCACCTCGGTCAGAGGCGGGCGTTCGGTGGCGCAGATGGTCCGCTCGGGGTTGGCCCTGGGACCGATGGGGCAGCGGGTGTGGAACCGGCAGGCGGGCGGGGGACTGATCGGGCTGGGTACGTCGCCGGTCAGGACGATGCGCTCGCGTGCCCGCTCGCGCTGCGGGTCGGGCTCGGGCACCGCCGACAACAGGCTTGCGGTGTAAGGGTGTTGCGGCCGGGCCGTGATCTCATCGGAGGGTCCCGACTCGACGATGTGACCGAGGTGCATGACCATGATCCGGTGCGAGATGTGCCGGACGGTCGCGAGGTCGTGCCCGATGAAGAGGTAGGCCAGTCCCAGGCGCCGCTGCAGATCCTGGAGCAGGTTCACGATCTGGGCCTGCAGCGACACGTCGAGGGCGGCCACCGCCTCGTCGCACACCAGCAGGCGGGGGTTGACCGCGAGAGCGCGGGCGATGACGACGCGCTGCCGCTGACCGCCGGAGAACTCGTGCGGGTAGCGCGACGCCGCCTGCGGGTCCAGGCCGACCAGTTCGAGGAGTTCCGCCACGCGGCGCTTCACCTCGGCGCCGCGGGCGAGCCCGTGCACCAGGAGGGGTTCGCCCACGGCGTCCGCGACGGTCAGGCGCGGGTTGAGCGAGGACATCGGGTCCTGGAAGACCAGCTGGGTCTGGCCGCGGTACCACCGCAGGTCGCCGCCGCGCAGGACTCCCACGTCCCGGCCGTCGAACTGGATGGCTCCCGACGTCGCCGGGTGGATGCCCAGCAGGGCCTTGGCGAGGGTCGACTTCCCGCACCCCGACTCGCCCACCAGGCCGAGCGTCTCACCGGGCGCGATCGAGAAGTCGATGCCGTCGACCGCGCTGACCTGGACGGTCCTGCGACGCAGTGATCCGGTCCGTCGCTTCACCGGGAACGTCTTCACCAGATCCCGCACGCTCAACAGCGGCTTCTGGACGCCGCGTTCGACGAGGGGGTCCGTGATCGGAGCCGCCGGGGGCGGTGGCGGGAGCACGCCGTCCGCACCGGAGACCCAGCAGGCCCATTCCCGGTGGCGGTTCTCCTGCCGGAAGACGGGAGGCTGCTCGGTGTGGCAGCGGTCCTCCGCGGCCTCGCAGCGCGGCGCGAAGGCACAGCCCGGGACGGGGGCCACGAGGTTGGGCGGCCGGCCTTCGATGGGCCGCAGGGGCAGCTGCCGGGGCGTGGCGAGATGCGGCGTCGCGGCCAGGAGTGCCCGGGTGTAGGGGTGCCGGGGCCGGGCGAACAGCTCGTCGACCGGCGCCTGTTCGACGATCCGTCCGCCGTACATCACGGCCACCCGCCGGCAGGAGCGCGCCACCACGCCGAGATTGTGCGTGATGAGCACGATGGCCGTGCCCAGGTCGCGATTGAGCTCGGCCAGCAGTTCGAGGATCTGCGCCTGGATGGTGACGTCGAGCGCCGTCGTCGGTTCGTCGGCGACGATGACGTCCGGCTCGTTGGCGAGGGCCATCGCGATCATCACGCGCTGGCGCATCCCGCCGGAGAAGGCGTGGGGGTAGTCCGTCAGCCTGGCATCCGGATCGGGGATGCCGACGCGTTCCATGAGGTCGAGGGCGCGGGAGCGGGCCTGCGCCCCGGTGAACTTGCCGTGCGCGAGCATCGCCTCGACGAGCTGGTCACGCACCCGCATCACCGGATTCAGCGACGACATCGGATCCTGGAAGATCATGCTGATGCCGGCCCCGCGCACCTCGCGCATCTCCCGGTCGGAGAGCGTGAGCAGGTCGCGTCCGCGGTAGATCACCTCGCCGGACACGACGCGCCCCGGCGACCTGACGATGCGCATCAAGGACATGGCGGTCACGGACTTGCCCGAGCCGGACTCGCCGACCAGAGCGAGCGTCTCGCCGGCCCGGACGTCGAAGGACACGCCGCCCACCGCCCGGACGACACCGCGCTCGGTGGTGAAGTGGGTGGTGAGGTCTCGGACTTGGAGAACCGGTTCGGTCATGAGCGATCTTCCTCCGGAAGCCGGGCGAGCAGTCCGCCGTCCACGGGGAGGACCGCTCCGGTGACGAACGAGGCGTCGGGGCCGGCGAGGAAGGCGACACAGCGTGCGACCTCCGCCGGCCGGCCGGCCCGGCGCAGCGGGTAGTGCGCCACCACGTCGTCCAGCAGCCGCGGGTCGCGCCAGACGTGGGCGTTGCGTTCGACGGCGACGAAACCGGGCGCCACCGCGTTGACCCGTACTCCGAGCGGGCCCCACTCGACCGCCGCGGTGCGGGTGAACGCCGTCAGGCCCGCCTTGGCCGTGGCGTACGCGCCGAAGCCGGGCAGGCCCGCGTGCGCGTGGACGGAGGTGACGTTGACGATGGCGCCGGGGCGGGAGTCCAGGGCGGCCACGAAGCGGCGGCTGAGCGCGATCGGTGCGCGAAGGGAGACGGCCAGGGTGTGATCCCAGCCCTCGTCGGTGCTGTCGAGCAGATGCGCGCGCTCCTCGGCGAAGGCGCAGTTGACCATGACGCCGAGCGTGCCGGGCAGGGCCGCCGCGGCCTTCAGGCACTCGTCGTGGACTGCGGGGTCGGTGATGTCGCCGACGACCGGGTGCCAGGGCGAGTCGGCGGCGACCGCGTCGTCGATGTCGACGGCGACGACCTGACTGCCGAGGTCATGGAGGCAGGAGGCGACGGCGCGGCCGATCCCGCGCGCCGCGCCGGTGACGATGCTGGTGGTGCCGTTCAGCGCGGCCATGTCGAGATCACCATCCTGTTGGTCGGCAGTCCGCGGGTGCCGGGCGTGAGCCGGAACAGGGAGCCGGCTCCCCGGGCGATCTCCGCGGATCGACGGTCGGGCCTCACGGGACGGCAGCCGGAGGTCACGAACAGGTAGCCCAGACCGGCCCCGCCGAAGGCGCAGCTGGTGGGGTATCCGACCGGCAGCACGATGCGCTCGCGCAGTTCGCCGGTGGGGGAGTGGCAGGCCACGGCGCCGGGGGCGGGGGGGGGAGGGGGGAAGAAGTTAAAGAACGGAATGTAAAGCAGCAAGGTAGTACGGGAGGTAATTAAGGAGCCGCACCGCCGGCGGGGCACCATCGCAACGGAGCGACCGGGTA